>NZ_BAABHD010000069.1:0-52725 GCF_039541915.1 Nibrella saemangeumensis
CTCCGCCTTGTTCATAGAGTTCTTTAAAGCGATAGAAGCTATCCCGGGAGTAGCCCATGATCCGACAAGCCTTAGAAACATTCTGAAGCTGGTCAGCTAGGTTAAAAATACCTAGCTTGTTCTTAATGATTTTCTCTTGTGTTGTCATCGTCTTAATCAGTGGTTTGAAGGTACAAAAACTTTCAAACTGTCAGATTAAGTCTTGACTAGTTCAATATAATTGAAAGTGGTGACTTGTAAACACGCCCACTCTGAAATTCGCATTGTATTTGTGTTAAGTTTAGCTATTTTAAATGTATCAGCTTCTTCCAATTGGGAATTAACAAGCTTGCGAGTTGCACAGGGGTAGGTCCAGGAAGGGGACTCCCCTTCTTGGCCGAATTTTTAGCAGATTACCGCTTCCGGTTCTTCCAACTCCTGCAACTCCACGCTGGTGGCCCCCAACACATAATCAGCAGCTTTCTGGGCCAGTCCGGCCGCTTTGATGATCAGCGTTTTGTCATTCTTTAAGGCCTGTAACCAATTTTGCAGGTACCCTACTGAGTTATCCAGAATGGTCGCCTGAGTAATGTCAACTCTTGAAACTACGGCTAAATAGCAGGCTCCGATCTCGGCCGTAAGTTCCTCTTTAGCGTAGTTGCAAGATCCAAACTTATTAGGCTTAGCTAACTCCGGCCGGTTTAAACGGCTGGGATGTCCGGTTGAGTGAATCAATTCGTGAAAGGCAACTACCGCAAAGTTAGCGCTGGTCTCAAAGTTCTCGGGCTTGGGCATATTTATCATGTCCCGCTTTACGTTATAACATGCCCGGCTTGTATTGCCGTATCGAATAGCTGGCGGATTGGGCATATCATCCATAAGGGCACGGCAGGCGATCAGCTTTTCATCTGCCAGTTTAGGCGCTAGCGGTATAAGCGCAGGCAGTGTAAAATCGATACCCTCCACATCGGCAATGTTGAATACATAGTAGTAGCGTAACAAAAAACGACGGCTGGTAGGCTCTCCGCGTTCGGTGGCTTCTTCGTCGGTTTCTACCTTCCAGAACACCACCATAGCACCAGAAGCATTTTTACGGACTGTACCGCCAAGCTGTTTAACCTGCTTAAACGTCAGGTAATAGGGCCGGTCGTAAGGCAGGCTACCCAATAGAAGCAGATTGATTCCGGAATAGACCCGTCCGGTCAGGTAATTGCGGGGCAACTCAACACTGCCATCATCGGTTACTGACCAGGTTTTACGCCAGGGGAAGAAACCTTCCTCCATGCGCTTTACGATCAGGTCGGTCACGCGCTGGTAAATGTCCACCGGTTTCCAATTGGCAGAAGCTGGGGCAGACTTGGGGTAAGAACGGGTTTTCATGGGTGTTTTGCCCTGTGACACCGGGCCGGCAGTTTGCAATTAAGAATTAGAAAATAGTTTAATCAGGAAAAAAGCTGTTCTGGGCTGCGGGTTAGCAGAAAGTAATGTAGCCGGCGGCCTGCTTCCAGGTTCACCTCACAGGGGATCACCTGAAAGCCTAATTTATCGGCGATGGCTAAAGCCTTTTTTGTCCGGGTTCCGGGTGTGGTAGTCAAATGCAGGTGGGTAAACCGGTTTAGCACCTCTTCCAGGCTATTTACCGGATAGCTGTTCACGGCCACCCGTCCGGGCGACTGCTGCTGAATGGACGTTATGATTCGCTGATAATCGACCGCAAAGTTTGCGGTTAGGGCAAATAGCTGCGCAAAAGAGACGGATTCAGGAGAAGCAACCATATTTGTTTTGTCCTATCACACCGGACCGGCTTTCGATTGATTTCTTGTATAAAGATAGCAGCTATATACCTATATACCAAGCTATTAACCTGTTTTCTTAATTGAGAACCAGCCCCCTTCTCCCCTTATGCTCTCACTAAATTCCTTGATTTAAGTTCTTTTTCAACGTACAGGAAAGTACCCATTTTAGGAGCAGGAAAAGACTTTCTCTTTTCCTGCTCCTACGGGCTACGCAGCTATGGCCTCGGCTGCTAATTCATTAGTTTTATCCGTAGGGAGCGGAGAAACAGCCTCCGCCTGGCTCTCCGCTTCCATCAGCCGTTGCAGTTCGGCTATTTCCTGTGCAATGCGCTCCAGGTCGACTTCATGCTGGAAAGGCAGATTAACTTTTTTGCCGTATTCGGTTTCAATCGTTCTGGCCTTTTCTAACTCTTGATGCAGATAGTGGGGTTCTCCTTCGGCGGCCTGTACCTGCGCCCGTAGGGAAACGGCTAAACCCTGTGCGGTGGTTAAACTGCCCTGAATCAGATTGCCCCAGCGGTACTGGATAGCAGTTACCGTTTTGCCTAACCCGTTGGTATACCAATCGGCCGTCAGGGTGAGCAGCAGTCCATTTACTTTGATGGTCTCCTGCGGTGCGAGGTGCCGTTTCAGAGCGCCCTTCATCCGCTCAAACAATGCTTTCAGCGGTTCGTGCCAATCCTGGTGATACGCCACTCCGTCTACCTCCACCGATTCAATCCGAAGTGACCGTTCGGTCGTGCGGGGGAACCGCAGTTGTAAAATATCAACTTCGGCTTCCAGATGGGGTAGGAGAGAGGTCTTCTCGGCAATGAACCGACGGGCTCGTTCTACTTCCACTTGCGCTTGTAGAATAGTCCGCTGCCAGTTCTTTTTCTGCTGAATCAGCCGGTTATATTCCAACTGCTTCTGAGTGTACAGCAATGCCGTTTGGGAACCGCTGAGGGATGCCATCATCTGGTCAAAGGAAATACTCGAAAAATCATCGTCGGTGGAAACATCGCTAATGGAATCCTCAAGGCCGTTGCCTTTCAATACCTGGTTGATGAACTTCTGCTTAATCGCCAGACGGCCGTAGGCTGTGGCATCCAATGTTTTCTCCACGCCATAGGTCAGGATTTCAACCGGCTTATTCCAGACTGCGTGAAGGTTGCCCTGCCGGATAATGCGCCCGTTTCGCTGTTCAAAATCGGTCGGCCGGTTCGGTGCATCCAAATGATGGAGAGCCGCTAACCGTTCCTGCACATTCACGCCTACCCCCATCCGTTCGCTGGTACCCATCAGTACCCGAATCTGACCAGACCGAACCTGCGCAAACAAGGCTTCGCGCTTGTGGGCCTCCTCCGGCACAATGCCTATCTGTTCGGCCGGAATACCGTGCTCAACCAGTTTTCGTTTTAAATCCTCAAATAAGTGGAACCGTACGGTTTTCCGCTCCGCCCTGCCATTGCATGAATCGTCTGTTTCGCTGTCTTCGTCGTACCAGATGCTTTCCCGCTCCGGACTTTGAAACAGATCGGCAAACACCAATTGAGTACCCTGGTAAGCATCGGATTCCCGATAAATGCGTACAATTTGCTGTACTGCCTGATTGGTCTTGCTGCCGGCTTCATCCGGATTCGCGGCCGACAGCAGACGTAAATCCAATGTTGCCTTACGTGCCTGCCCAAACATCACCAACGGAATGTGCATGTTCTTTTTCTTTTCGTCGCCCGACAAGTGTTCGTACCATTTCAGGGTAGCCCGAATGCGCTCTAACTCTGCCTGTACACCTTCTGTCTGTGGTAGCTGAATCCGAGTGTATTCCTCGTTCAGCAACTTGGGCAAGGTCTGGTTTTGTTGAAACTCGATTACATCTTCGTTTAGAATAACATCGACATGCGAGCGGTATATTTCCGATAACTGTTTGACATTGACGAACCGGGCAAAGCGCTCTACCGCTTTGAAATTCCCGGCAGTGGTTAACTCAAAAGACTGAATGATGGAACCGAATGTACCGGCAAACTGGTCAAAGGTGGTTAGGTACGCTTCTTCCAGCCGTTGCGGGGCAATGTACCTGAGCATCGTCCAGGCCTCCGCCATGGTGTTTGAGATAGGTGTACCCGTTGCCAATACCACTCGGCCACCTTTTGCCTGCACCGTACGGCACTTGAACATAGCGGAAAGTGCCTGCTCGGAACCGGCCGTGTCGATGCCCTTTACGTTTCGGCGGTGGGTGTTAAATCCAAGACGTTTATAGGCGTGGGCCTCGTCGAGGAACAGCGCATCTATACCCAATTGGTCAAACGTCAGGATATTGTCTTTGCGCCGGTCAGCCTGGCGTTTCCGACGTGCTTCAATGCGCATCCGGATTTCATTCATGCGCTTAACCGTCAGTTTCTTTCGCCGGTCATCACCCCGACGGTCAGCCGACTGGTAGGCCGCTTCTACCCGGTCTAGCTCCTCCGTCAGAAAGGCATCTTCGCTGGCGGGGTCATCGGGTATCAGTTTTAGAAACGATTGGGGAATCACAATACCATCGAAATCATTCGTGGCAATGCGTTGCAGAAAACGCTTCCGACCGGCTGCTTCCATATCGGCCGCGGTTGGTACATACACATTCGCCCAGGGATATTGCAAACGCCATTGGGCCGCAAAGTCCTCCACCGTTGAATTCTGCACGGCAAGCAGGGGCTTATGTGCCATACCCAGCCGCTTTAATTCCATAGCGGCCGTAATCATGGTCAACGTTTTACCGCTACCCACCACATGGGCTAATAAGGTATCCTGCTCCTTAATGCGCTCTACACCCTGTTTCTGGTGCCGGCGTAAGAGCCGGTTAGAGTTAGCGCCCGGATAAACCGGCAGGTGAAATTCGCGGTATTGCCGGGCTACGTGACTGTTAAACAATTCGTTGTACAGCTTTTCGATACGTGGGGAATAGTTCTCCCGAATAAAGTCGGTAAACAACTCGGTCAGGTGTTCCTGCGCCTGAATCGCTTGAGTGGTAGCCTCCACATCTTTTACCTGCCGCTCTTTCCCTTCGAGGTCGATTATGGTTTTGGTAATCACTACCGTTTTCTGGTTCAAGGCAGCTTCGATGAGGTCTAACGCGGTCCGGCGATCGGTACCCAAACTGCGGTTCTGAACCGTCCATTGTTCATGGTCCAATTCGTACTCAGCCGCCCGTCTGTTGTAGCGAATCGTTACGCTACTCATCGCTAAGGTCTGACGGACAAAATCGGTAATCATGTCGTCGGGTATCCAGACCGAACCTAATTGAAAGCTTACCAGGCTGGCAGGTCTAGCCGGCGGTAATACCGATTCCAGCGCCCGAACATTCCGGTACAGTTCCGGCTGCTGTTTGGCGGCTTCGCTCGCCCGAATGAGCTTACGGCGAACATTGCCCGACAGGAAACTATCGCGGTCGATGAGTTTACCGGAATCCGGCTCCACAAACGCTAATTGCTGGTTTAGTAGTTGTGCCCGTACCTGTTCGGCTGGAATACTCAACCATTCCGCCATTTTGGTGAGGGATATATAGCCTTCATAGGCTAGCGACAACCGCAACGCATCCTCTACGTTCCCGGCCTGCTTCGGCGGGCAAAGCTGGGGATAGACCACATGGCGGAAAATATCCGCTTTTCTAAGCTTTCGGGTTGTTTTATCAAAAACTTCCAGCGCCTGGACAGTACCATATTGCGGATCGTACTCATCAAGAAAATGCAGCGAACGGTTAGCGGTCAGCGTACCAAAATAGCGGACAAACCGGTCGTAATGCTCGTTCAGAGCTGCCCTAAGTCGGTCGAGTACTGCATCAACTTCCCCGGCTCGCTCACTCCGGATTAATGTTAAGAACGCTGTTTTCAGAAGCTCATACTGCCGAATCACCAGCGATTTAGTATAGAACCGACCGCGAATCTTGACCGACTCGTTCAGTACTTCCGGCTGTTGGGGAGATTGCGGCTGGTCTAATTTACGGTCCTTTAGTAGCGAAAGAATCTGCTGCGGCAACTGCTCAATAGCCTGTGTGAGCCGCTGCGGTAGTTCCTGCGGCTGTGACATATAAAGTGTGGTACGATCTCCCCGGTACAGACCTCCTTTGCCGACCGTATCCGCAAATGTCATGGTACCCAGCATCTGTTCCGGGTTGCGGGTAAAGTATTCGTTGACCTGTAACAGCCGAACGTCAGTATCGCCGTCCGAACCAGCAACCGGCTCAGAAAGCAACGTCGCCGTACGGGTATATACGTTATCAAAAAACCGGCGACTAACACCCTCCCGGCGCTGCAAAAACAGCAGATCAGTTGTCACCTGGGTGCCGGCACTCTGCTCAAATGCACAGGACGGTAACCGAATGGCACCCACCAAATCCATGTCACCGGGACCGTTCAGCCATTTCCGAAACGAATCATCCTGGCTATCGAGCGTACCCATAGAGGTTATCAGGGCGACTAACCCACCCGGCCGAACCAGCCGTGCCGACTTTCCAATAAAATAGTTATGAATCAGATGAGCCGATAAATCGGGGTGATGCGGGTCATACACTTTGTAGCTGCCAAAAGGGACATTGCCAATAACCAGGTCGAAGGAGGCATTTTCCAATTCTACTTCCTCAAAGCCGGACAGGTGGGTTTCTATTTCCGGATAAAGCGCTTGCAGAATGGCACCGGTGATCAGGTCTTTTTCAACGGCTATTACCGAAGAATTCTTTCGGACAGCATCCGGCATTAGCCCGTTAAAGTGACCGGTACCGGCTGCGGGTTCCAGAATCCGGCCCCCGCTAAAACCAAGCCTGGATACTGCCTGCCAGATATTCTCAACTAAAAGCCGACTGGTATAGTATGCGTTGAGGGTCGATGCTTCAGCTAAGGCGATTTCTTCGGACGTTAACAGAGTTTCCAATTCCAGACGGGCTGAGCCGAACTGACGTATCCAGCGTTCCGTAGGGGCATCGGCAGTATGGCCTGCCTGCATCAGCTGAAAGGGCTCCTGGTCCCACACCTTGGCCAGTCCACCCCAGCCCACATATTGAAGCAACAGTTCCTGCTCCTGCGGTGTTAGCTCCGGTTTAGGAAACTTCTGTAAGGACTTTATTAGTCGAATAGCATTTACATTGGCTTTCAGGCGGGCGGCTTCGCTAACTGGAAACAAAATGGCATCGGAGCCAATGCGGAAATAGCTGGGTGGGACGGGTTCAACGTCCGCCGACAGCAGGCATTCACTTACTGCCTGTTGAATACGTTGCTGGGTATGGCTTTGCGCAAAGAAGGGGCTGGCGTAATCGCCGAAAAGGGGTAGCTGGTTACCGACAGGCACAGCGGTAACGGATGATCTCCGGGTATGGCGAATCATGATCTTTGCCCTGTCACACCGGGCCGGCCTTGACTGATTTTCTATATAAATATACTTATTAACAGCTTATCTACCAAACCATTAACACTTATTCTAATAAAGAAAAATAGCCCATTTCCCCTAAAGTCAACTACTAAAAACAGCCACTAGCGTGCCGTAGCAATCTTTAACATGCCGGGTAAATCGAATACGCTGAATGGGGGAGCCAGGGTATTCTTTACGAAAAAAGCTTAATTGGAAATTAGTTAATTTTTAACTTTTCCTTTGTGCTTCTTATAAGTTCTGTAGCTGTATTCGAAGATCTCCTCGGGGTCCATGTTAAGAAAATCGGCCATGAGAATGATTCGCTCCAGAGATAGATTCGATAAGCCTTTCTTTCTGCTTTTCAGCCAGTAGTCGGCTTTGATGCCCATGCTCTCGGCCAGTTTTCCTTGTTTGATCCCTTTATCGGCCAATAATTGCAGGAGGTCGTAATCTTCTTTTTTGCTCATAGCTTCTTTTCATATCTTGACGCTGCAAATGTATTCGGAAATACATAGAAAATGCTTCTCAACATACGTATTACCACTATTTTACCGGACAGGGTATGTAAAAATGTATGTACAAGACTGGCAGGTGAGTTATTTCCGGCTCGGCTGTTTTATTGAATGTTGAAGCTTGCTTTATTCATAATTGGAACTGCGGCCGTCCGAATGAGTCAGTTCCCATTCTCTTTGCAACGCCATCCATCCTGAATAGTCCAGCGTTGTTATACTGGCTAATGCCCGCGCTATTGGCTCAGTAATGCCTGCTTTATCAGTAAGCAGGTCATTTAGATCTTTGACAGATATGGCCAGCTTACGCGCGAATTCGGCAAGGGTCATATCAGCAATGAAAATTTCCCAGCGTAAAGCGTCGCCAATTGTACGCGCACCAATTAAGGGAAGATCGGGCTCCTCTTTACTTTGCTGATAGGCTTGTTCTACCAGCCTTTTATAAGCAGATTTTTTCAGGAACTTCTGAAAACTCCTGGCATGCAGGGTTAGAATGGTCAGGTATTCCACCAGACTTTCCAACATGCCAGATTCAAGGTCTTCCTGAACCGGTCCTGTAAGAAAGTGCTGATAACGGGATTCGTGTAAGGTATAGTACTCGTACAGCAGGTCATAGGCATCCCAATACGCCGGTGCTCCGGCTTTTTCTATGCTCATCTCCTTCATTCACTATTTCTGAAAAGTTTTTCATACGGGTTGGATTGAGCTGACGTAGGTTTTTGCGACCGTAGTTATTCTTATCTCAGCCGGAAAACAGCCGCTCATCAACCCTAGTAGTAAAATAACTGGGAAAGTCGATTTCAAAACCTACGCCTGGTACAAACACCCCATGGCAAAGGACATAACTGAAATTTTTGAGGACAGAGGATACTTTCTTAATACGTTGAGTGCTTGTAGTAGAACGGTATTAATTGCAACATTCTAGATATTTTATCTTCATATAAGCGGATAAGTAGGTATTAAAAGTTTACAAGTGTTATAAAAATTTATACTTATTCGTCTATCAACTCGCTATATTTGTAATTCGGTTTTTAGTAATCGACATGAAACTCAACGTATTTGCTATCTCTCGACCAGCCATTCTGTATCAGGATGGCCCCCTCAGGCTAACTGTTGCTTCACAAGCCGACGAGCAGGCCATCCTCCTTTTGCAACAAACTACCTACGGCACGAAAGGAATTCGATACCGCCAGACTGGACAGGAGAATAAAATACACCAGTTGAATAACCCATACTTTTTCCACCTTTACCAGGGAGACGAACTCGTCGGGATTTACTGCCTGGATCAGCGCATGATTGGTTTCCCTTTTGGATCAGTATCCGCTTTCTACGGCCGCTATCTGACGGTTCGCGATAAGGATCAGTGCAAGGGATATGGTCAGCTTCTTAAATCGAGGGCTGTCGATTACATCCACCGGCAGGAACAGCCGCCGTACCTGTTCTACTCGTTCATCGAAGCGAAGAATACTCGCTCCATGGCAGTATCCACACAGGAAGACTTTGAATCAGTTGCTCAGCTAAAAACGTATATGTTCCGGCGGTACTCGCCTGTTAAAGACACCCGTTTTCGGGAAGCGTCTACCATTGACCCGGCTCGGACGCTCCACCTTGTTCAACAGCAGTTTGCCGGCTATGGCTTTCAGAACTTCATCAATATTAACTACAATCGTCAATATTTTACACTGGAAGAGGACGGTCGCATTATAGCCGGCGTGCAGGCGAATCCAATTGTTTGGCAACTGGTGCATATACCCGGTCCCTTTGGCACACTCATCGGCAAAGTAGCTCCGTTTATCCCTGGTTTGCGCCGGTTCTTTAATCCCTCACGGCAGGCTTTTGTGGTGTTGGAAGGTGTCTACGTCGAAAAAGGACGACCGGAGCTGTTGCCGGTATTGCTCGAAAGTGTACTGGCTCACTTCAATATACACACGGCCATGTGGCAGATTGACCAGAAAGACCCCCTTATAACCTTGCTGCCCCAAAAGAAAATGGGCCTTTTCAGCCAGTTTCAGCCGGAAGTAACTACCCATGTAATGGTTAAAGCGGTTGACCTCCCCAACGATATTTCCTTAGGACAGGCACCCGTATACATGTCCTGCTTTGATTATTCATAGCTCCTGTCCGCAACGAACTTATTGTCTGCCTCAACTAATGAATCACGAAGAAATTCAGTTAAAAGAATTACTCGAACGTTCGCGTCAGCAATTGACAAGACCGTTTTCGAATGTTCAGCGGAAGATGTTGTATCTGCTGAATGTCTCTTACCTGATCTTAACACCACTTTTCCTGATCAGTGAGAAGATTGCGACCGGTTCGTTTGTGCCGGCTCCAATTCTGGGGTTTATTTACAGTTTTGTCTGGATTGCCAATCTTGTTTCCGCCGTTTATGCGTATCTCAGCCTGAAGGAACGCGACATTTATGTGTTTAACATTCGCCTGAATGTCGCCAAACTGAAAGAAAACCAGAAAATTGAACTAACGCTCCGCTGGACGAGTGTTTTGTCGGTCATGCTGATGAGTGTGGCCAACATGCTGGGCGTTGGCAATCCGTCGACCGATGCTATTATCACTGATTTCGGGCTAGCCCATTCGCTGATTGTCTTGTCGGCCATGGTACTTGGCCGGGCCGCGATGATGGCCTGGACCGGTGTCGTGATTGGTATACTTTCGTACGTGACGTTCGGACAACTGAACTACTCCTACCAATATAACTACCTGACACCCCAGGAATCCATCCGCTACGAGAACGCACTCAAAGAACACCAACCCTGGGCTTTAAAACGGCAGGAAGTCCTAAAAGCCAGCCATCTAAATCCTCCACGTGCCTCACGCTATTTCAATACCTGGATTATCTTTTTGCTGGTAGCAGCGGCAACGGCCTATTTCTTTGCAGGGGTTGCTCTGGATCTGTTCAAGGTTATACCGCAGGTTACCGACGACATCAAAGATGCCATTGAGGCTACCAAACGCGCAGAGGAACAACGGCTTCTGCAACAGCAGGAATCGCTAAGCACTGAACTGAAAGCGCTCAAAGCGCAGGTAAATCCGCATTTTCTCTATAATACCCTGAACTACTTTTATATCAAATCCCAGGATGTTTATCCGGAACTGGCCGAATCGATCATCAAGCTGTCGGAGATAATGCGCTATAGCATGCGCAATGATTTTCAAACGGCGAACCTGCAGGAGGAAATCAACTATATGAGGCAGTTCATCAACCTGCACGAATTGCGCTACCCGATGTTCATCAAATTTTCGGTAAATGGGCCGGTTGAGCAGAAAGAGATCCTGCCGTTTTTGCTAATTGGTCTGGTTGAAAATGCGTTCAAACATGGTAACCTCACTAATCCGGAGCATCCATTCATCATTGATTTGATTGCCTATGAGGACCGTATCGAGTACTTTACCTCGAATCTGAAAAACAAAAAGCAGCGGTTTGAAAGCAATCACATCGGGCTTGCCAATATGCGGCAACGGCTGGATTTGGCTTATCAACGCTACCACTTCGACATCAACCAAACCGACGACGTTTTTTCCTGTCACTTAATCATATACAATTAATGGCTTTATCCTGCATCATTCTGGATGATGAGCTCATCTGCATCACCCAGCTTAGCAAATACATTGAAAAAGTGCCAACTCTGAGGCTGGAAGCTTACTTTACTGATCCCAACTCAGCCCTACTGTATCTGGAAAATCATAAAGTCGACCTGATCTTTCTGGATATGGAGATGCCCAACTTTTCAATTGACGGCCTGGACTTCGTTCGGATTATGGGGAGTACCCAGCGTTATATATTTACCACGGCTTATCCGAAATATGCGCTGACCGGCTATGAGTACGATGTAATAGACTTTCTGCATAAACCCTTTTCTTTCGAGCGCTTTTCAAAAGCGGTGCAAAAAGCCAGGCAGGTAATTGGCGGATGGCAGGAAGAGGAAAGCACAGAAGGCCCTGACACGTATATCTATGTCAGGTCGGAAGGGAAATTGCAGCGCATTTACTTTGAGGATATAGCCTGGATTGAGAGCGAACGAAACTACATCTCTATTTACACGGAAGCGGACCGGATCAATGTGCTGTTATCCATCAGTGATATTGAAGATCAGCTTCCGAAGAAACTCTTTGCCCGCGTTCACAAGTCCTTTATTGTAGCCTACAGCAAGATTGATCAGGTTGACAAAGAACAAATTTCGGTGAAACGGCAGGAAAAGCCTAAACTCATCCCGCTGGGTGAGCTATACAAAAAGACGTTCCTGAAAGCTATTGAGCAGAAAACGCTCAGAAGAAAAATAGCGAACCAGTGAGGGGAGAAACTTAGTCGGCCTGTAAAATATCACTCCAACGGGTGGTATAGCACCGTGAAAGATACTTTTGCTTCATCGGCCAGGTGGGGCTGAAGCCCTGGCCAGCCAGACGCACCTTATCCCGGCCGTAGCGTCTGTTAAGTTTATCGACGATGCGCGTCAATTTCAACAGGTCTTCACTTGGATCTGCCTGGAAAAACGACTTCTGTATATAGCTATCCGGTACCAAACCAGTCAAAATCACTCCTACTTTCTGATACAGGTAACCCGGCTGAAAGATTGAGGTGAGAGCCGCCTGTGCATAACCGACCAATTCCGGTGTACTGGCTGAGGGGTGGGGAAGCTGGACGGTGCGGCTGTTGTAGTACTGCTTAGCGGGCTCACCGTTAGGACTTCGGCGGTACCGGTTGGTATGCAGAAATACTGTCATTACCCCGGCCGCTGAGTGCTGCCGGCGCAACTTTTCGGCCGCTCGGGCCACATAGGTAGTCAGGGCCTCGGTCATGTTCTTTAAGTCAGGCACCAGATGCCCGAAACTAGTTGCCGTACAGATGGCTTTCTTGGGGGCAGGCTCCAGCTCGAGCATTTTGCAGGGCGTACCACGAAGCTCATAGACTAACCGTAAGCCATTCACGGTCATGTGCTGGCGGACCCAGTCGTCCGGACATTGGCGCAACTGCCAGGCGGTTTTGATGCCATTACGCTTCAGCAGGCTCGTGTACCGGTGCCCTATCCCCCACAGTTCCTTAACGTCAAACTCCTGCAGCCTGGCTTCGATGTCTACGGGATCACTAAGCAACAAAACCCCGTTATGCGCCGGCTGTCGTTTTACGTACCAGTTGGCAATTTTAGCCAGCGTTTTTGTCGGCGCTATGCCAATGGAAACCGGGATGCGTTGCCACTGCGCAATGGTGGCCCGAATCTGCTGGGCCAAGGCAACCAGATCCGGATAAACGGACTCGTACCCTTTCAGATTCAGAAATGCTTCATCGATGCTGTATACCTCTACCTCTTCCACAAAACGACCCAGCGTGCTCATGATTCGGGCGCTCATGTCTCCGTAGAGGGTGTAGTTACTGCTGAACACTGCAATGTTGTGTTCACTAATAAGCTCCTCAACCTCAAAAAATGGTTGCCCCATTTTGATGCCGATCGCCTTGGCTTCCGGGGAGCGGGCTACCACATTGCCATCATTATTGGACAATACAATAACGGGACGTCCCTCCAAGGCCGGCTTGAAGCTACGCTCGCAGGAAACGTAGAAATTGTTCGCGTCCACTAAGGCGATCATCTTACATGGGTTTATGAATCACATAGGTTACTACGCCCAGTACCCTGAAATCATCACCCGCTTTAACTGAAATAGGCTTATACTTGTTATTAGCTGGCAGCAGCACCACCCCGTCACGCGAATAATGAATGCGCTTGACGGTATGGTCACCGTTTAAACTGGCTACGACGATTTTCCCTTCCACCGGATCTCGTGAAGCGTCAACTACCAAGACATCTCCGGCCTCAATCCGATCGTCGAACATGCTGTCACTGGTGACCCGGACAAAATACGTAGCCTCTGCGTTGGTGACGCACAGATCGTTGAGGTCACAGACCCGTTCGAGGTAATTGTCGGCTGGCGACGGAAATCCCGCTTGGACGTAGGACTGGAAAAAAGGGATTAGCAGCTTTGAGGAGACACTTGCTTTGATGATGTCCTCGGCCGGAATAAAGTCACGCTCCGCTATCATGCCCGCTGGTTGTTTACTGTTGGGCGCTATATTAAGCGAATGTTAGCGGTAAAGCAATTATTGCTCACCCAGTCCGATGGTATAGAAGTCTGATGTGCTTACTTAACCATCAAACGAACCGGTCTGCACACTGACCAAAACATGTATGGAAATAGGGAATTTATTAACAGGCATCCCTAGCCAATTGCCTGAGGAATTGATGGAGACTTTGCTGATGGGCAGAGAATTTCGGCTGGAGCGGATTGTCTCCCGTGGCCACCAGTCACCGCCAGATTACTGGTATGATCAAACGGAACATGAATGGGTGCTGGTATTACAGGGAGAGGCAATTCTGGAAGTGGAGGCTCAAACCGACTCCATCCGTTTATCCGCCGGCATGCACGTGAATATACCGGCGCATCTCAGGCACCGGGTTGCCTAGACCGATCCAGCGCAGGAAACAATCTGGCTGGCTCTCTTTTATGCGGATAATGCGGACATTGAACGGAGCCAGCACCCATTTAGGTAAGGCTGTATGGTCAAAATTTATGCCTGATGCTTCAGGCTATAGAGCAGAGTACTCTACAAGGGCTGGTTTGTTTCCCCATGCCATAAAGAAATCAGGAACAAGAAATGAAAAGCGAACATTTTTTCTTTCTTGTTCCTGATAACGCTAATGCCAGAACTAATCAAGCATATTGGATCAATGTAAATCATCAGCCAGGCATGCCCGATTGTTTTAGATTTTGACCGGGCAGAAAAATGCGGTTATCCCGCAAAAAAGCGGATATCCAGATAAGTACCATGGGAAGGATAGCATTCAGCGGTGTGCTGTGCGAAAGTTCGGTAGCGATAGCACCGGCAAAGTAGCAGCAAAGCAGAATAAACCCCAGCTTCATGGTCTTAGGGTACAGATACACCAGCGTAAAGCCAATCTCCATAGCAGCCAGGAGCACTACATATTGCGCAACACCTGCTTTGCGGAATGCTTCCATCGTGTCGGGCGATTGCATCAGCTTCATTATGCCACTAAGGAGGACCATACCTGCAGCGAGCACTGTAAATAGGATAGTCAGAACACGTTTAACGTTAGGACTCATGAGTGTAAAGTGGTTTGTAATTAGAAAGAGATATTTCCGCGAACGAAATCAGTACCTGATTTGCAGGGCATCCGGTAAGGTTGATACATGCTTCATTTTGCCCTGGCGAAATTCCTGATACAGTCGTTTAATATCGTCCGGAGTATCCCCAATGAAAGGGCCGTGTGAAACAATAGGGTCATGCTGAGGCTGTCCGGCGTATAGCACCAGACGACCGCCATCTTTCCCAGCGGTTAGTTCCAGGTCACTTGGGCCATCATCAGAAAACCGGTTCAGCCAACCTACCTGGTGCTGTTGCAGCACTTTTTGCTCTTCTCCTACGGCAACACTGCCCTCAATAATATATAAGAAGGCCGTAAACGATGCCGGCAACTGCTGGGTGATGTTAATACCCGGTTGAAGTTGAATGTCGGCAATGATGAGGGGTACGTAATTCTGGACAGGTGAGATCAGTCCGGCAAACTTCCCACTGTAAAGTCGGATGGTTATGCCATTTTCAGTTAGGGTTGGTACATGCTCAATTGGCAGGTCCTGCACCCGTGGAGTAGCCCACCTGTCTTTTTCGGGCAGCGTCAGCCAGAGTTGCAACAGCCGCATATGAGTTTTGGTATCAATCGTTTCGGTGTGAATAATACCGCTTCCGGCAGTCATTAATTGAAAATCGCCTGCTTTCATGCGGTGTGGTGAACCACCTATTTCGCCTTCCAGCAGTAATGAAACGGTTTCAAATCCGGCATGAGGATGCGAACCCCCAACGGGTTCATCGCTCTTTTTATCGAGCCAATCGTCCATGAGCATAATAAACGGGTCACTGTCGGAATAGCTTACCTGAATGACGGGTCGGGCGGTATGGCCCGGTCCCAGAAAACCCGGCTGTGGAGCAGGAGTCTGTATACTGACTAATTTGCGTGTAAGTGCCACATCGCGTGACATTGTTAATTGCCTTTCCATGTTGTTGTTCAGTTAGGCCAGCGCATACAATTGTTATGTGCCAACCGGTAAATAACTGACCAAAAGTACGTACCTTTACTATTCATTTGTAAGTACTATACTTTTAGATAGCACTATACTTCAGGATAGTGCAGTGAAGGCTATGGAAAAACCAACGGACGCAAGCCATACCGAGTGTATGTCCATTCTGAGGCCCATTCGGGACGCGCTGGATGTGTTAAATGGCAAATGGAAACTGCCAATCATCGTTGCATTGACCTTTGGGGAAAAGCGGTTTAGTGAAATTGGTCGGGAGGTGCATGGCATTACCGACCGGGTGTTATCCAAAGAGTTGCAGGATTTGGTGATGAACGGCCTGGTAAAGCGAACGGTTGAGGATACCTTCCCCATAAAAGTGACCTATGCCTTGACTCCGCACAGTGAATCGCTGGAGGAGGTTATTGAAGCGCTCCGGCAATGGGGTGTCTCCCATCGGGAGTTCATTCTGAAGAGCCCGCTTAACGAAACAGCCCAGCAGGCAAATGCCGTGGTAAACAAAGGGAACGAGGTTATTGTACCGTTAATAACCGATTAAATGGCTAGCTCTATCCTATCTGATTGAATCAATGGAAGCGGCTACCAGTAAACAGTGCAGTATCAGCTTTTTTGCATCTGGAGCCATTTGTTGCTGCTATTAATACAGACATATCATGGACAAAATCCTGTTTATATTTCTGCTTTTAGCCGCCTGTCAATCGGTAAATGACTCCATCTACCAGCCGCCAACCGACTTAGTTATTAGTAATCCGGTATGGACCAGGTCCGACCCCAATCACATCTATGACGAAGTCGAAGTTTGTGAACACGATTTCACCCTAACAAACAACTCCGATAGCCTTACGCAGATCATAGTCAGAATCAGCTACTTTGACAGGCAACACCGGTTAATGGACGAGCATCTCCACAAAGTTTGGCACGAGATCAAGCCTCATGAGTCATTCCGAGTGAAAGGCCTGAGTGGAGGCATTGTCAAGCCAGGTACAGACTCAGCCTCTGTTGACTTGGTTAAAGCTATTCGGAAAATCCGTCAGATTCATTAAAGAGGCTGATTGGAGGTATCGATTGAGACTCCTTTTTTTACGGTTGAACAAGCGATTTTTCCCCTTTAGCATACACAGGCCTTGAGCCAGGTGAACTAGTCTTTAGCTTTGTTTTACAAACACGAGCAGAGGGCCATCCAGCCAAATCAGGGTGTTTGTCATCCACACCATCACTACATGACATAAGCACATACCCGAATTAGGCACCTCTACCAGGAGGTGCCTTTCGTTTTGTATAGGCATCAGTCAAGCCCTAATCCGGTAACTGCTGAAAATACGTACTGCGAGTCTTCTTCTTGGTGTAAAACTGGGTGGTCTCCAGCGTTTCATGTCGTAGGTGCTGCTGCACATGCTCTAGGCTAACGCCATCTTCAAGTAGTAACTGCCCCGCCGAATGGCGAAGACTATGGGCCGACATCCCGCTGCGCTTGAGTCCCTGTTTCCGCAGTTGCTTATCGACTACGTACCGGATCTGATACGTCTTCAGGTCTGGGAATAGGGATTCACTTCGATGCTCCGGCTTTAGCGGCCACCGGCCGATCTCCTCCAGATAAGCCTGCAGCAGCTCCCGGCAGGCGGCAAAGAATTTAATGGCCTTGCGGGTGTGCTTCCCTTTGCCCAGCACCAACAATTGCCCACGGATAAAATCCAGATCGCCCAGCCGCAACCGGGTTACCTCTACCGTTCGGAGCCCTTCAAGCCCCAGTAAGGCCAGCATCGCTTTATCGCGGGCCGACTCGGTATCGGCCAGCAGCTGCTGGCGCTCGGATCTTTCCAGGCTGTCCTTATAAAAGGTACGTTCTATAGCGAGTCCCCTCACGTCGGCAATGTCGCGCAGGGCGTTAAGCTGCTCAGACTCCAGCTTTAACTCCTCCCGTTTGCGGATACACCAGCTAGCCAGTTGTTTGACGGCTGAGAGATATAGGTTAACGGTAAAGGCCGAGTAATCTTCTGCCTTCAGATACTGCACAAAATCAGCAACCGTAATGCCGCTAAGCGAAGCGGACTGGCCTAACTGCTGCTGGTCGGCCACATACGCAAAAAAAGTATTGAGCGCTTTGGTATAAGTTTCTTTAGAATGCTCGCCCCTGAGATTTTTAGCTTCTCTAATAAAGCGCAGCACCAGATCATTAGCCGCCGGCGGAACCTTCGGCTGCCTGGTATCGGCCACCACCTGCGGCTGCCCGATAGCCTGGTAGAAGAGCATAAACTTTCGCAGTGGAGACACGCAGTTGGGTGGCAGATCGGCTGTGTAGCGGCCGAAGCTAAAGGAATCAATACCCAGTTTCTCCATCAGACAGTAACGCACGTACGCTTTGGCATGGCGTGGATAGTTACTGGACTTTGGCAAGTCAGCCGCAAAGTAGCGAATGAGTTGACTAACCGGATATCGGGACTGAGCTTTACCTAGCTCTGTTGATAAGGGGTTAGTGAGTCTGTCCAACAGCGACATATGCATTTAGATATGCCTGTAAAGAAAGGAAATTTTTCCTATTTCACCAATTCTTATAAATTAGTCTTTACAAGATGGTGAAAAAACTTGCTAAGAACGACCGTTGTTAAAATGTTATAGCTACTAAATCAGCATGAATAGTTACATATCTGTTTTAGATTAGAAGAGGCAAGAGGAAATTCTAGTCAGGACAGGAGACAAGGCTTGAACGGGCGTTTAAGATTTGTAAAATTTTTGTAGTGTAACCTATTATACAAAATTAGCACATTGACATCTAGCGAACGTTCGTTCGACGGTTGTAAATTTTTTCTGTTTGTAACTAATAGGTTCACAACGGCGACTTTGACATTGTCTAGACCCTCGTTCAATGACTGTCAAATTTTTACTTTGTAGCTTTGAGTTGCCAAGCTAGTTATTCTACCTTTGGAAGTGGAGCCTATATTAAAATTCAACACACCTCACTCTAAGGGGATCAAAGATGAAGTAGAGAGTATTAAACTCGTATAGCTTAGTGCCGTAAAGGTCGTACTAACGTCAAATAATTAATGACTTCAAATAAATACTACTTGCTCTTGAGCATTCGATTTATATACATTCCATGCCACTTCTGATTCATCAATCCATTGGATTGTAAATTGAGTTTCAGGGGTGCTTAACTTCAGTTCTAAGTACCCATCAGCTGTAATACTTTTAGCTGTTTCTCTGTAAATACGGCCTGAGCTAATACACTCAAAATTTTCATCGTCAGAGGCAAATTTAATTTTACCAATAACAGGAGCATACTCGTTTTGAACAGCTTTAGCTATAATTATATCTGAATACTGTTGGACATCTACATAGGAGTTTAAGTCCATAAAACAATCTCCTTCTGAAACTTTGATTTTATCCATCCATTTTCTTGGATTGTCTAAGCTACTCAACAAAGAACGAGCATCATTTGAGGTTTCACAGATAATCAAAAGTGACTCGTATTTTGTGATATCGAGTTCATCTGAGATTACAAACTCCTGCTGCACTTGTCGTTTATATTCAGAAATATCTGGTATATCTCTTTGATACCTTCTATATACACCTGAATAGGAAAAAGTATGAACCGCTTTATCTAGACTGCTAATTGTTGTCCAATCAGCATGAAAATTATTATTTGATATAAAGTAACTATCCTGTATTTCTTCATCAAACAGAACTTCTGATAAATTAAGTTGGAAAAACACAGGAACGGGGCATTTTGGATATTCAACCTGAAAAGGCGAACCAAACTTGCGTCCAAGCCTTTCTGTATAAAATTGATAAGGAGTTTTAGGGCGAAAGTAAAACCTTGCATAAGAGTGCGGATCTGTCCGGCGCCAAACAATCTGCTGAGCAGCTGTATCTTTAAAAGCTGCCAATCTACGGCTTTTAATCTTACCCTGATTTAGAATGGAAGCAGCATTCTCAAGATGAGCGTAATGGTAGATGTTTCCTTTCCAAGGAGAATTTTGTTCAGATAATCTTTTTAGAAATAAAAGTCGACAATCCTGGTCTAAAAGTTTATTTATAGTATTATAAAAGAATTTCTCTTCTCTTTCAATAGATTTTTTATATAATGAGTTCCAGTTCCAATATCGTCTATATCTAATCAATGCATCCTCTGTAATCTGAAGCAAAGATGATTCAGATAAGGTGGACCAGTCTAAAACATCTTTTAACTCTTCCAATAAAACATCAGTCGCTTTGATCTTTCCGCTAAGAAACTTCCAATCCCAAGGTTTATGTTTCAACTTAGCTATAACATCAGAGTTTTCATAAACTTCTGGATTTTTACTAAGCAATCTATAGTTCCACTTTTCTTCAAATTGTTGAATAAAGGTAATATCCACAAATTTAGATTTTAAACTTGCTGAAAGTGATAGTTCATTCCAGTCCCATTGCTCCTTATACAAAGAAAGCAAAGATTGCCTTTTTTCAGATTGATCTTCATCAGCTTTAGCAAAGTCAATATTCTTAGATATGTATTGCCAGTTTAATGGCTTGTCTTTAAGTAATCCAAGAAGTTGGCGAACTTTAGTTGAGTCAAGAAAAAGTTTTGGAGTTAAATTGTAATAGTCCCAAGGCTTATCGCTAGTCCTTTTAACTAGGTCAAAGGAAAACACAACATCCTTACGACTACCAATGGTATACCAATCCCAAGGCTTCTTTATCAATTCATCATTGCTAAGGAGACCTTCGCCTTTTTCGTCATATAATGGTGTAATATTAGAATAGCTCGAAAGGGCCTGCCAATCCCAATCAATATCTCGATTATTAATAAGAAACTCGGAACTTATAAATAGATTTATGCTTTTGGAAAGAATTTGATAATCCCAACGGGAACTCTTTGCTAAAAGCTTATCATCAAAACGTATATCTCTTCGCTTCGATAAAGCTCCAAAATCAATTTCGTCCTTAAATTGACGAAGAACACTTAAGTTTCGATCTCTGACCTCAGAAAATTCCTCTTCACCAAACTCCTTCCCGTTTTTGTCCTTTATCTCGTTACGCAAAAACCAACTTTTTTCTGATATGTAAGTCCAGTCCCATCTTTTACGATATAACCTCAAATATTCTAGTCTAGCATTTACTTTGTTATTCTTAGACAATTCCAACCAATTCCACTTCTCCAAATAACGTTCAATGAAACTTCTATTTTCCCAAGGAAGCCTACCCGAGGTAGATATATATCCCCAGTCTAGAGCGATATAATCTCCATCATCATTAGGCATAAGGCGTCCGTATAAGAACTCTGTATTGACTTTCCTAGTTATTATACTCCATGAAGTACTGTACTTATCCGTACCTTTAAGTAGATACAAGCTGTCGCATATAAAATAAAAATCAGCTTCTATAGCTTCTGTTGTGTAAAGTTTATCTATAATGAATGGCCAGTCCCAATATGAAGTAATATCCTTATAAGTAAGAGATAAATTCTTAATTTCTTCTATTGCATATATAACACTAGTTAGGAAAACCCAATCCCATTTGTCCCTGCGTTGAACTAAGTACGCAGTAATAGCTTCTTTATTTATATTTCTTGTCAGATAATGCCAATTCCATGGATACTGGGCATGTTCAAGAATATAAATAGCCGGTAAACGTTCAGTTAAATGCTCCCAAAATGTGGTAATTTCATTTGAAGAGTTATCAAGCTTTGTGAATATAGCATCTAATAATCTATACAATACTTCTATAGAAAGTTTATTAGCTAAACTTGACCAGTTCCATGCTTGGAACAACGCATTATCAAATTGGAGAACTTTGTCTAAAAAGGACGTTTCTCTATTGGAAAGTATTAGGTAGTTCCAAGGGAAAGCTCTAAGAGAGTAGCTGATTATATCGGCAGAAATTCTTTTAGATAGTACATCCCAATCCCAATTTTCTTTGAAGCGCTCAAGCCTTGTAACAATAAATAGTTCAGGAAGCTCAGTTGATAAAGCACTCCAATCTACAATATTAGTAAATTCGTCGAGTATGTTCTCATCAATTTGAAAATGTTTATTAAGGGCAATTTGGACCCAATCCCAACTAAACTCTGGGTTTTGTCGGATGAATTCGACAGAATTTATAGACGCACTTACATGAGCGTGACCTTGTTTTGAAGAAATTTTTTCTTTATATCTCGAAAATAATGGTAATGACCATTTGATATGTTCGTTGCATTCAAATCCTTTATCAGCACCGTAACTTTTCCACCGGAGTAAACCTAGTTCATCCATGAGATCTATCAACACTTCATCCCACTCCAGCTTCTCTGTTGTAAAAGAATTTGTTCTATTAGCATTTCCATTTAGGTGTTCTAAAAAGGACGGATTTGTTAACCAGTCTGGGTCTTCAACAGACACTCTTTGTATTAATATGCTCCAATTAAGATATTTCCCTAAACTTGACAGACTCTCTTTGATATTGTCTAATGAAAGTGAATTCGTCAAAGCATTGTAATCGAAGGGCGGCCTATATCCAGTTTCAGCGGATTTGTTAAGAATCTTAACCACAAGTGATTCACCTCTACTTTGTAGTTCTTGATAATTATAATTGGAAAATTGGTTGAAAGTTTCATAAATAAAGTTATCGCTTAGCTCGCTTTGACACAAATGAATCGCCCAACGTGGATATATTTTATTACTATAGGTTAGTAATACTCCGTCTCTAATAAATTCACTTCCACGAGTGGAGAGCTCTTCAAAGTCCCAGTGACATTCTTCTTTTATGATATTCTCTAATATGAAATCAGACTGAAGCCTTCCAGAGATGGATGTCCAGTTCCAATAAGAGACGTACTCAAATAAATGTTCTTGGATAAAATTTATGGGTGCAACTTCGCTAACAGTTGACCATATCTCTACGTCTTGCTGTATAAACTGCTCAAAAATATAGGGATCATCCCACTGAATCCTCTTGTCTATAACTAACGCTGACCAGTTCCACTTATCCTTAAACTCAGAAATGTTATTGCTATCAAAGACAGAAGTTGGATTACCCCATAAGGATTGAAATTGTGCTTCTCTGATTACTTCTAATTTGATTGCTTCATTATATATAACGTTTAGTAGATGAGTAAGGTAACTATCCTCCTTTTCGTCATGTATAGCAGTTACATAGTAGTCGCCCGTAGAACTTAGCTCAACTTTACAAGATAAGACCACGTCAAATCGATAATGAAAGTTACCTTTACCTATACATGTAACTTCTATGCCGTTTTCCTTCGCATTTACCTCATTCTGAAAAACCTCTGTATAGAATTGAAAGGGTTTGGCTTTAATTTTAATTTCAAGATACTCCCGTGGGGAACAATTTTTACCGCTATTTGTATTATTATTTAATTCGAAATATTTATAAAATGGGAAGCTTCCATCTGCGGATAAGTCGTCAAACTTATAACCTTTAAAGATACCTTCTTTAGAAAACAAGTGTTTGTTCCCACTTTCTATTGCTCCTTCGCCTAAGTCTGTAATAAATAAAAACTCTTCTTTACTTTCTAAAACCTTTATCTCTTTTTCTTCTAATAGATGGTACTTTTGTAGTTTATCTACAAAGAACGAAAATATTTTTTGTTCACCAGGGTCTGCATATATTTTTTTCTGTGGCGTATCTTCTATGGATAGGCCAAGTAACAAAGCTAGTTCAGCCTTCTTAATGTGTCCTCCTTTCTTTTGAACAACTTCACAAAGAATTATATCTTCTTTCTCTGCAAGGTGAGTAGTTTTAAAGATTACTGGGTAGACGTATTCTGAAACCGTTAATTTATGATCTACTAAACAAATTAATTCCATATTCCGAAGGCAGCTTGTCTGAGTTTAAAATCCATGATTATAATTCATCTGCATTTATTACTTTACCATATTTAGAATTTTTTATTGTTTGAAAAACATTCTTGTAAATTAATTTTCGAGTAAACAGATTTGAATTACCTACAATTACCAACAAACGTTTTGCTCTAGATAAAGCCACATTTAAGCGGTTTGGGAACTCAGCGAACCCTAGATCATTCTGACTGCTATACCCTAATTCTGGATATTCCTCCCAATCAGGTGCATGATGAATTGACGAAGCTATACGGTCACTCCGTACTAGGGAAACAATAACTATATTTCGCTCCATACCTTGAAACCTATCCACGGTAGAAAGTCTAATTTGAATATTTTGTAGTTCTTGACTTACTTCATTTGAAATCTGACGCAGATGACCTAACTGGCTTCCATAGAATGAAATTATTCCTATTTCACGCTCCTCAGGTTTATATTTCGGCTGATCCCAAAAGTCCATGTAATCCTTATAACCTTTTGAACTGGCTATTCTTTGTAGTATTTTCTTAATTACTTTAACCTCACCCACATTAGATCGTGAAGTCCTTTCTTTAACTTCGGGGGTGGTTACATTAACCCAAATACAGTGAGTGTCCTCCGAAAGGAAACCTTCCTGAGAAAGACCATGATAGCGGCTTTGTGGCTCATATAAATCCGGACTATCAACTAAGTTAAGGTCAAGCCCGCAGTAAAGACCACCATCTTCTAAGTAGAATTGCCTAATAACATCATTTATAGCAGGATGCATCCGGTATTGCTGATTAAACGTTCCTCGCAGAGATGGTGAGAGCTTGGGGTTCAGGAAAAGCTTTTCAAAGAGTGACACCCTATTATCTTGTTTCCGGAAGAACTGAGCTAATTCATTTTCACCTATCTTGTCCAGTACCTCTGCAAATTCTCCTTCATCAAGCATAGGAGGAAGTTGCCGATGGTCACCTACAACGATTGCTTTCTTCGCATAGAGCATGGGTAGGGCTAGCTCTGGAGGAGTAGCTTTGCTAGCCTCATCAATTATTACTGTATCAAACTTTATTGGATTTTCTCTTTGTCGTAAAGTTCCAGGATAGACTTCATCCCAGTTTCTCAAAAAGCTCGTTGGCCTACCCTCTGAGTTTCTCCACCCAATAGAACCAGTAGTAGCTCCTATTACATTTGTATGCTCAATATATTGATCAAATAGAATTTTACGTATATAATCATTATCTGTGTTGAATACCTTTGCCCATTGGCTACGTAGCTCCCTTGTTTCTTCATCTACTTGAGAAAGGCAGCGGTTAATGATATTCTGGTGCCATCGTACAAGAATATTATCTTCTAACTCATCTACACGAGATTCTTCTTCCAAAGATTGACCTCTTGTCCAGCTACTAAGTCTATCATATGAATATCTAGCTCCTTCGGTTTCCAGTTTTTCTTCATTTCCGAACCGTATTGGTTTTACTAAGTTGTGGTTGCTGTTAGAGAGCTTCTCCATCGCATTGTCAACCGCCAGATGTGCCTCAGAAGTTAATAAAATAAGCTCATCCGGCTTGGTTCTGACTAACTGCCATACTAACTCAGCAATGGCCGTTGACTTTCCGGTACCTGGTGGTCCCTGAATCAACGCTAGCTCTGGAGCATGGATAGCTTTTAAAATAGCTTCAAACTGAGATCTATTTATTGTCTTCGAAGAAAGGTGTTCGGCCATCTTCTGCCATTCGTCACCGTCCACCGAAAGGTTAATCGTCTCCGGAATTGACTTAGCTTTTGAACTATCAAATAAATATTTAGCCACCTTATAATTATTTGGATGAGATGACGGCCTTTGCTGAATAACCTCTAAGACTTCATTTAATCTATAAATTCTTTCATATTCACCAGTAAAAACAGGTATAATGAAGTCTATTTCTTGCGATAGATTAATTCCTTGTCCTAACTCAATATCAAGCGAAGGGTACTCGACTCTTCGTACTTGACCAATTATTTCTTTTTTACTAATCCCTACTTCACAGCCAGTTAGAGACCTGTATAAGCGGATGTCGTCAGCCTTACGTTGCTCTGCATCATAAAGCAAACCATAAGTTTGGTAAAGCGCGGCTGTTGTTGAAAGCTCAAAATACCAATTGTCAGAAAATAACTTCTCATTTATAATTGACCAGATTTTACTATTATTTCTTGTTATAAATAGCCGGAGTCGATCTTTATGTGTATCAAAAATATATTCTGCATTAGGAAGATACTTATTAATAAGTTCCTCTAGTTGCTTAAGCGGAGACTCATATTTTAAACGTACTTTATAACGTTGGTCTTTCCCTCTATGATTTAGTAATAGATTCGGTATATTAATGATACGCTGAAGCTTCTTTAAAAGGTCGTTTGAGTTTAAAATATCAAAAGCAATTCGTCTTTCATCTGGGTAAAATTGAAAATCATTTTCTTTACTTGTAGTTTCCAAAGTTCTATTCAGATATCTATAAATAAGCTCATTACTTGCATTAGAAAGTGAGTGCCAATGCTCTATAGATTGCTTTATATCATATTCATAAGTTGAGTTTTCAACCTTAAGTGTGTATTTGCCCCTTACTTTATCATTTAAGATATACTTATACCAAAAAGCAAAGCTTTCATCTGCATTATCAAAATCACTATTATCTAAAGAACCTTTAGACTCTTCAAATTCATCTCCATTTGAACCTACATTGTTTATATTCTTATCGTAAAAAGTCCGCAAAGAAGTTTCTCCAGAAATATTGTCTGTAATACTAATTGTGAAGTTAAGTCGTGTTAACCGTATTAAATCTTTCAGCTCTTGTTCTACCTCACCATGCAAAGATCCATTGCTTATTTTTACTTTATTAGATCTTAACTTAAATTCAAGACTTTTTTCATTGACGATTGTAAATTTTGACTCGACATTGATAAGAGGCTTGTAAAAAGATTGAATATGACTCGCAATAGGATTGACAGAATAACTGTAAATACAACCTATACGTTTATCCCTACTTAGGTTGGGGTACTTTTTAAGAAGGTCATCAAGTCTAGTAATTTCTTCGAAAGAAAGAAAAATTGCACTGTCTTGCGAGAAGCGGCTTTCTATATCAGGTTCATCAGGTAACAATTCTTCTAACAATTTATTTAAACTATCTCTTGTTGATTTGAAAACACCGTCAATTTCTGGTCTAGGTATAACCCGACAGTAATTATTACTTAATTTGGTATTTACCTCGTCAATAACTTCATTTTTGATTTGTATATCATTTGGTATAATAAAGTAACTATCATCAAAATGAATATTTTGCGGTTTGACTCCCAGCCTGTTTATTAAAGTATTCTGTATTTCAGCTTTATCGTCGTTAGGCTTAACTGTAACCCGTAGAGTTCCCTCGTTAATAAGATCACTATATAGAATACCTATAGGTTTTGAAAGGCTTTCCAGAACTTTCTTCTGAGCTTTTATATACTTAGACCATAAGTTGATTTCTGTTAATTTTGGATTTGATGTAACCTGCTTAGGTTTTTGTCTTGTTTCATGAGTCATTCTGAATTGACGGTTATTTTTGGATGGCTCCATAAAATTTAAGGTGTGATCTTTGTTTTAGCTCTATGGTATTATATAGAGTTGTATTGAATTATACTAAAAAATGCAGAATTAAGCCGTCGCTTGCGCGTTGTTGTTGATGTCGTCTATTATTTTGAATAGCTGGCTTACTTTGTTCTGGAATAGGGCGGAAACGCCGGAACTGTCAAAATCCGTAAAGGGTTGGCGGTACAGTACTTTCTTTTCTATGACTCCGTTCTCTGCCAGATAGTTGATAATCATATTGATGAATTCTATTTGAGCGGTAGACATAGGACCGTTGTCCAGAAAGGCGGAGAAGGCTGCCTTGGCCGCTGATTTATCGATACCCACAATATTGCGCACGAATTCACCCAATGGACGCTTTCCTAAAGCCTCCTCAAAGTGCTCCCTGGAATCTACATCAGCTCTTTCAAATAGCATCCGATCCAGCTCGTTTATCTCTTCTTCCGTAATCGGCTGATTATTTTTAAGCTTCCAGATTGTTAGATGGTTTTGGTTTTGCCTGATAATTTGCTCCATCCGGTCCCGGTAGGCCTCGCTGCTTACATAGCCTATAGTATGCTCGTGCACCAGCTCCTCCCCGGAAAACTCATCTGTAAAGTCGGTGTATACAATGGGGCGGCTCTCTTTGTCCAGGTACTTTACCAAACCTCGTAATGACAGCCGTACCGGCTCTAAGGAGGGAATAGTTAACGTTTTCCAGAAGTCAGTTCCGGCAACATCATCAATCACCTTCATCTGATTGGCCACTTGCGGAATGCCCCCTTTTTTCTGGAGACCATGTCCGATCCGGCGGACCTTACTCACCAGCGTAGTTACCTTCTGTTTTGAGCCAACAAGGCTGTTGTATTGGGTCTGTAGTAAGAGCAGGTCGAATCGCCGGGAGGTTTCGTCTGACTTCTCGTCGCTGATGAGCGGGGCTATGTAGGTTTCCAACTCCGTTACATCGGCATCATCCAAGGCTCTCCAACGCGCTTCGTCCTTGTATTTGATGACTCGCTCCCACTCGCGCCGAACCAGGAAGCTGTTTTCGTCCAGACTTTGTACCTGCGCTTGTAAGGTCTTTAGCAAGGTGGCTTTCAGCTCCTGTGTTTCGGCATCCAGGTCATCAGGAAGGGCTAACGCCAACCGTAAACGGGTGATGAAAATCTGCTCACTTAAACTCGGTGGAATAGCTGGACTGGCTTCATCGAGCTGCTGGGCGAAAAACTCGAAGTTGCCGCAATAGTCGAAAATATAGAAGTTCTTCTTGTTGAGGCCGGGGCCAAAGAGGTTTGGCCGCAGGCGGGTTCCGCGCCCGATCATCTGCCAGAACTTGGCTTTTGACAGAACGCGCTTAAAGAATACCAGGTTGACCACCTCCGGGATGTCTATACCGGTGTCGAGCATGTCTACCGAAACGGCAATCTGAAAATCGGTTTTGTTTTCGTCGGCGAATTCAGTGATCAGGCTCTCGGCTTCGTTGCCCAGCGAGTAATCAACTAACTGGCAGAGCTGCCCTTTATACTGTGGAAATAATTCGTTGAAGCGGGCGACGATAAACTTGGCGTGTTCGTGCTTCTTGGCAAAAATGATGGATTTGCCGATGCGGTCACCGCCTTCAATTTTATGACCTTTCTCCATCAAATGGACAAGCATTTTGTCCACTGTATCTTTATTAAAAAGCCAGGTATTCAACTCCTCCGGATCAAAGCCTTCCGGAATATTGCCGTCTTCATCCCCAAAAGTTTCTTCGTATTCCTCTTTTTCTTCATCCGACAATTCATCGTACCGGATACCCTGCTGCATAAATTTCAGCGGGACAGATCTGCCCTTGTAAGGCACCAGGTAGTCGTCAGCAACGGCCTGGCTGAGTGGGTAGTCATAGGTAGGGTTGCCGTTCGACAGGTTAAAGAAAGCAAAAGTATCCCGGTCCGTATCGTCTTTTGGGGTGGCGGTCAGGCCTACCAGCAGGCTATCAAAATACTCGAAGATGGCTCTGTACTGCTTATAAATGCTTCGGTGCGCTTCGTCAATGATAATCAGATCGAAGTAGCCTACACCAAATACCCGGTTTCCGTTCTTCCATTCGGTATCGATTCGGTTCAGGATGGTTTTGTAGGTTGAAAACACAATCCGGGCATCTTCGTATTCATCCGACTTTAGCAGGTTTACCCCCGTCAGGCTTGGCACGTAGCGGCCGAAGTTTTCGTGGGCTTGCCTCACTAGCGCTTTACGGTCGGCTAAAAACAGCACCCGCTTTACCCAGTTTGCTCTGACCAGTACATCAACGAGCGCGGCTGCGGTCCGGGTTTTTCCGCTGCCGGTGGCCATCACCAGGAGCGCCTTTCGGAAATTGTCGGCAAAGTGTTCGCCTACGGCGGCAATGGCCTGCTTCTGGTAATACCGGTCTGCTATCGCGGTATTAATCTTCATGTCCTTAACCGGCTTTTGTTCGGTCCGGCGGGCGATCATGCGGGCCATTTCATCGGCTTTGTGGAATCCCTGCACGGTACGGGGAATATACCGCTGATCATCCCAGAAGCCGGTCCGGAATCCATTAGTATAGTAAATCAGCGGTCGACGGCCATAACGTTGTTCCAGTGCCTTGGCGTAGCGCACAGCCTGCCGTTTGCCGTCTTCCCAATCTACGGTTGTACGCTTAGCTTCAACTACGGCTAAGGGCAGGCCATCATCTCCCCATAACACATAATCGGCAACGTCACTCGGCGTAATTGCTTCTTCGATGGAGACATTTTCGCCATAAGCCCGTCGGCCGGGTTTGGGTGCGATAATCCAGCCTGCTTCCCGCAGCAGTTTGTCGATGAACAATTGGCGGGTTTCTGCTTCGGTGAATGCACCCGTGTAGGTTTGGAGTGCTTCGGTGTTCTGATCAAGCTGCGCTTTGAGCTTAGCAATTTCGGCTTCTTTGGCCTTCAGTTGCTCGGCATGAATATCAGTAAGCAGCGTCTGCTCTTGCAACTTAGCCTCCAGTTCGGCAATCTGATCGGCTGTTTGGTAGATGGCCTTTGTTGGTAATAGGGACTCGTCAAAAGGCGAGACGGGTATTGATGGTCCGAAGTATGTTTTGACGGCCAGCACGCAAATACCATAGAGCGCTTTTAGGGCTACCAGCGACTGAACTGAGGTAAGTTTTGCGTCACTGGCATGAACGGCCTGATTACCATACTCCTTCAGGAGATAAAGCTGATCCTTAAGGGCAGTAGGTACTAGCTTCTTAAACTCCAACTGTCCCATCAACTTTGCCAGTGTGCGGTCTCTGGGATCGGTAGGGAAATGGGGTGTCAGACGCGGGTCGTTGGCGTACATGTACATCACCAACTCCTCAAGCCCTTTGCGGCACATGGCCGTTGCCACTACAGGTTTTACTAAAGCAAACTGTTCGGCCAGCGCAGCGGTCTCGCCAACATCGGGTAGCGTTGAGTCAAGGAAGGTAAAGTTAGAACTCATGCAAATGTGAATTCAGGTATTTAGGAATAGCAGAAAAGTAAATATAGGATAAACTGTGTATGTTTGTTGTTAACAGTCTGCCTACCCATACACCATTGAATTTGCCTATCTATCAAGCTGTATCGTTCGATGCGCCTGTAAATCAGGGAGGTTCTACAAACCCCTGGATTATTCGGGTACTCACCCACCGAGATACTATTGAGCCATATGTGGTAAAACTTTTTACTAAACGGCAAATTGAACAGCAACATGCAGTGGCCAAAGAGGTTTATGGTAACCTGCTGGCGTGTGAATTTGAACTACCGGTGCCTGATTTTGCCCTTATTGAGTTCGGGCCTGAGTTTATGACTACCTTGTCTGATGAGCAACTGAATAGGCTAAAAATCTGTCATGGCGGACTTAAATACGGGAGTGCTCTGGCCACCGACATGGCCATCTTTAAGCAGGGGTTATTGCCTTCTTTCTTGAAAGAGTATAATTTAGGCACTATCTTTGCGTTTGATAATCTGGTGCAAAACCTAGATCGGGGTGGGTTGCGCGATAAACCAAACCTGCTGATTAACGATGACAATTTTCTCCTTATCGACCATGAACAGACGTTTCCTTTCGCCGATGACGTTGATGCGGATGCTTCTGTAGATTGGTCGTTTGATGCAACTGAGTGGTCTAAGATCTACTTCGCTTACCATAAGCATCTGCTGCTTCCTTACCTTAAGGAGTTGCGAAAAACGGCTAAACTTGAAGCCTTCGACACGTTTCAGGAACATCTTCGCCACCTGGATATACGAACTATACGCCAGGCTGCCCGTGAGCTAGAACGATTAGGAGTTTCTATCGGCCATGTTGACCGAATTACAAATTACCTGTCGGAAACTAAAGCCAGACATACTGAGTTTACCAACCTACTGAAAACATTAATTGCATGAAGGCGGTGTTTCAATATAGCTTACTCCAGTATCGGCACTCTCAAGCGTTGGGAGAGGTGCTGAATGTGGGCGTATTGGTCCTATTTCCTGTGCAGAAGCAGGTACGATTCCTGTTTCCGGAGCGCCTTACCCGATTAAAGAGCTTGTACAGGAATGTACCTGAGAAAACCCTAAGGGCTTACTTCAAAACGTTCTTGAAAAGAGCCGAGCAGCTTAATCGGCAGCCCGAGCTTTTTGACGATTACGAGCAGAACCCCCAAACCTTTATCCACCGGGAGTTTCTGGCAGCCGATGCCAGTGCCTTGGTTTTTGCGCCGGTCAAGACCTCTGTCCTCTATACGGAGAGCCTGAATAAGATTACAGAAGCTTTATATCAGCAATACCTTTCCCTATACGATCCGGTTGAAGAGGTGGAACGGCATGATGACCAATATTTGAAGACCAATTACAAGAACAAAGTAAAGAGACTACTACAATCTGTAACGCCTAGGCGGACCTTTCAAGAAAACTACGTTATAGAGCCTGAGCAGGCTCAGCATACCGTGGCACCAGCTCGTTTTGATTTCGGCTGGCAGAATCATGCTTTACACCTTGTAAAGACCGTTAGCTTTGATTTGCAGCAAGGCCAATCTATTCAGACAAAAGCATATAACAACTTTGCTGAATTTACCCTTTTAGACGAGTACGCCCAAAGAGAAACCATTCAGTTTGATGTACTGGTTGCTGCTCCTCGGGAGCGTTCTTTACAGGAGTATTACGAACGCGCACTTGATGTTTTGCACCGCCCAAAATCTGTGCGTATTATTTCTGAGGAGCACTTAGAAGAGTATGCCTACCAGACAGTTGAAGCGCTTCAGGAGGATTAATTACTCTCCAAAACTTTCTTGTAACAAACGTTGAAATAAATTCTCACTGTTCATCATCTGCTGTTGGGCTATTAACTTTTGTTGTTCAATTTGAATAGCCATTTCGGCGAAGCGTTGCTGAAGGAGTAAAGGAGGATAATAAATCAAAAAGTCTTCTATTTGCTTACTACTTATATTAGGTTGTAAAGCTACAGCGCAACATTCTTCAACTCTATTTTTAAAGTATTCTGAAAAGCAGAGTTGTAATAGGAAACTTGTATTAAGTTTGGTTTTATCAATAATAAACCTTCCAACTCTTTGGTTAAGTATACATGGCAAATCTTTGTGCTCTACTTTAACAACTTTTGCTGACGATAACGATTTAATAATAGGACGTGTCATAGCCATAAGTATGTCACCGCTTTTAAGCATGAAGTTGGGATAGGCTTTAGCAATATTCTCTGGAATGAAGTCAATATCGTCCCAAATTAGCTTTTCAAAATGAACATTAGTAATTTTTACTAATTTTGTACCATAGTTGCTATAATCTGAGCTTTTAAAGGCAAACCCTCCTTGTAGTTTAGCTCCTTTTGACAGCTTATCTACTTTCCATCCCTTCTCATTCCTCACCGGGTCACCAAACATATCTAGGAAAATGGCTTGGGTGAGTTGGTCGTAGTGAGACAGCAGTTGGCGGTCTTTTTGGCGGAGGGCATCAGCTTTGTCTAGTAAAGCCGCAATCCGGTGCTGCTCAGCGAGGGGGGGGAGGGGAATGGGAATATTGTCAAAATCCCCTTTTGTGATGTGTTTCATGGTAGCTCCATGAGTAAGAGCTACCATGACATTTAATTTATGGCCGACTATATGCCTGAAATACTGCTTATCAATTGGTAGTTTATTAAACACAACTTTAAAGATGTGCTGGTTTAGAACCGCATTACCTCTCTGCCATTCATAAATTCCCAAGCTAGCCGACCAAGAGATTAATATATCGCCGTTGTGGATATAATACTTCGCCGGAACGGTACCGTTAAAATAGTTTGTTTCATATGCATTGCCTGTCAGGTCTTGAATTCGAATAATGGGTAAGCCTTCTTTTTTCCAATCCGTTGGTTTAAACGGATACCCATTCACGAATGTTGCTATATCGCCAAGCTTTACAGTTTTGCTCATAAAATTTGAAATTAAATATTGGGGCTGCTACTCGTCTTCAACATTGAGGCTATCGAGCAACTCCTTAAATATTGGTACTGCATCTTCTTCCAGTTCAATTAACTGAACACCGTCAATCATTCTGAGCATGGTTAAATAGTCTTCTCGCCGTGAAGGGTCGATACGCAGGACGAGGTATTTATCAACGTATTGTTGGTCATCTTCCTCTTCTATATCATCGTCAAAAAAAGCCTTAACACGAGGAGGTCTGTCATTCAGCGCACGTAGAAGTACTTTTTTGTACAGGTAACTGTTAATTTCGTCAACGTAGAGGCAGTCATAATCCACCTCATCATCATCAATATCTGTAGCATCCTCTAACGCAGCATAATTCACAAGCAATTTATCTTTGCGTGGTAAATCTTTAAAGCAGTTATGAATAGCCCCTTCAATGGCTGCTTCGTAAAGTGACCATTCAAAAAACTCTTCACTTTGCCGCTGTACGCAAATCTCTTCCCAGCAGTTTTCCAGATTGGCATACGACCCTGGTATATCTTCCAAATCTGAAATAATCTCCTCAACTAGTGATTCTACGCAAGCATTCGCTTCTGATAAAGAAAATGAGTCCATGTCTCGATAAATCTGGATAATAATTATTCAGCGACTACTTCATTAGTCAGTTGAAGCATTTGCTCCAGCGCTTGCAAATCGGCTTGTCGCTGAGCATCCAGGGCTTTGATCCGCTCCAATATGGTACCCGGCGTATCGTATTGCTTCTGGGCGTAGACCACTTCCTTGTAGCGGTTGATGCTGAGGTCATAAGCATTAGCGCGGATGTCGTCTACAGATACTAAAAAGCTCTGCTCGGTGCGGGATCGATCAGCTTCAGCATCTAAATTTAGCCAACGCATTACTAGGTCAGGAATGTCGTTTTTGTAATCGCCGGTGTTCGCTTCATTGTTTTTGAGCTTTTCAATCAGTCCGTTAAGATCAGCAAATGTCTCAAACTCTACACCAGTTACAGTACGTTTGTCATCAAGGCTGCGGCCATCAGCCTGCATATCGTAAAACCATACTTTATCGGTACCACCAGAGTTGGTTTTTGTAAAGATGAGCACAGCTGTACTTACACCAGCATACGGCTTAAATACTCCGGAAGGCATTGAAATAACCGCCTGTAGCTTCTGCTTTTCAACCAGCTCCCGACGAATCTGTAAGTGTCCTTTTGAGCCCCCGAACAAGACACCATCGGGGACTACCACCGCTGCTCTGCCGCCAATACGCAATCCACGAAGTATAAGCGCCAGAAATAGCAGCTCGGTTTTCTTAGTCACTGTTTTCTGAAGCAGGTCCGGCAACACATGGTCGGCATCCAGGGAACCTCTAAAGGGCGGATTCGCCAGCACAATAGTAGCCTCTTCTTTAAACTCACTGTTGCTTTTGCTAAGCGCATCTACATCGAGCAACCGTTCCGGCTCAATACCGTGCAGCAGCAGGTTCATGGCCCCAATCCGGATCATGTGCGGGTCAAACTCCATACCCATCAACATGCGTTTACGGAAGTGCTCCTGTACGGCTGGTTTATACAGTGTTTGTCGGTGGTTCTCAGCTACAAATTCGCTGGCCGATACCAGGAAGCCTGCCGAGCCAGCCGATGGATCACAGATTATATCTTCCGGGCCAGGAGCGATCATAGCTACCATCATCTTCACAATATGGCGGGGTGTCCGGAACTGGCCGTTGGTGCCGGAAGTAGCCATCTTGGAGAGCAGATATTCATACACGTCCCCCTTGGTATCGCGGTCGCGCATCTCAATATTATCGAGCAGACTCACCACCTGATCTAGCAGACGCGGTGTCGGAATCATGAAATTAGCGCCCTTCATGAACCGGCCAAAGTTACTCTCTTTACCAAGTGAGCGCATAAAATCGAACACGCCGTTCTGCTTACGGAAAAGCTCAAAACGGGTATCAGGGTCTTTGTCCTTGAACCGGCTCCAGCGCAGTTCGTACTGATCTGGTTGGTAAATCGGGTCCTCTATAGGCTCCTGCAAATCGTTGGCTTGCTGCTCCTTTGCTGTCTGAAGCTCATCTAACCGCCGGATAAACAGCAAGTAGGTAATTTGTTCAATAACGGAAACTGGGTTAGTCAGACCACCTGTCCAGAAGGTTTCCCAGACTTTATCAATCCTGGAGCGTAATTCACCTGTGAGCATAGATAAGGGCGCTATTGAGGGCGTTTTTGCATGAAATCAGAAAACCAAAGCAACAAATCTGCTAAAATATTCGCATAACTCGATAGAGTGTAGCGGGAAATTGGATGCGTATAGGCATGCATAGATACGGTGCTGGTTGCATTCTGAAGCGCATTAACTGTGAGCCATAGGTGCAAAGGCATAAAGGGGTTAGACTTGAAAGAGTACTTTCGGGTATTATTATCCCACTTTGGTTGCCCAGCAATATGATAAATTGCTTGTCCTAAACTTTGTTGATTATCATGTTGTAAGCCTTCAGGGACTAAACGGCGATCCAGCTCTGCTAACTTAGTGTAAACCCCTTCCATAATAGGCCGGATACAACTAGCTGCATTTTTTAAGAGCATTACCTCGCCAGAATCAACTTTTTCAAAAAGTTTTATCAATTCCTGCTCATGTTCCCGCTGAAGCCATCCATTCTGGAAAATAACCCCGATCTCAGGATGACGCAGGCGAAACGTGGCCTCAGCCTGTCGGGCATACTGTTCACGCACATAATTCAGCATCAGTTCTTCACCGGCATCATCTTTGGCAAACACTGGTATGTCCGGGTACACCTTGTCCAGCATCTGAATCATATCTTCTGTCTGGTACATGGTAAATACGCAGCAGGGAAGCTCACGCTTATACTGCATGGTAAGGGCCTGCAACTCGTTGATAGCCTTATAGGCAAATTCTTTCTCCCCGCGATCCTCAGTTAAACCTGGTTTGGTATGCCCTAAGCCATCAAAAATGACAAAGTCGTACCCGAAGAAATCTGCCCTGAGCTTGTCAAGAGCACCAACCAGGTGAGGTTCGGTATACACCTCAAATTCTTCACCGTCGAATTTTCTCACAAATGCTTCCCTAAAATTACTTTTATCATCGACGAGCAGAAGCCTTATTTTAACCTGACTCATAAGCTTAAGGGATTTAGATAGGAAATTCTATTTTGAACTGTACAGGAAATTCGCTGAGTTCAACCAGTTCCGGCGACACTATAGACAGCGTTCCGCCATGAGCTTTTACAATGCTGTCAATCATATTTCCGCCGTATCCGCTACCTGCGTCAAGATTACCCTCAGCCGTAAAGTCTTTAATAGTGAAGTCAGCCGGAAACGGTTTCCCATTGTTACGAATGTAAAAGACTGTATTCGCCTGTTTCGCAGTAGGGTCCTCTGTCTCACCTGAGGGTTCCTCCTCTACTCGTACGATTTCAATCTGGATACGGTTTTCTTCTCTGGGTCTGAGTCGGAATTCCCCGTGACGAACGGCATTGTCCATGAAGTTCCTGATCAGAATAAGAATCAGGTTGGGATCGAAAGTTACCTCAATCTCGTCCCCGATCACCTCAACTGAGCAGTAGTCCCGCCAAGGGCCATTTTTTACATTACTCTCCAGAAACTTCTTTATACCTAAGGTCATTCCGTTCTGGAGCCCTTTAGACACCGTTACCCACTCTTTAGCCAACCCTATAGAATGCTGGGCATGGTCCGTCTCGGTGAGCATTTCGTACAATATAGCTGACAGGCGACTCTCAGCAGCGATCTCTGGACGAGAGTTTGGCTTAGTTATCGGATCAAACTGATGTTCTTGAACAAACTTAATAAGATGTTGCAGGTTCATCCGGATTGTTCGCAACGAATTGCCTAAGGTATGCTGTAGCCGGCTGGAAGTAACTAATACCTCCTCCTGAAGCGCTGTACGGTAAGCCACTTGACTTTCCTGAAGGGAGGAGGTTAGGTATTTATTTAACCAATCTTTTTGCTCACTTAGACCTCTAAGCTCAATCTTTATCTGATTAAGGTCCATTAAGCTAAGCATAAAGCCCGAGTTAAATACCTCAACCTGCTGATGGGTATATTCGCTCCAGAGTTGAGCTACCAAGTACTCAGGAAGCACTTTAGTAGTGTCTGGTCTAAGTACGTGTATTCCCATTGGTGCAAATGCTGGTTTATCTACATTGTATAATGAGGCTCGAAGCTTAAATCCCATTCTAGCGACCAAAATATCTCCTTGATAAACCATCTGGCCTGAAGGATTCATATCAGCTCTGATCCTTTCTAAATCATCATAGTTGATTTGGAAGGATTTTGCACTCCTTGCTAATTGACGTAGATTGATATATGGAAGCCCTTGTAAAAGGCTACTATTCTGAACTCTGATTGGGCGAGTAGTTGTAATTAAGTCGCTTAAAGGGTGAAATGCTTCTTCGTTTTCTGGTTTAGGAAGCAAGTAGTAACGTGTCGATAATATATAATTATTTTTAACGATCTCGTCAGCATGTTTGTTGATTGAAACTTTTTCTAGTATAGGATCAGATAAATTAAAATCCTTACTGGTAACGGAGTCTCTAACTTGTAGCTCTTCAAACTGGATGATATTTCTTCGGTTAAAACTACTCTCTCTGCTAATTAGAAGGAGGGATGTTCTAACGCCAACATTCGCAATAACATCTTTAGGTAAGGAAACTACTTTAACCACTAATTGTGAATTGACTAAAGTTTTTCTGATTTCTAACTGTTGACTATTACTCCTTGTAAGTAATGAATCTGGTACAACGAATATTGCTGTTCCTCTTGAGCTTAATAATTCTATAGCAAGCTCAATAAACCTAATCTCAAAAAAGAAGTTCAATCCATACTTTTTCACACTTGCCTGGTCTGTCCCGAAAGGCGGATGAGAAATGATTAAATCATATTCTTTTTTGCCCGCCCAATCGGAAGCTAATGCATCTGCTACAGTATAGTTAAACTCTTCTCTCTTTAAACCTGATAAAAGGAGGTACATTTGGCCGAGAGATGCCATTTCACTATTAATATCAATTAGGGAATAATGAAATTGTTTATTCAATGTACCATTGAACAAGGCAGCTGTAAGCACGCCAAGGCCGGCTCCTAAATCTAATACTGAAATCGGCTCCGTATTTTTTAGTTCTTGTTCTTTAAGAAGCCTGGCTACTTGGCTACCAATAAATAAAGGTGAAAAGATGTTATGTTTTCTAGGCGTGCTGCCCTGCTTGATAACAACTTCTAAAAAATCGTCGGGAGTAATAGTGTGCAGAGATTGCTGTGCTTTGGCAAAGGCAGTAATAATCTTAAATAATGTGCTTGGAGGTAGCTTATTTAACTTTTGAAACGTAGGCTCTAGATCATTCTGAATTGCTATATCAAGTAAAAACGTTGGTATGGCTTTCTCTGGTGATAGAGAAGTTAATGAGAGCCAATTATATGGTTCTCTGTCCTGGTGACCCTTTGATAAATACAGCAACGTTGGCAATATAACTATATCTTCTTTGAGGCTAGTCCTAAGGAGAATGTCTGCTATTTGCAGTACCGCTTTTTTTGCCTGTTCATTCATAAGTTCTACTAAAGTGATTGTGTGAAAGTAATCTAAGGCTCAACTTCATGAGAGCCCTAGACTACTTTCATTTAATATTATACCGTTTCTACCTCCTCCACATCCCGCCCCAAAAAGTAATCCTCTACAAATTTCCAGCGCCTGTCATCGGTCATGTCGGTCTGGAAGAAGCGACCAAGTAGCTCCACTGAACGCTCCTGCCGCTGGTGGACATCCTTTACAATGGAGTTTTCATAATTTGTGGTAGCAAAGCGCTCAATCTTCAGAGGGTCATTGATCCGGATAAAAATTTGAGGCAGTTCGCCGCCAGAGAGTTCATACGTGGCCAGATCAAACATCTCCAGAATATAAGCAAGCTTGAGCGATTCCTGGTTCTTCTCCGGCTTAACAGAGATATAGTGTTGTAAGGTGGTCTCCGTCTCCGCAAGGGCTCCAAACAGATTCTGGAACTTCTGGCGGGTAGAGTTCTTCACTTTGGATAGTGCCAGGTTGATTACCTGGTACTCTGTTTCCCCGTTGGTCTGCGCTTTGCGGGTCTGGATAAAGTTGGTTCCCGTAGCCTGCGTGTGTCCATTTCGGCCAAAGTCTGACTTTTCGCTATACAATGAGGTTAGCAGGTTAGCTGCTTTACGGGCTAATGTTTCGTTCTCGAACTCCACATTCAACTTCTGAGTCAGTTGTTCTTTACTGAAGAAGCCGGCAAAGCTAAGTAGTACCCGTTCCAGCTTATTTAGTTGAGCCGTCAAAAGATCGAGCGTTTCTTTCCACCCATTTTCAAGCGTCAGGTTGTATTGGAGACGGGGCAGAACAGAGGAAAAGCCAAACCGGGTGAAGAACTCACCGCTAAAGAATTCCTGCTTTACCTTCGGAAAGCTCTCATTCGGGGCAAACTCCTCCCACAGCTTATCCAGCTCAATCTTATAACAAGTACTTTTATCCTCCTGAGGAATGATAAAGCCTCCTCCCGGCCCCGAAAAGGGTACCGCATTGTTAACTTTTTCCTGCCGGTTAAGCCGTCTAACAAACTGACCAAACTGTCTTTCAAAAGCGGCTGTTTCCTCGTAGCTAACTTTGGCGTAAACAGTCGAGAACAGCGCTTTGGGCCGAACAATAAGTACATTGTACCCGAAGCGGGCTATATAATCCTTCTCCAGCACCAGCAAAGCGCTCTTAACTTTTTGCTCCGGATCATCCTCATGCGGAAAAATATAGCTGAAGTCGTCAACCGACACCAGGAAATTCCGCTTGTGTTTCAGTCGGTAGACATTCCACAACTTCCGCAACACCAGGTTAACCTGGTACTGTTTCAATGATGAGAGACCAAACAGAACTTTGGCGAATTTAAGATCACGTTCGTTATAGTCCAGACTACCTACACCCGTCAGGCCGGTTTGCCGGGCCAGTCGGCCAATTTCCTGCACATAATCGGCCAGGGTACCTGAAGGGGCATGGTGGTAAACCTCTACTATATCCGAGATGTCTACGCCCATACCAAAGGCTTTGGTGGCCAGCACGACCGTGATTGTTCCATTTTTGAAGCCATTAAGCGCACGCTCTCGTTCGGCCTGAGCTACCCCACTGTAGTAAATAGCCACCTTTGACCGAGTCGATGCATCCAAACGGGACATAATATCCCGAATTTGGCGTACCCACGGGAAATACACAATCGACTTAGTGCCATTCGCTACCATATCCCGGATTCGTCTGGCTGTCTGATCGAGCTTGATTTGCTCATGATTTCCCACGTTGATGTTCAGGCGGTCAATCCGAAACGAAATTTCCGGTCGGATAATGTTGCCGATGTACTTGGTGGGATTCTGCATGTTCAGGCTGGATATGGTCTGATACACCAGATCATTCGGTCCGTCGTGGACGGCAGTGGCGGTGAGTGCCATTACCGGAAAGCGATAGTCGTAGTACTTACGGATCTTACGAATGTAGTTGCCCATAAACCAGTAGTCTACCCGGAAATCACGGCCCCAGGTAGTTACCAGGTGGGCTTCGTCAACCACCAGTAAACCAAGCTGTCGGTCGCCTATAAACGTGCGAATATCATACGATAGCAGCAGCTCAGGAGACAGGTACAGCACCGAAATATCTTTACGGGCAATTTTATCAATTATATCCTGACGCTCCGTGAGGGTAATATCCGAGTTGATATAGGCTGCCTTGTCGTAATGGCGGTCGCGCCGTAGTGCTTCCACCTGGTCGTACATAAGCGCCTTAAGGGGAGATACCACAATTGTGACCAGCTCATAGCGGTCGGCCAGGTACATGGCCGGCACCTGAAAAAGTACGGATTTACCGGCACCCGTTGGAGAGGTCAGGAACACGTCTTCGTACACTTTTTTGGCCTGAGCCGCTTCCGTCTGCCGCACTACGTGTTCAACGACCGCACCCTGAGAGACCTCTATCAGTTCATTGCTGATTGCCGGATCATCATAAATCCTAAGGGTTCGGAAACTTGGCTCCGGATTTGTTGCCGTACGCCAATGCCGTTGCAGAATGGCCAGTAACTCAGGCCGGAAATACGTATCCCGTTCCGTTTTCCGGATGTAAAACTGAAAGGCAACATTAGCCTGCTGGAGCATGAAGTGCAGGATAGCCAGCTCCCGCTTCTCGCTTGCTGTCCGGATATTGCTCTCGTCGATCAGGATCTCGATAGGCTCCGCCGGCGACTCACCGCTAAACAGTTGCCACTTAAAATCCTGATAGGCATTATCAGATGACTTAAACTGGATCGCTCCAACTGGAAGGCGCTGCTCCGTAACGGGTAGGGCTGCCGGCAGCACATCAACTCCGTCAAAGAACGATTGGCGTTTTACGTTCTGGGAAGCAGTGGCTTCATTCTCCAGGAATTGGACGTAATCCTTATCATGCTGTCGAAAGCAGTTGGCATAAAACGAACAAAACACTTCATCATCGTCAAAAGGCCGATTCTGCTCTATTGTCCATTCCAGGTCAATGAAGCTATGGTTCGCCTGATTAGGCACCCGGCGGTAGAAGGTATTATCGAAAATGGTAAACTGTCGTCCCATTCGCTCCATGTTCCGTACTTCCTGCGAGAGCTTAAGGAATTCCTCATAGAACATTATCTGATTACCCGAAGCGGGCTTGCGCAGAATCGGTACATAATCCAGTATGGTCTCGTTGATGTAATCCAGGTCAATTTGCCCGGATGCATTAATAGCCTGCGAGTCGATCAACGGAAAATGTGCGGCAACTGCCTGCACAAAGGACACGGGCAGTCCTTTGTAGACAAACACCTGGTTCTGAGAAGGGAAGTTAGCGTTAAGTTGGGTAAGGTGCCAGGGAAGTAAGTTTGTGAACATAAAAGAGGATGGTTTTGGAAGTTTAAAGTTCTATATACGTTGCTTTCTGCCTGTTTAGCAAGTCAGATTTCAATCTCACAGGTATCCAGTTCTAATTCTGGTAAAGCCAGCATTACACCTTCGGCAATGCCGCCGATAGAGCCCGCCATGGCGGTTGTACTGTCAATCACCGCATTAATTTGCTTTTCACGCATACTCCAGATTTTCTTCATGGCGCGCTTTTCCTGTTCAAGTCCGGCCTGCATCGACTGAAAGGCCCGAACAATAGACCGAACGCACTGCTGAAATTCATTACTGGTCAGATACTCATACAGCCGCTGCATTTTATCGCCTTTATTCTCACTGGCGGTCTGAACTTCTGATACTTTCAGGACTCCCATACGCAGTACAGTAGCCAGGGCACGGGCGTTGGAGAACGAACAAACCCATACACCTTCAATTTCGCCAAAATGGGTCGTCCCATTAGGCATCGCATCGGTCACTAACACCGCTATATCGCCGTTGTGTCGCTGTTGATCGGCTTTTAGCTTATCAATCCAGGCCGGGCTAAAGGCTTTGGTACGCTTGCTCTCATACACGATTCGACCGCAGAATCGGCCATACTCATTGCGTACAGCCTGGATCAAATCAGCTCCGTTAACGCCTTTGCCGACCTCCTCAATTTCATCAAAAGGGAAGGTATCCTTCAGGAGTTTCTCCAAAGCAACCTCCTGAACTTCGCCCTGGGTTTGCTGGGAACCCTGTTCAATTTTACGCTTCATAGCGTCCAGTTGAGCCGTAAGTGCGTTTATTAACCCTTGCTGTTCCTCTTCCTTTAAGTGGGTCTCCTCACGGGCTTTTTCTAAAGCCTTTCGCTCAACCTCCGCTAGCGTGCTCTGAAGCCGCTTCTCTACATCCAGCTCCAAGGCTGCCCGCTGTTCGTCCAATTCACGTTGTTGCCGTAGTAAAAGCAATTCTTTCTGCTGGAGTGACTTGACCGTCTCCGATTTGGTACGAAGTTCTTCCTGCAACAGGTCGATGGCGGATTGCTGCTCAGAACGGGCTTTCTGAAGCGCTTCCGCTTGCAAGGCTTTCAATTGGGTATCTACTGCCTTTTGTACCTCCAGTTGTAATTCCTTTTCTTTAGCCTGCATAGCCAGCTTATCGCGGTGCAGTTCTTCTTCGCGTTTTTTGATTTCCGCTTTCAGATCCGCAAAATGCTGGTTATACTTTCGCGCCAACTGATGTTCAACCTGATGCGTAAAGGAAGCTTCCAGGTCGATTGGCTGATGGCAGTGAGGACAACTAAAGGCTTGGTTCATAGACAGGAAGAAGTTTTGAAGTGGACAACGTCTCTCCAGGGTACGAATATCGTGCCAATCAAAAATTGTGATTATTTGCGGAATTATTGCATATTTATTTTTCAATAATTGAATTTATATGTCAAAAAATGATAGCAAAATCTTACTGTCCTGGATTGCGAGCAATAATGACTTTGATAAGGGGGAGGTAAAGACGTCAGGACCGACCTGGCAGTTTCACCAGTATTTTTTTACGCATGATAGGCATATTATTTTATCATCTAAACCGGATGAAGATATTAGGCTGGAAAAGCTGTTAAATCGCTTGATGCTTGACTTCCCGGACCGTCGGGATAAAATAGAAGGACGGTACATGAATATTCCGGATAATGATGTAATCAATGTCTTTGCACTCAAACCCAAAGTAGAAGCGCTGTTGCTGGAGCTCTCCGCTACTGCTAAGCAGATTGATGTCTTTATTTCACCTGGAACTCCTGCAATGCAGGTAGTCTGGTATCTATGTCAAAGTGGGTTGGGACTTCCTATGCGCTTGTTACAGACCCGTGAGGCTAAATTCACCCAGAATAACCTTCCAGAATTGATAGCAGTAGAAGCAGAGCAGTCAACTATCCCTATATCCGTTGTTGTACGACAACAGCTAAACGATTCACCTGAGCAAGAGAGTGATTATTTAATTACAGATGCATTAAGCCCTGTTTATAGCCGAGCCAAACGTATTTCAGAAACTGAACGGGTGACCTGCCTGATACAGGGGGCCAGCGGAACGGGTAAGGAACACCTGGCCCGGTACATTCATCAACAATCAAATCGAGTGAAGCGCCCCTTTATAGCTGTGAATTGCTCCGCATTAGGTGACTCCCTGCTTGAATCCCGGTTATTTGGTCATGAAAAGGGGGCATTTACCGGGGCGGAAAAAGCAACTGAAGGTTTCTTTGATGCGGCAAAGGGTGGTACCTTATTTTTAGATGAGATCGGCGACATCTCGCCGTATATGCAACAGACGTTGCTACGCGTATTGCAGGAGCAGGAGTTTACCCCCGTAGGGGCTACAAAGCCCCGTAAAGCTGATGTGAGAATAGTAGCAGCCACTCACAAACCACTCAGGCAAGCATGTCAGAACGGACAATTTAGATGGGACCTATTTTACCGGCTTTCTGTTGCTGAGCTCTACTTACCACCGCTCTCTGAACGCGGTCTACCTGATAAACAGGCACTCATAAAGCATTTCGTAAAAGCAAAACAGAAAGCTTTTCGTAAGCCTAACCCACTCAAGTTTACAACAGCCGCTAAGAAGCTTCTGGACATGTACCTGTTTCCGGGAAACGTTCGGGAACTGGAAAACCTGATTGAATCACTATACGTATTTACTGACGGTACCGTTGATGTTGCTGACTTGCCGGATTGGCTCCAGCATCCGGACAGCCCTGAAAGCAGCTTCAAGTGGGAGTTTCATGAGAAAGAGCTGATTCGGCGTGCTCTTCAATATTTCAATGGCAATAAATCAAAAGCCAAAGAAGCTTTGGGCTATGGCTCAATAAATACGTTGATGGACAGGATTAAAGAATATAAAATTTAAATATTGGAGTTTTTAGGTTTTGAAAGACGTCAAAAATTTGGATCATATACTAACTTAGCGTCAGCTCTTCAACAGACTGGATCAGTTCAGCTATAGTGCCATCTAGCTTTATGGTTCGAATGCTTAGGCAAGTATCGTTGTATTGGTAACTTTCGTTGATAGCTTGTCCGTTTTCAGGATATACTAATATGCCATCAAGCTGATAAGCACCACAGTAAGTAGCTAATTGATACAGATGAGCACTATGCAGTTTTTCTTGATGAATGGCATTTCGGTAATATTTTGTGTCCAGTATTTTTCTACCCTCAATAAGAATGTCAGGTATAAGGGCAGGTAAATGACTGATCGTCTGCCTTGCCTGCGCCCAGTTTGTTTTAACACTCTTTACCACTCTTCGTTCAGGTAGCTGCCGTTGAATAGTAGAACGAATGAAATCTTCAAAAAGCCGATTCATATCAACCAGAAACCCTGAGAACAGACTCTCTCCACTTCGTTCATGTAGCACTGTGTTGGAAAAAATCAGATAACACAGGTTAATAATTGATTGATAATGACGGTTAAGCTTATTATATGCCAGCCGCTGAAACATAGCTTCTGTTAGATTGACTTCACCTGTTTCTGCCAATCGACGATAATAATTCTTTACTCGGGTCAGCAGTGGTTTTTGAAGGGGTAGTTGCAACGCCAGCCGCAAGGTACCTCGTAGCATACCATTCATTACTGTTTGGTGCGAGAGTTCATCGTATTCGCAACGGAAACGAGTTTGCTCAGTTGGTATACGCCCTACTTTATATTTACCTTTCACGCGAGCTAAGTCCTCCTCCAATGTTTGATACTCTTTTAACATGCCTCGTTGTAATAGCTTTTCCAACCATTCTAATAAAACAAAAACATAGATATCTAATAGATCATAATTTTTGCAGGCATCTAACTGAGTGTACCTCTCCCATTGTGCTAGCTGGTACTGACTAGCCAGCATAAACAGAAGATTATTAATAGGCACTTTGGGCTGCACCACTAAGGTGCGTCCAGTAGGCAAGAGCATACTGCCTACCCACGAATGAGTAGTAATCCGCCAACCTTGTTCTGCCGGCTTAATGGTTATTAAATGAGGGGCCAGCCTCAATAAAGCTTTTATCTCATCTGGCTGTAATAAGACTGGTTCTGAAGTTGCGTGTTCCTGGAGAAATAAGGACTCCATGCTTATAATTGATTGAAAAATAAACTCTTAAGTTCGGAGAGCTTTGCTGAATCATCCATGTAGTATTCTTCTAATAAAGGTTGCAGATCGAATTCCCAAATATCTTCCAAGAGCTCAGGAGTAAGGGGAGAGGGCAATCTGGGACTTACAAAATAACTATGGCCGATGGCAAAGCTTTCTCCAAGTGAGGGCGTAGTAGCTAGTTGTAGGTTAATCTTCTTTAGATTTTCAGCTAACTTCTCAGCCGAAAAACCTGTCACTTGCAGTTGGGCAACGAGCAAGTAGTCAGTCCGAAGTGTGATGAATGAAAAGCGCCTACGTAAGGCGTAGTCAACCAAGGAGAGGGAGCGGTCGGCTGTATTCATTGTACCTATCAAATAGACGTTTTCCGGAATATGAAAGTCTTCTTCAGGACGGTAAGTAAGTTTTATTCGTTCATTCCGGTATTCGAGCAGGAAAAGTAACTCACCAAATATTTTAGCCAGGTTGCCTCTATTTATTTCATCAATTAAGAGTACATACTTTTTACCATCGTTGGCTCTTTGGCTAATTAGGGCTTTCTCACAGAAGAGTTTAAATATGCCTGACATCAGAGTAGCTCCTCCTCCTTCAACAGGTCGGTAACCTTCTACAAAGTCTTCATAGGCGTAGCTAGGGTGAAATTGTACAACTTCGGCCTGGTCTTTGATCCCATCCGTTAAATACCTTTGTAAAATTTTAGCCAAATAGCTTTTACCGGTTCCAGGAGCCCCCTGTAAGATCAGTTGCTTTTTTCGCTCTAGCAGTGCAATTAACCTTTCAAATTCATCTTCAGAGAGGTGAGCGTCTGCAAAAGCTTGACTTAGGGTGTAAGTGCGGTCATGAATATGAGGTTCTTTGGCCTTTACTTCCCCTGATCCATCTAGTTCAATAGCCAACAATAGCATTACCTTTTGGATATAGTCGGTATACCGTGTAATGTCTGTTAAAGCTTTCATTGAAAGTTGAAATTTCGGGTCGTGGGAAAAAAGCCCTTGTTTTTTCCAATCCACTCCGATCCGATTAGGGTATGCCTCTGAAGCTTGCTCGTCGAATAGATATTCTTTAGTGACAATCCCCCAACCCAGGTAATGATATAATCCTTTCTTGGCAACAATAATGTCGCCCTCTTTTATGTCATGTGCGAATTGCCAACAAGCTAAAGCATTATTCCTTTGGTTGGTTTCACCACCATATACTTCTATATGCTTCTCTCTAATCTTCTCTTTAGTATCGTATTGCCTTAAGTCACCTAATTCTGGCCAGCCAATAGCTGCAACTTTATCGTTTAGAAAGTTCTCCCATTCTGTACCGTTCGCTCCTGCGCCCAATAGCCAAAATCGCCGACCTGGCGGCAGAGAAGGTAATTTAGGGGGTAGTGGTAGATTGTTAATGTTCATAGTCAGCCAGTAACAGAAGGAGTCAAATTCAACGTAGGCGGTTGTAGAAGTTCTTTGCCCTACAATTTCTAAATAAGCTTGTATAAGAGGTTTTATTGACTCCGTAAATACCTCAAACCGTTTGCCCTTTGAACTACCCCTAGGGTATTTTATCGAAACCCCCAAATATTCAATGGTCTTTATTGTCCTATCATTCATGCTTATTAATTGATCAGGAAAGCACCATTGGAGGATTTCGGAAATGGTAGCATCCCCAAAATAATCTACGCTCTTTTGGAAATGATCAAAACGGGTAGCGAGGGATGCCTCGCCATATAGGAGCTGAATAAATTCAGACCGGTAATGCTCAATTGAATGATTTGGGTTTCCTAAAGCATTAGCCCCTGCTAAGCGAAGGGACTGAAAAGTATGCAAGTTTAGACGTAAAGCTTGAAAGTCAGGCCATTGGGCTGTCTCTAAAAAAGATTTCTCCCTGAATTTCTTAAAGAATTGAATACGATCTGGCTGAAAATCAAATTCATGAAAGAATGCATCGGCACTTAGGTTGAACAGCTCGAGGTAATGCTGAGCTTGAATCGGTAATGACATAGAATTAAGTAAACTTCTTTGTTAAGGGTGTAGAAAAATTATTTGGCAGAGACTTATCCTTCACCCAAGTGATGATAGCTGTGAAGGCTTCTAATTCTTGCATGTTGGTTTAGCGCTAGCCCTGTTCTCGCTGTAAAAGGCTCCACAGACCAAAAACAAGGGTTTGCTGATACTGATCGATGCCGAGCGTCTGCTGACGATCTACTTTGTACAGAGAAAAGGTCAAGTTTCAAAAATAATGAACAGATAATGCTAGACAAGAATTGTGAACACCTTTGAGCACAAATTTTTAAACGGCAGGCCAAGGAGGGACTGTCCAGCAAACCCCTCGTATAAATGAACAGAGGCTTAGCTATCTTTTTACTTCAAAGAGTAACCCCTCTGATATTAGGATGTTACTGGTGGTGATACAAGTACTAATACAAGCGGGAGCAATACTTCCTTTATACGGTAAAAGTTAACTACCGTTTAATAAGTCGGTTATTGAAAAGTTGAAAATTCATCTGTAACTAGGTCACGAGAATTTTAAAGTAAAATCATGCATCAAGTCTACAGACCCACTAACCTCATCAATTCTACAGAACATTTTTTACTACATCTTACCTCTAAATTATTCTTAAGCTCTTCTTTTCTTTTTATGCTTGTCTTATGTATAGCCGTTTTGGCTTGCAAAACGGCTGAACCGGATGCAGTTAAGAGCGACAAGAAAGACATATCAAATCTAGCGGTAGAGGGATTGCCTGGAGCAAATATTGTGTTTGACCAATCCATCAGTACTTATTCTGTTACCGTTCCGGCTGGTACCAACGTTTCTGCTCTTAATGTGACATTCTCGTTGCCCCAAGGGGCGACGTCAAGACCAGAGTCTGGTTCCATTCAGGATTTTAGAAACCCTGTTAATTACACAGTTACAGCCGAAGATAAGAGCAGCAGAACATATATTGTCAGAGTTGTTGTTCAGGCAGCACCAAAAGCGACCGAGAAGCAAATAACAGCGTTCTCGTTTGAAGCGTTTAACCCTGTTGTACAAGCAACCATTGACCAAACAACCAAAAAGATCACGGCTACCCTTCCGGCCAATGCCAACTTATCAGCTTTAACACCAACCATCACTGTATCAGCAAAAGCAACAGTATCACCTACATCGGGTGTGACTCAGAATTTCGTGAATCCTGTTAACTACACAGTAACTGCTGAAGACGGTAGCACACAAGTGTATGAAGTCAAAGTAGATAAAGCAACTCCTCAGACAAACATGGTCCACGATGGTAATAAAAAGGTTATTCCTGTAGGTGGTAACTCTTGGGTTATAAGTCCTACAGGTGGAGTAGAATTCGTAAGCAATGAGGGCCTAGAAAATTGGCAGAATGCACAGACTACACTGACTACCTATGTACGAGTAGCTCAGGCAGGCAGCCTTAAAGTTTCCGTGGGTCTTAGAGTACCAAATGGAGAAAGCAGATTCGCTGTTACTATTGCTGGAAAAACTGTACAATTTACAGCTAAAGGAACTGAGCAGATTGAATACATGGTGGATGAGTGGACTATTGCTAATGCAGGTTATGTCAGAATTGATTTACAAGGGCTTTCAAAATCTGGAACATTGTTCGGTTTGATTACCAACGTGGCAGTTAGCGGAACCTCCGTTGCTGGTCAGGTATCTTATGTACCTAATAATAACGACAACTACTTTCATTGGGGAAGACGCGGACCATCTGTTCACTTATGGTATACTATACCGACACAAGAGGATGTAGAGTGGTTTTATAATGAAGTAACGGTCCCTGCAAATTCCGATGTAATTGGTTCGTATTATATGGCCAATGGCTTTGACGGGGGATACTTTGGTATGCAGGTGAATTCTACTACGGAGAGACGTATCCTCTTTTCAATTTGGAGTCCATTCCAAACTGATGATCCAACCAAGATTCCTGAAGACCAGAAAGTTAAACTACTTAAAAAGGGGAGTGAGGTAGTATCGGGCGAATTTGGGAATGAGGGCTCGGGAGGACAGAGTTTTTTGCGATATAATTGGAAGGCAGGAAATACGTATAAGTTCTTAGTTCGTGCTCGTCCCGCTATGAACAATTATACGGATTTCAGCGCTTACTTTTTTGCGCCTGAAGAAGGTACCTGGCGTTTAATAGCCAGCTTTTCACGGCCTAAAACCAACACCTACCTCAAAGGTTTATACTCCTTCCTTGAGAACTTCAATCCTAACACTGGTAATCTCGAGCGAAGCGCTTACTACGGTAATCAATGGGCATTTACAAAGGGAGGCAACCGGTTTGAAGTGAGCAGAGTTACATTCTCAGCTGATGAAACAGCGTCTAGAGGTTACAGAATGGATTACTCTGGAGGGGTTCTGAATGGAAGATTCTTTTTAAGAAATTGTGGGTTTTTTAACGACTTCACTCAGATAAGCACCAGTTTTAGTAGGGGGGCAACGGGTACTCCCCCTATCATTGACTTTGCTTCTTTACCATAATGTACTGTAAATCTTCCAGCCTGGCTAAAAACCTGTTGCATATATGAAACTACTAAATTGGAATATCTGCCATGGCGGAGCAAAAAATTTAAACGCAATTTCGGAAGCTATTGCAAAACACAACCCGGATGTAGTCGTACTGACTGAGTTCCGGAACGGAATGAGTGGTCAGCAACTTCTGAAGAATTTGAAAGATTTAGGGCTAGAGCACCATACAAAAGCGGAGGCTCTCCCAAATGATAATAGCGTTGTAATTGCTAGCCGCTGGATTGGTACCGATGCTTTAATTGAGGTTCCTGCTGCTTTGCAGAAATATGTTACAGCTACTAAAATAGGAGATGTAACCATCATCGGTACCTTCTGTGCCAGGGAAGATGTAGGAAAGAACTTTTTCGGTTTTCTTTCAGCTTTGCAAAATGGCTACCGTCCTAAATTAACGTTGGCCACTGGAGATTTTTACTTTGGACCCAAAGGCTCAAACCCAAGAAATTATAATCAACTTCAGCCTCTTTGGAATGCTGGATGGAAAGATATATGGAAACGAGACAACCCCGATAAAACCTTATGGTCTTATCGAAGTTCTGCCGGCGGTGTTTCGCGTCCCGATCATATAGTTGCTACTGAAGACTTGGCACCACGTATCAAACGCTCTTGGTATTCACTAAATGAGCTGGATAATAAATTGTCGGATCATGCACCCATGCTAGCAGAAATAGATTGACCACCTGATTGAGCCTCCGTATCACTTCTTTACATAGAGCTTCGAAGACCTTAGTAGTTGGCTCAGCGTCTTTGGAGAGGTATGGGGCTTACTAAGCTTAGCCTTAAAATGATCACACAGTTGCAACATCCGCCTCTTGAACCTCGTATCGGCGGTGGATACGCTGTACCTGAACAGCTTGGAAGTTTCTACCCTTAGATGTCTTGAAACCGTTGGCGTTCAGCTCGGCCGCAATTGTCGACCAGGACTTACCCACTTCTCGACCATTCCGGATTACCACGGCTGCCCGGCGGTTATTCTCATTTTCATTAGCCATCTCCCGGCTTAGCCGAGCCCCAACCGCAGCGGCTGCGGTCTTTTTCTCGTTCTTGCCCTTCAACCGCCATTCACCAATCTGTTTTACTTTCTGCTGTAGAGCCTGTTTGGTCCGAATACCAATGAGTTCCCTCTCCCGATCGGCAATTGCCATAAATAAGGTAAGGGTAAATTTATCCAGGTGAGGAATATCGCATGATTCCAGGCGCCCCTCCAACTGCTGATAGAGCCAAAGCGCCTGCTCCGTATCCCGACTCAGCCGGTCGATCTTGGCCACCACGAGCGTAGCGTTTTCCTGTCGGCAGAGCGCCAGTGCCTGTTGGAGTTGGGGCCGCTTGTGAATGGTCTTACCGCTGCGGACATCGGTAAACTGGGCAATAATATTCTTACTCTTATAGAAATGCTCAACATAGGCCCGCTGAGCTTCCAGCCCCAAGCCGCTGTCACCCTGCCGCTTGGTGGACACCCGGTAGTAGACGATATATTTCTGCTCCATGGGGTCTAAGATAGCGAATTTTACAAAGGCGTTACGCTCCTTATGGCTTTGTAAATACCCGTACTGAACCTTAACTGGCATTTATAAATTTAGAGTTTTCTATGGTTTAAGCAAGTGTGTATGTATAAGTTTTATCATATTCCTGGTTTTTACCCACCACGGCATAGGCCCGTAAGATTAACTTATTGCGAA
>NZ_BAABHD010000070.1:0-53062 GCF_039541915.1 Nibrella saemangeumensis
CGCCGACTCAGCAAAGATTATGAATGTGACTGTTCATCGGCCGAATCCTTTGTGTATCTGGCGAACATTTATCGCATTAGCCGTAAAATTTAAACAGGTTCTTAATGTTTAGACCAGGTATATAATTAAGAAATATTTTTAGTTTTATAGTACAACTTTCTACAATTATAGAAAGCAAAACGTTATTCCGATTGGAGGAAATAGTGGTGTGTATTTGGCGTTCTTTTTTTGGTTTTTCAAGGTAATATTGGCATCCACATCTAAAAACACTCTCCGTACTTGAAGCCAATTTTGAACACTAAGGTTGATTTCTTATGTCTAAATATGGTTTGAGGAAATTAAACAATAAGCTTAAAAAGTCACAATTGAAAAATCCTAAGAGTACAAATATCTTACATAAAAGAAAGACTAAATTTTGAAATCATTTAAAACCCTTTTTTATCCAAATGGACACACAAACTATCAAAAATGATCCCGATCACCATGCATTTTGTCTTGTGGGGGTAGATACCTTATTCCTCGTTCATCAAATCATGACCCATATGGAGGCTCATTCCTATGAATTGATACTTGAGGTCACTATTCCTGAAGATGTTAAAAAGAAAATTTTAGCAGACAGAATGAAAAATGGAAATTCGTATTATTTGGCCAACTGGTTTGGTTCTGAAGACATTGAAGCCTTTACAGTACCAAGCCTTGCTTCCGGAAACAGAAAAAAGTTTAACGCAAATGTATGGACTTCAGTCGAACCCGCTCAGGAGGTTCCAACTGAACTTGTTCCCGACCAAAAGAAGGGCCCCGACAAAAGACTAAAGGGTATGCACTTGCCTCCAGCTACCTTACCTCAACCACCTTGGGCCGGGTATTGGGGAAAACCGGAAGTTAAACCATGGCTGACTAATGTGATGGTTACGGTAGAAAGGGTAGTTCATTATAGACACATTAACAGAAATGAAAATTCAAGACGATTTGAAGATTACATACTGTTTGGAAGGGGGAAAGAAGCCCATATAATGCATTCTGTCATATGGCAACCAGAGTATGATCATGTAGCCACATTGAAAGAAGCACCTGATTGGATAGATGAAGAGCAATTGATTGCAACAATACATGTCTGCTTCCCTCATCTGCCTTATGACAACTACAGCACCTATTGTGACAATCCATTGAAAGATAAAACTCGTCATCAAGTGCTATATCATGGACTAAGTCAATATAGAGATATGTTCGGAAATCTCCAGAATAAGCTCCCTGAACTCTACATCGACGTTGAACATACCTGGTGGTTCTCTACTAAAGTCATCAATTATTGGAACTATCAGTTCTGTCAAGACAGCAAAGAAATCAGCTAAACTATCATCATGGATATAAACAAGAAAATTGAAGCCCTTAGGGGGCAAATGGCTCTTGCCAAATCTAACGGTACCCAGTCTATGGGTACGTGGTTTTTGGGGCCTAAAGGAGAAAGTCATAATCTACTGAAAGAAATGTTGGAGGAAGCACTTCACCATGCAACTGATGGTAGAGAATCTACTTACCCTAATGACCCAGAATGGGCGAATACAGATTCTCCCGAGTATAAAGCAGAGAGCAAAGTCATCATGAGCAACTTCAAGCAATTGGTGAGAAACTTGGAGACTTACAGTGTTCCCTTTAGCAGTTACCGATATCAGGGCCATATGCTTTGGGATCAATCTCTTCCTTCAGTAGCAGGCTATTTTGCAGCAATGCTTTACAATCAAAATAACGTAGCTGCAGAAGCGAGTCCACTGACTACTGCATTCGAGATAGAGGTGGCAAATGACTTATGCCATATGGTTGGTTACATGGATGATGGAGATGTAGAACCTTGGGGACATATCACTTGTGATGGAACCATGGCCAATATTGAAGCAATGTGGTCTGGTAGAAACACCAAACTCTATCCTTTTGCCGTACTGGCAGCTTTCATTAAAGAAGATTATCTATCTAAACTAAGTAAATTAGAAGTTCAACTAACCGGTAAAAACGCGCCTAGGAAAAAGATACTTGACATGGGCTGGTGGGAATTGATCAACCTGAAGAGAGATGTTATTTTAAGCATTCCCACGCGCCTGTTGCAATTAGCTAAACAGGCGGGGGTTGATAGTACTACGCTTGAGAATCTGATCCAGAAATACACGGTTCAGCAACTAGGCCTTATGAGATTTGCCAATTATATGGATGAACTCTTAGAGGCCGATGGTGAATTCCGGGAGGCTTTAGGCAATATGAAATTGGTTGGCCCTGCCACCATGCATTATTCACTACCCAAGGCTGCAACCCTTATTGGGCTAGGGAGCGGCTCTTTTACCAAAATCCAGATCCAGAGTAATGCAAGAATGGAGATTGATCACTTGGAAAAAACCGTTCAGGAACATTACGAAAAGAAAATTCCGATTATAACTGTTGTGGCTGTAATGGGCACCACTGAAGAGAGTGCTGTTGACGACCTTTCAGGTGTTCTCGAACTCAGGGAGAAAATGAGAGAAAATGGTATGGAATTTTTCGTGCATGCCGATGGAGCATGGGGAGGGTATTTTGCATCAATGTTGAATGCCCCTTCAGAACAATCAGATGCACACCACCACCTTAGAACACATAGACAGTTAGCGCAAGGAAATCAATCAGGGGATGCGCACAAGGAAAATATTGACGCAGCAATCGCATATCAACAACTCAAAAATGCGAGTAAAAATCCACGGGCACATGAAATGTTTATGTTCACTGCTAGCACTGGATTGAACACTCACACTGCCAAACAGTTGGCCAGGCTAAAAGATGCTGACACTATTACAATTGATCCTCATAAATCTGGATTTGCATTATACCCTGCTGGAAGCTTAGTATACAAGGATCATCGAATGCCTCAAATGATTCAGATCACAGCTCCTGTAGTTTATCATGGAGGAGATGCACCTACCACAGGAGTATTTGGTGTAGAAGGATCTAAACCTGGTGCATCAGCAGCCAGCGTCTATTTTAGCCATCGGATCATTAAGCCAGATCAAAGTGGATATGGGAGAGTACTTGGAAGATGTACATTTAACACTAAGCGTTTATTCGCTCAAATGATGGCTATAGAATCAGAGGATTTCAAACTTGCTGCTCTCACAGATCTGAAACCTGAAGAAATAGAAAGAATTAAAGAGTGGACAAAACTTTCTAATCTCGAATTATGGGAAAGACTTAGTGAGAGCAAGATTGAATTCGATCTTTTCCAAAGAACAGGGCCAGATCTGAATATTATCTCCTATGCATTGAATCCTATAATTAATGGTAAAGAAAATAAAGACCCCAAAGTCACCAACGACTTTAACAATTCCTTGTTTGAAAAATTAAGTAATCAAAATACAGATGAGCCGCTTCCTGAAGTCATTGTGACCAGCTCAACTTTCGACTCTGAAAATTCTTCAAATGCAATCAGGTCATTAAGAAATCAACTAAAAATTGATCAAGATGATACTTTAGATATGAATTTTTTGATAACTACGGTAATGAATCCCTGGCTATCAGATACAGATCAGGGTAAACGAAATATGATTCCTGAGATAGTGGGCTATTTGCAGAAAGCCGCTGAAGATCTTGTGCATTCAAAGTATAAATAGTCTCGAACTGAAAACTTTTAGCTAAACAATTTTATACGGTATGGAAACTCTTAAAGGACATGCTACGAAGATGATGAAGACAAAAACTTCATCGAGCCCTAATGCAATTGAAGATTTTAATCATGCGTGGGAAGTGCTTTTTGCATACAGTGGTCCTAGCATGGTATTAAGAGACGTCGTACTGGGTGCCTTGCCGGGGAAGTTTCCCAGTCTTGCCGTAAGACAGGTAATTATGGATAAACATCATGCCATGCATGATTCAATTAAACAAATTGCTTCTTCCGAGCAAGGACAAGTAGACACCTGTGTGTTTTGCAAACTTGCATTTGGCTCCATATACGAAGATCCAAATTTCGGGCGCATAACAATCACAAGAAATAAAAGGAACAAATATTACTGCAATACTTGCGACATGTTCTTGCGCATTTGCCCGGGACATGCATCTCTTGAACTGCCTGTTATGGTAGTTGACGTTAAAGGATCAAGGAAAATCCGTAATAACCCGGAAGTTAGTCTTTATCAGTATTCTAAAATGCTCTCAGATTTTCAATGTTTAGCCGCAGCTGTTATCCAAAAAAATTTGGGCATGGTACTAAACACTGTCGGAGATGCTGTTATCGGAATATGGCCATCTGGTTTTATACCTGAAGAACTTAGAAAAAAACACAATTGGAATGAAAAAGAGCCGGCAAAACTAGCTGCTAAGCTTGCCTTAATTGCAAGTGCGGAACTTGCTAAGCTAAGTCCAGATTCTCATGAATCTGGCAAACTTCCGTTTAAAGGGGCTCTTGATTCAACAGTAATGTCCATTTTTTCTGTTCAATCAAGGAACAAAATAAAAGAGTTCGAATTTTCTGATCTGGATGCTGCGCTTAGCGGAGATCCAATTGTTGATGACTTCGGTAATTTCCCAAATGATGAAGACGATGGTGAATTACAGAAAGGTCCCACGAGCATAGATGTGGCTGGAGAGGCAATAGAATTCACGTCAGAGTTATCGGGCCATAGTTTCTTAAAGGCAGGAGAATTTGCTATTACACAAAGATTAGACAAGGTTGCCGGCAACACTGACTTTGAATATGACGTTCTTGACGAATTCAAAGAACCTATCAGGGTATTAAAAAGAGCTAAATCAATGACATTCTGATAGATGTCATTGATTATAACCGCCCGCTAGCTAACAAAAAAAACCAAAATTCCTTTCACGCTTTTTTCTGGGTTTTTAATCATAGGCGGTTTGTTCTCCTGCGGATTTAAAAAATAAGATTTTGTACGATTTAGCTTTAACAGAAAAAGTGGAAACCTGCCTTTCGGAAGAAGTGGTTATCGAGTATTTGGAAGTGCTGAACAAGGATAAATTTTCCCGGTTTGCCAGCTTCAAGACGAAAGCACAAGTAGTGTTGAACAAACTGCGAGAAATTGCAACTTTCTACAAAACAGACTGAAAAGTCGAAGATTTGACCGATACAAGCGATAACAAGTTTATGCAATTGGCAGCAGTAAGTGCAGCAGACTACTTTATAACAGTAAACACGCTTGACTTCACAATAACCGAGTTTGAATATACCCGCGTTTTGACACCGAGGGAGTATTGGGACAATTACAACCCGAAAGAATAACAATTTTAGCCAACACTGCCTTTGTAACAAGGCGGGTAAGGAGACGTTGTAATCCTTACCCAAGTCAGTCCTACTATGTACAAAACACTTTGTTTTAAGAAACAGAGGTTTCTCGGAGTGGTTTTTTACCGGCACAAGCGCAGATTCAAGATTTGTTTACAAACATCCAATACCACGCCATGTTCAAAAATTACTTTAAGACCGCTACACGTAACCTGTCGAAAAACAAATTTTTCACAACCTTAAATGTCTTTGGCCTGGCACTGGGCATGTCGCTCAACCTACTGGTCGTTGCCATGATCGTGTTCATCTACCAATTCGATAACTTTCATCCGAATAAAGAGAACATATACCGGGTAATCACTCACGTTCAGGATCGGCAGGAGAACCCGTCGTTCGCATCCGTGCCCATCGGTGCGACTCAACTGCTGAAAGGCAATGTCATAGGGGTGGAAAAGGTTGTTCGTATTCACCAATCGCTTCCCCGACATGTTCGTTATGCCGACAATAAAATTCCTGTAAGCGGATACTTTGCGGATGCAGCGTATCTCTCGATGTTTAACTTTCCCCTGCTGCGGGGCAACCCCGCCACTTCGCTGGCACAGCCCAATACGATGGTTGTTACCGAGGCCGCTGCGGCCAGAATCTTTGGGAAAAAGGACCCGATGGGCGAAATTGTATCCATCGAGCCATTTGGTGAAGTGATGGTCACTGGGGTAGCGAAAGACATGCCGAAGAATTCGCACTTGAAAGTCGAAGCGTTGGTCTCATTCGCCACGCTCACCTCGCATCATGGCGCGTCTTTTACAACCGACGAAAAGAATTGGAATAACTTCCGCAATTCATACACGTATCTGCAACTCGCTGACAATTCGAGTCCCTCGGCCATCGAAGCGTTCCTCAACAGTGTTGCAAAAGAAAAATATACGACACCTGAGTTCCAGGCTTCGTTCGAACTTCAGCGGTTCGATACCATTGTTCCCGGGCCTGAGCTGGATAATGACATGGGCAACGAATGGAGCTACCAGGAAATGGCGCTCATGGGAGTTTTACCCCTGATTATACTCCTCACAGCATGCAGCAACTACGTGAGCCTCGCTATCTCCCAGTCGCTCAAACGGATGAAAGAGATCGGGGTGCGGAAGGTGATGGGCGCACGGAAAAGACAGATCTTTATGCAGTTTGTGATGGAAAGCACCATTATTATGCTGCTGGCGGTGTCACTGTCGTATTTGTTCTTTAATCCAGTTCGCGAAGCCCTGTCGCTTACCGCCGAACATGATTCGGTTGATTTGAATCCGACGCCCGGAACGTTTGCCGGTTTCATAGCCTTCGCCCTCCTGGTTGGGGTTGCTGCGGGCATTGTTCCGGCGCTCCATTTTTCAAAAATCGGCCCCACCCTGGCGCTGAAAGGGAAGGAGCCGCAAACAAAAAAGGGAGGCTGGTTTTCGCTGCGCAAAGTCGTGATCACCTCCCAATTCATCCTGTCGCTGGGTTTTATCATGGCCATGGTGGTTATGATGCAACAGTATCGGTACTCCATCCATTATGATTTTGGATTCGACCAGGAGAACATACTCAACGTTGACCTTCAACAGGCGGATCCGCAATTGGTCAAAAATGAATTTGGAAAGCTTTCCTTCGTTTCTCCGATCGCTATGTCGTCGCACCCACTGGGAGCCGGTAACGTACCGGGGTTATATGTGAAGCGGGTGGCCCATTCAGATTCCATAGCCGCGAGCAAGATGGCCATCGATGAAAACTTTATAACCAACATGGGTCTGCACCTCGTGCTGGGAAGGAACTTCACCAACGATGCCGGCGTAAACTCGCGTTTGATCATCATCAATGAAGTATTTGCAAAAAAGCTGAGCCCGGATGACGCTTCCGGCGCCATCGATCAGGTGATCATCCTGCCCGATAAACGAGAAGTGAGGGTGGCGGGTATTTTGAAAGATTTCCACTACGCAAACCTGAAATCTCCCATTGGAAACTTTTTCTTCGAATATGCGCCCGAGAACTTCAACTATGCGAATTTTCACCTCCTATCAACCAACAAGCCCCAGGCTTTCAGGGACATGGAAGCAGCCTGGAAAACTGTCGGGAAAGGGGACACGTTTAAAGCCGAATTCCTGGCCGACCAGATCCGCGATGCCTATTCGTTTTATAACAGCATTGTGAAGATGTGGGGGTTCCTGGGACTGTTGGCCATCACCATAGCATGCCTGGGGCTATTGGGCACGGTCGTGTTCACGGTCAAAAACCGGGTCAAAGAAGTGAGTATCCGGAAAGTGATGGGTGCCTCTTCCGGAAGCCTGGTGTACCTGCTATCCCGGGACTTCCTGGTGCTGCTGGCCATTGCGGCTGCCGTTACCATTCCAGGCGTCTACCTGTTAATGGAGTTGATGCTGCAAGAGGGCCAGTATTATCATGCGCCCATTGGTGCGGTTGAAATCGTCATAAGCCTGGCGGTGGTGTTAGCCCTTGGACTGACAACCATCTTCTCCCAAACGTTGAAGGCGGCCAATACAAATCCGGTGGATAATCTTAGGATGGAGTAATCCAGACAACGGTTTTTCCAAACCGGAAGCTAACTGGTCAGGTACTATTTTCCCATTAATGCGTACCTTACCTTTCGGGTAAACTCCTACCATCATGGATCATCCTTTAGTTGATGTTGTTGTCGTCGGTGCGGGTCATGCAGGCCTCAGCATCAGCAAACTGTTAGCCGATCACCAGCTTTCGCACCGGGTATTCGAACGGGGTCAGATTGGCGAAACGTGGCGCTCCCAACGCTGGCAGTCCTTTAAACTGAATTCGGTCAACCGACTAAGCCTGTTACCGGGACAAAGCCCCGTTTTCGAGGATTCAGAGGCTTTTTCGTATGCCCCGGCCTTTGTCAATCAACTGGAAGCCTATGTTCGGGAGTTCAACCTGCCCGTTGTTGAGCATGCGGTTGTTACGGCGATCGAAAAAGAGGAAGCCCGCTCTGGCTTTGCCATTACCGTAACCATAAACGGCGTTCCGCAGACCTGTTACAGCCGACAAGTGGTTGTTGCTTCCGGCGGGCAGAACAAACTAACCATTCCGCCTTTCGCGCACCAGATCGCTGCCGGCATTGTACAGCAACATGCCGCTGAATACCGCAGTGCGGCACAGTTGCCGCCAGGAGCCGTGCTGGTGGTGGGCAGTGCGCAATCGGGCACGCAAATAGCCGAAGACCTGAGCAACGCGGGCCGAACCGTTTTCCTGTCTACCTGCAAAGTGGGCCGTATACCCCGAACGTACCGGGGTAAGGATATCTTCGACTGGATGTTCGGCATGGGCCTGTACGATACGATGCGTGATGAGGCTAGTCCCGAATTACTGCGCACGAGACCACCGCAGGTTTCCGGCGTCGGCATCCGCGGAAAAACCTGCAGCCTGCAATCCCTGGCCCAAAAAGGCGCGGTGATTTTGGGCAAAGCCGACCATGCCGATCGTGACACCGTCTACTTACAGCCCAATGCGGCTGAGCATGTGCTGTTTGCAGATGCGTTTTCTGCCAAGCTGAAGAGCGCCGTTGACGGCTACATTGACCAGCAAAACATAGCGGCCCCCGCGCCCGACGAAGACCCGAACGACCTGCCCGACGAAACGGCTTCCTGCGCATCGTCTATCACCACGCTGTCTTTAAAAGCCAATAACATTACCTCCATTATCTGGGCAACGGGCTTCACCGGTGATTTTAGCTACCTGAAGCTACCCGTTTTCAACGAAGACAAAACGCTCAATCACCATAATGGCGTCTCTGCGGTAGAGGGCCTGTACTTTCTGGGGCTTCCCTGGCTGCGCAGAAGGGCATCGGGCATTATCTGGGGCATCCAGGACGATGCTGTCTCGATTGCCCAGCGGGTTTTACAGTTTCATGAATGCCACGAATCGGTCGTCTGAACAGCCGGTACCCGTTCCTGAATATTCCGCTTTGCCATGCAGCCGCTGATAGCCGAAGCGATGGAGCCAATAGTAAGTTCATCCAGGAATTGCGGCCGACCGTTTGGTCACAAGAAATGTTACGACGGACCGCATCAAGACTACTTTACGTTATGCGTTCGCTCAATCTCACCCATAATGCGTTAACAAACAACAGTTCACCAATTGAGCTGAGTGAGATTTGGAAATCTTCGAGGAAAATGCAAAATTTAGCTTGGGGCGTAAAATATGCATCTATTTACGAGTTGGCTGCAATTTTATTTCGAAATGCCTACAAAATAAAATCACCGAAAATTCAGGAACTCATTTGTACAGGTATAATCTCAACGATTGTAAACCGTAAAGGGTATGAAAAAAAATGAAAGCCTGCCGTTTGTCAGAAAAGCTAAATCCTTTCTTTACCATGCCTGGTACCTCCTAATTGCTTTCGTCGTTATTGCGATGTATAAAACGCCAACTAAAGAGGTAAATATAGGAAACAACGACATTGGAGGAACGGTTACAGGGCCCAATGGACCCGAAGCCGGTGTGTGGGTAATTGCTGAAACCTACGACCTGCCTACCCGCTTTGCGAAAATCGTAGTGACAAATGAATCCGGTCAGTATCTGCTTCCTGAACTTCCAACAGCAAACTACAAAATTTGGGTCCGGGGTTATGGGCTGGTTGATTCGGAAAAGAAAGATGCAAAACCTGGGAGCAATGTTGATCTAACTGCCGTAATTGCTCCTTCGGAAAAGGAAGCTGCACAATATTATCCGGCAGGCTACTGGTTTTCGCTGCTTAATGTTCCTGATAAATCCAAATTTCCAGGTACCGGACCAAATGGTAATGGAATTTCTCCAAACATAAAAGTCCAGGCTGATTTTCTTAGAAGTATTAAGTCAGGAACCTGCCTTGCCTGCCATCAGCTCGGCAGCAAAGGAACGCGTGAGTTTCAGCCCTCGCTTGGAAAATTTGCGAGTTCGGTAATGGCATGGGAGAGAAGATTACAGTCGGGCCAGGCGGGCGGGCAAATGGTTGGCAGCATGGTGACCATTGGTCGTGAACAGCTGTTAAAGATGTTCGCAGACTGGACCGATCGAATTGCGCAGGGCGAAGTTCCATCAAAGCCAAAACGGCCAGAAGGAGTTGAACGCAACGTTGTCATCTCACAGTGGGACTGGGCAGATCCAAAAGCCTACTTGCACGATGTGGTGTCAACCGATCGAAGAAACCCAACAACGAATGCCAATGGTCTGCTATACGGTGCTACGGAGCTGAGTACAGACTATCTTCCTGTTCTTGATCCTATGGCAAACAAGATCAGCCAGGTGCCCCTTTCTGTTCTTGACCCCAATACCCAATCTGCATCAGGAGTAGTAGTACAACGATCACCATACTGGGGAGACACAGCGATATGGAACAGCAAAACCAATGTTCACAATCCTATGTTCGACAAAGAAGGGCGTGTGTGGATCACAGCAACAGTTCGACCTTCAGACAATCCTGACTTCTGCAAGGAAGGGTCTGATCACCCATCAGCAAAAGTTTTTCCTGTTGACAAATCATATCGGCAGCTCGGTGTTTATGATCCCAAGTCAGGGAAATACACGCCCATAAACACCTGTTTCAGTACGCATCACCTGATGTTTGCCGAAGATGGTAACAACACGCTGTGGACCAGCGGAGGGGGACAGGTAATAGGGTGGTTCAACACGAAAAAATATTTGGAGACAGGAGATGAAAAAGCAGCACAGGGCTGGACTCCAATTATTCTTGACTTTAATGGAAATGGCAAACGTGATGTTTATACCGAACCTGATGCACCCAATGACCCAAAGAAGGACAAGAGAATCGCCAAAGGTTTATATGCGTGTTCACCTGCGCCTGATGGTTCTGTATGGGGATCCAGCCTTGGTTATCCAGGTGCACTGATCCGGTTAAATCCAGGAAGCAATCCTGCTGAAACAGCTCTTGCAGAATATTTTGAGCTTCCACTTAATGAAAAGGGTGAGCCGATTGAGGGATTTTCTCCGCGCGGCATGGATGTAGATCGGAACGGAGTGGCCTGGGTTGCTTTGGCCAGTGGTCACCTCGCCAGCTTCGATTGCAGAAAATGCAAAGTACGCAACGGACCAACAGCGACCGGACAGCATTGTCCTGAGGGCTGGACGTTTTATACAGAGCCACTTCCGCAATTTAAGGGTCTGAATATTCCAGGCAGTGCGGAGTCCAGCTACTATACCTGGGTAGATCAGTTCAACACATCGGGGCTTGGAGAAAATACACCTATCAACACGGGTAATGAATCTGAAGGTCTTTTAGCGTTGAAGGATGGAAAGTGGGTGGTACTTCGTGTCCCCTACCCGTTGGGATTTTATACCAAGTGGATGGATGGGCGGATTGACGATCCCAATGCCGGATGGAAAGGGCGCGGATTATGGGCAACAATAAGTACACGCGCACCTTTTCACATGGAAGGTGGAAAAGGTACACCGAGTAAAGTTTTCAAGTTCCAGATACGACCTGATCCGTTAGCGAGATAGATTTATGCGTGTCTGCTATAGTGTGTAATATCTGAAGCTACCCGTTTTCAACGAAGACAAAACGCTCAAGCACCATAATGGCGTCTCTGCGGTTGATGGCCTTGTTGGCGAATGGGAGCAGATACTACTGGCAAGGGATGATAACCGAAACGGTAAGATGTATGATAAAGATAACAATAATGAAAACCGCGGTATCGTCTATTCCGTCTCTAAAAACGAATTGATTTTGTTTAAGGCAGGATCGATGTTCTCGGTTTACAAACGCTTATAATCAGCAACAAGTAATTCCTTCAGCCATGCTTCTTTGATTTACCAGGGACATCTTCTATGAACAGAAAATACAACTATTGGTTGCCAATTCTAACGCTGGTCGTTTTAGCAGGCTTACAACCCGGTGGCGGTACCGCTTTTGCCCAGGGGCCGGGACCGGGGCAACGGCCCCCTCTCCCGCCCATACCTTTAAAAAGCGATACCACCCATACCCTGTCCAAACACTTCATACCGGCCTCGGCCGCCAAAAAAGCACCGGATGCCAAAGGGTTTATTCAACGCTGGCTGGTGCTGGAACCGGTCAAAAAAGATATTGTCCGAAATAATATTTTCACGGACAACTACCTCCGAACCACGTTTTCAACCGATAACTTTTCCCCTGATTACACCACCGTTCCCAAACATGGCCAAACGGTAAACGTGGGCAACCAGGCACTGAAATGGTATGCGCTGGACAGCAAGGCCTTCAACGTTAATTTATACCATTTTACCTACGCCCTCAACAAACCCAGATACGGCATACTGGTCTGGCTGGTCACGGTCATCAATAGCCCCGAAGAAATCAAAAACGTCAGGCTGGCGGCCGGCTGTAACTCCGGCAGCATGTGGTGGCTGAATGGACAGGAAGCTTTGCTGCTGTCGGGTGACCGGGATATGATTGCCGATAATGGTACCTCCGCCCGGTTAACGCTCAAAAAGGGCCGGAACATCATCCGCGGGGCCGTCATCAACGGGCCGGGTATGGCTAATTTCTGCGTTCGTTTTTTAGACGAGAAAGGTGCACCGGTGAAGAATATTAGTATTAGCGCGGAATGAGCGATTAAATGAATGAATGAGTGACTGAGTGATTGAGTGAAACACAGTAGTTTACTTGTTACAATATGAGACGATTGAAAGCCGGCGGCCTGATAGCGGGATTTGCTTTATTGATGACCCAAACCGTACTGGCGCAGGTCGGGAGACCTTTTATCCATGATCCTTCTACCATTGCCGAATGCGAGGGCAAGTATTACACCTTCGGCACGGGCGGGGGCGGATTAATTTCCAACGATGGCTGGACCTGGTACGGGGGCGGGGTAAGACCGGGTGGTGGCGCGGCTCCCGACGTCATCAAAATTGGGGATCGTTACCTGGTCACATATGGAGCCACCGGTGGATCACCCAGCCACAAAGGCGCTATCCTGACCATGTGGAACAAGACCCTGGACCCCAAGTCGCCTGATTTTAAATACTCTGAACCGGTGGTGGTGGCCACGTCGGATGGCTATGAAGAGAACGACGCTATCGACCCAGGTGTGATGCTGGACCCGACTACCGGACGCCTTTGGCTGACCTACGGTACCTATTTTGGCTATACCCGCCTGATTGAGTTAGACCCCAAAACCGGAAAACTCAAGGCCGGTAATAAACCCGTGGATGTAGCCATCGTCTGTGAAGCCAGCACCCTTGTCTACCGCGACGGCTGGTATTACCTGCTGGCCACGCATGGCAGTTGTTGCGATGGGGCCAACTCGACCTACAATGTGGTGGTGGGTCGTTCCAGAAAAATAACCGGTCCTTACCTCGATAATGTAGGCAGAAGCATGCTGGAAGGGGGCGGAAAAATGGTGGTGGCTACCCGTAGCGAATTGATAGGCCCCGGCCATTTTGGGCACATCATCCTGGAGAACGGCGTCGAAAAAATGTCTCTCCATTACGAAGCCGATTTAGCGCAGGGCGGTCGCAGCGTATTGGGCATCCTGCCGGTGGTCTGGAAAGATGGCTGGCCGGTTGCCGGCGATAAGTTCAAAGAAGGCACCTACGAAATTGAATCCGTCCGAAGAGGCTACGCCCTGGAGCTGGCCGTTGATTTTACCCGAATGCCCGTTGCCCCGCGCAGCTTTGCTCAGCCTAATACTGAGCCGATCAGGCCCGTTCCGGCGCAGCAATTAGCCGATGTACAGAAAACCTGGCCCACCGGTCCGATCAATCTGCGAATAGGCGACTACATGTCGCGTCCCCATCAGCAATGGACGATCACCGATGCGCCGGATACCACCGGGTATTTAGGTGGCCCCTATTACAAAATTGTTCTGGCCGGAACCGATCGGGCCTTAGCGGCCACGGCCGATGCCGAAGTCATCACCGTACCGGCCTTTACCGGCGCTCCCGAACAGTTATGGCGTATCGACCAGTTGACGGACGGCACCTACCGGATCATGCCCAAGGTGGTACCCAATTCAGGCAGGAAGCTGACGCTGGTCTCGTCCGGAGACAGCACACCCACGCTGGCAGAATTTGATTTCAGCAGCGATAATTCCAAATGGAACTTCAGGGCTCACTAAACGTCTACGCCTTTAGCTTATGCTTCGCGAGCTATTCACCGACCTGCTCCTTCAGAATCAAGTCAGTTGTCACTTCGCCTTCAGCGAGTTGACTGCCGGGAACCTGCACTACCGACTCACTGACGAAGCGGCATCAGCCGGATTCATCTACCGGCACATCGGCGAGACCATGAACCTGTTTGGCTATTTCTTTGGTTTTCCCACCGATGTACCCAATACGACCATGGGCCAGCCAGACACCGGTCAGGGTGAAGACCTGGCCGAAAGCCGCAGGCTGGTCGAGAAGGGATATGCGCTGCTAAGGACCATAATCGAACAGACTGCCGACGCAGAATGGCAGAACGCAATCGATACGCCCTTTTTCGGTAGCGTTACCAGGGCCAGACTATTTGCCCATGTGCTTTACCACACGGCATACCATGCCGGCCAGATTGGCTTAACGCTTAAGAAAGGAGGAACGCCAACCCGTCACCGTTTATAGCCACAGCCACCGACTCAGCGCTGAGCACCCCGCCGGAAAGTTTACTCACCGTTAATTCCTGGACTACAATCGAAAAGATCACTTCGATGGCGGACTGGAAGTATGAATGGTATGCGCCCTCATCAATTCGTATATTTGCAACTTATAGACCGTTTTAGGCCATCGCATCCGGCGAATAGGTTGACAATAAATTCATGTTCAGGCACAAAGGAAAGACGAGGACATTAAAGCACAATTTACGGATTGCTTCATTGCTGTCGTTTGTGGCTGGCATTGTAAATGTGACCGGCTTTTTAGCGGTTCAACGCTTGACAACAAATGTAACGGGACACTTTGCTTTTTTTGTGGACGAAATTTTCAAACTCAACTTTTGGCTGGGGTTTATCTATTTTTTATACATTTTTTTCTTCTTCCTAGGTTCCTTCGTGTCAAACCTGATCGTTGAAATTATTTCAAAAAAGAACGACAGATTTATTTATGTTATCCCGACGGTTTTTGAAAGTTTTATTTTATTGTTTTTAGCCGTATTCGGGCAATTTATGATTTCTCAAAACCCCAATTTCCTTGTTTGTTCTTTGCTTTTTGCAATGGGGTTACAAAACTCATTAGTAACGACAATTTCCAATTCAACGGTTCGAACAACGCACTTGACAGGACTGTTTACCGACTTAGGCATTGAACTATCTCAGTTGTTTTTCTACAAACAAAAAGACCAAAAGCACAAGCTCTTCTCCTCAATAAAATTACGTCTGACCATTATTATTTTTTTCTTTTTAGGCGGACTATTAGGCGGCATATTTTATTCGACCCTGAAACTTTTTGTATTAGCCATTGCCGCGACAGTGTTAATTATCGGGATATTATATGATGACCTTAAGTTGAAATTAATAAAACAAAACAGAAACCACAACAACGAAAAAAGGCATACAACCGCACATTTTCAATAAGCGTATAGAGGTGCTTCTTTACCCCATTTAACGCAAATACAATGGCAAATGTCCACCTCTCCCACCATATCCAGTGTTGTACGGTAGTCGTATAGTGGCCACCCCAGGTCAGGGTTCTAACTGACCCTTATGTCGTTGAATTTTTACAGAACGGTCAGGCTTTAGATAGAATTCAGGTAGCTCCTTCTTTATACTCGTGAATGCTATCCTACGTCTCTATCAAAATCCTACCCCTATGCACAAGCCTTCCGACGGTATACCCTCATCAAAACGACACAGCCTCTTGACAGGCATCCTCTTGTGGTTTTGCTTATTGCCCGGGGCGATCGGGGTATTGGCACAGACCGAAAGCGGGACTGCTCAGGTCGTCATCACCTCCCTGAATCAGAAAACCGGGGTCCGTACCACCGAAACAGGGGAGCTACAGGTAAATGTATCACCAAAGGACGCGCAAACCATAAAGAAGCGTGGATGGGTCCGGTATAGTGACTTTGGCACCCGGGCCGACGGCAAGACCGATGATATGGCCGCCATCGCCGGAGCCCATGCCTTCGCCAATCAGCAGGGGCTGCCGGTAAAAGCAGACAAGGGGGCTACCTACTACATTGGTGGGAAGGAGCGCACCGCCGTGGTCCGGACGGATACCGATTTCGGCACAGCGGCTTTTATCATTGACGATACCGACGTACAAAACCGGAATGCCTCCGTTTTCCTGGTCAGCTCCAGTCTGCAGCCATTTCCGGTACAAGGCATAACGTCCCTGAAACGGAATCAGGAAAAAATTGACGCGGTGTTGCCCGGCCCCTGTCTGATTACGGTTACCAATGCCAACGTGAAGCGCTACATCCGCTTTGGCCTGAACCAGAACAACGGAGCCGCGCAGACGGACATCTTCATGGTTGACAAAACCGGCAGGGTAGACATGAACGCGCCGATCATCTGGGACTTCGACCAGATTACGGCGATCAGTGCCCTGCCCATCGACGAAAAGCCCCTGACGATCACCGGCGGACGGTTTACCACGATCGCCAATCAGGCTGAATCGAAGTATACCTATTATAATCGGAACATCGCCGTCAAACGCTCCAATGTGGTGGTTGACGGGCTCGAACACCGTATCACGGGCGAAGGAGACCACGGGGCACCCTACGGCGGCTTCCTCAATATCAGTGACTGCGCTTATGTCACCGTCAGAAACACCATCCTGACCGGCCACAAAACCTACAGTACCATCGGCGCAGCCGGAAAACCCGTCTCCATGGGTTCATACGACATCTCCGCCAACCGCGCCCTGAATGTCTCCTTCATCAACTGCCGCCAGACCAACGACATCAACGACCGTACGTATTGGGGGATCCTGGGGTCCAACTACTGCAAGAATATGCTGTATGATGGTTGTGTCTTTTCCCGGTTCGATGCCCACATGGGGGTAGCCAATGCCACCATCCGCAACTCGACGCTGGGCCACATGGGCATCAACGCCATCGGCAGCGGAACGTTAACGGTGGAAAACAGTACCATCCGCGGCAATACCCTCGTCAACCTGCGCTCCGACTATGGCAGCACCTGGCAGGGAGAGTTCGTGATCCGCAACTGCGTTTTTGTGCCGGCGGGCGGCAGACCCACTACCGCGTCCCTGATCGGTGGATCGTATTCCGGTCAGCATGATTTTGGTTATATTGCGTATATGCCGGAACGGATCCTCATTGAGAACCTTCGTATCGATGATACCAACCATCCGGAAAATTACCAGGGGCCCGCTATTTTCGCCAATTTCAATCCCCAGATGATCGACGACTCCTATAAGGAGCAGTTTCCGTATGTCATTACCAAAGAAGTGATACTCAAAAACGTGACCACCACCAGCGGCAAGCCTCTGCGCATCAGCGACAATGCGTACATGTTCAGGCATGTAAAAGTGCGCTCAGAGTAAATGAGGCATAGGAGAAGACAGGTAACGCCAGGAGACTGGAAACAGAGCCTCTATGAAAAACCAGTCGTACAAACACAAACAATAATGCGCTTACCTTACCAACGTTTTCTGAGCAAGGCTCGCCTGTATGTTCCTGGGATTCTGCTTATGTGCTTTTGGGTCAACCGGGCAGCGGCACAACTACCCGCTAAACAGGTACGACCCCGCATCGTGATCACGGCTGATCCGGAACTCGACGACAATAACTCACTGATCCGTTTTTTGCTCTACAGTAGTGATGTGACCATAGAAGGTCTCGTCTATGCCAGTAGTCAGTTTCACTGGAAAGGCGATGGCAAAGGAACCCGGTGGTATGTGCCCGGTCGGGAGTATTCCCGCTTTGGCCTGAATCTGTGCCCTTGTGAATCATGGCGCTGGGCAAAAGACGAACGCTTCATTCACGATGCCGTGGAGGCTTATGCCAAAGTGTATCCCAATCTGAAAGTTCATAACCCGAACTACCCGACACCCGAGGCCATGAAAGCCAAAATCCGGTACGGCAATATTGATTTTGACGGGGATATATCGAACGATTCACCAGGCTCCGATCTGATCAAAACGCTGATACTGGACAATAAACCCGGACCGCTGTTTATCGCAGCCTGGGGAGGACACAGTACCATTGCCCGGGCGCTCAAATCGATTCAGGAGCAATACGAGTTCACAACCGGCTGGGAAGCGCTTAAAGAGAAGATCTCCCGAAAAGCCGTACTGCTGCCATCCGGCGACCAGGATGACACCTATGCGCTGTACATCAAACCGAATTGGCCCGCCATTGAATACCGGCAGTTCAGAGGAGGACCTAACTACGGCTATGGTGCGCAATTGCGGGCCAGTCAGGAGAACGCCGGCTATCTCACGGCCTCCTGGATGAAGGAGCACGTTTCCAGCCGTGGTCCGCTGGGGAGGCTATACCGGGTGTGGGGTGACGGTAAGCAAATGGTAAAGGACGATAAGCTGGATTATTTTGGTCTGGCGGGATACACCAGCGACCAGCTAAAACAGATGGGGTATGTGGTCTGGATGCCTGTGCAGGCACCAGGCTCCTGGCTGGGGGAAGGTGACAACCCCACATTTATGAACATGCTGGGCAACGGACTACGGGCCTATGAGGCCGTCTCCTATGGCGGTTGGGGTGGTCGTGGAGATGCCAGTCAGGAACGAAGAAGCGTATCGTTTGCCCCGGCCGACACCTCCGCTCAGGGGATGATAACGGCGCTCAGCACTATGAACAGCGAAACAAACAGGGATGCCAATGGCGTTGCCTATCCAAACTTCTTTCCGCAGGCCCAACGCGATTTCGCGGCCCGTCTGAAATGGTCGGTAACGCCTGCGTACGCGGGTGCCAATCACGCACCGGTTGTCAGAATGGAAGGACCGTTGCAGGTACTGGCTTCTGCCGGAGAAAAAATACGGCTGAATGGCGCTGTTTCCGATCCGGATAAAGATAAGGTTTCCATCAACTGGTGGCAGTTCCAGGTTGGCACCTATCCGAAGCAGGTTGTGATCGTCAATTCGACCCCGGCGCAGGCAGAGGTGCAGATTCCGGCTGATGCCCTCCCCGGCCAGACCATTCACCTGATCCTGGAAGCAACCGATAGGGGTACGCCGGCGCTCACGAGCTATCAGCGTGTGATTATTACAGTCAGGGACAAGCGGTAAAAACCGGTCTTGGTTCAGTAACGTAATGATCGACTATTCACAACCATTTCGCTATGGCACGAAGGCCAACCTGAAGCCGGGCGACCTGATTGAACCTGGCTTTCAGTCAAACTACGGCCAGCGGAAGAAGGCCAACTATGTCTACCTGACTGCCACCCTGGATGCCGCTACCTGGAGAGCCGAACTGGCCCTGGATGATGGTCCCGAATTATTACCTGATATTGTACTTAATTTTGTAAAAAGATAAACGGATGAATACTGACTTCAAAACTGTTGATGAATACATAAATTCGTTCCCACAGGATGTCCAGGCTTTGTTAAAAAAGTTCAGGGAATTAATTAAAGCCAATGCACCAGAGGCAGTGGAGAGTATTTCTTATGGAATGCCTGCCTATAAGACAAATGGGAAGCCTTTAGTTTATTTCGCTGGCTTCAAGAAACATATTGGTTTTTACGCAACGCCGACCGGACACGCCGAATTTGCAGACGAGCTTTCAACCTACAAGCAAGGAAAAGGATCTGTCCAATTCCCACTAAGCCAACAAATTCCCTATGATTTGATACGGAGAATTGTCGCATTCAGAGTACAGGAAAATGCGGGAAAATCAAAATGACCTGTGTTGAATCTCAATTATGTTACCCACCATGAGAGAATTCATTACTACGCTATTCTAAATATTTGCCGGCAAAAGAGTTACCCCTTTAATGACCCATATTCTTGATAATCCCATCTGGAATGGCCTGAACACCGGCAATAAGCTATTAGCCTATGGCAGCGAAAACGCTAAGTACCTGAAACGGGACGTTGGAATTTTTGCCGGCCTGAAAACCAACAGTGACAGCGACTTAGAAGACCTGCTTGCATTTCTTCCCATACAAAGCCGGGTTGTTCTCTTCTCCCCAACCGATATAGCCATTCCGGCCGGTTGGGGCATGACGTTGAAAAAGTCTATTTTTCAGATGGTTTATCAGGGCCAACCTGCACCGTTGGTCGGGGACCATGAAGTAATCCCACTACAGGACAAGGATATTCCGGCTATGCTGGAACTTACCGCTTTGACTAAACCCGGTCCGTTTCTGCCCCGCACTATTGAGTTTGGGAATTACGAAGGTATATTTTGCGAGGGTGAGTTAATTGCCATGGCCGGGCAACGCATGCAACCTGACCCGTATACCGAGATAAGCGCCGTGTGTACGCACCCGGATCATACCGGAAAGGGATATGCGGCCAGACTGATCCGCAGTCAGATCCGCAGCATAACGGCCGCAGCCCGCATCCCGTTTCTTCACCTCGACCTGGACAATACCGTCGCCCGTACCCTGTACGAAAAGCTGGGCTTTCAGACAAGAAGGCAGATCCTGGTGTATGTTCTTGAAAAAGAAAGCTAACTTGTCATACTAACGTACCCGGACATGCAACCCCTATCTGTTGACGATATACGAAAGATAATCGCCCTGAGCGACCTGCCCGATGAGCATTTGCAGTGGATACTCGACCACTCGGAGTATAGCACGTATGAAGACGGCACCCAACTTAAGAAAACAGGCGACGAGGCCGATGTCCTGATCATGATCCTCGAAGGAAAAGTCAGCTTTTACTTTGATCACAGTGGCCGTCTGGTATACTACTTTTATTACGCGAATGACGACTTAACGGGCGGTGTCGGCGGGTTATTTCCCTACTCCAGGATGAAAGTCTACCCCGGCTGCTCCTTTGCGGTCGGGCATCTGCGCTGCCTTAAGCTTCATAAAACGCATTTCCCCGAGCTGGAACATCTCAACCCTGATTTGATTCAGCGGCTCACCGGTTACATGACCGAACGGGCAAAGCTCGTGGCGACAATGAAAAGTCAGCACGAGAAAGTGAGTGCGCTGGGGCAATTGGCGGCCGGCATAGCGCATGAGTTAAATAACCCCGTGGCGGCCATTCACCGCTTTGCCAGTGAACTGAACAAACGATTAACCCGCAATTATGAACTCACGAAAAATCTGCTGGCGTGTCATTTGACCCCTGACTCTATTCAGCGTATCCATGCACGGGTAGAAGAAATAGAGCGCACTCCGGCTCAACCCATAAAGCGGACGGCTGTTCAACGCATGCAGGATGAGGATGAATTGTCGGACTGGCTGGAAGATAACGGCCTTGCCGAACGAGAAATAGCCGAAACGTTAGCCGACGCCGGATTTTCAGTTGACGACCTTGAAGACATCCGTACCCGTGTAGGGCAGGAGGCATTAAATGCTGTGCTGCCTTGGCTGGAGAACCTGCTGAGCTCTCATAAAATCTTACAGGAAATGGGTGAGGCTTCCAGTCGTACCTCACACCTGGTGGACTCCATCAAAAGCCATGTGCAAATGGACAGGAGCCAGGCGTTGCAACCCACCAACATTCACGAGGATATCGAAAATACGCTGCTGCTCACCGGCTTTAAACTTCGTGAGAAAAACATTGAGGTAGCGAAAAAATTCTGTCAGAATCTGCCCCCTGTTCCTGCCTACATCAGTGAACTCAACCAAGTGTGGACAAACCTGATCGATAACGCGGTCTTCGCCCTTGGCCCCAACGGCAAACTAACCATTGAAACCTCCTGCGATCCCCAACACGTAACCGTAAGCATTTTGGATACTGGAACGGGTATTCCGCCGGAAAACCTGTCCCGAATTTTTGATCCGTTTTTCACCACCAAAAAAGTAGGAGAAGGCGCGGGCATCGGATTAGATATTGTAAACAGGGTGATGAAACTTCATAAAGGGGCGATAACCGTTACCTCGAAGCCTGGCCGAACTGAGTTTGTGGTTACGCTGCCCGTTGCCCAACAGTAGCAGCCCAACAAATGAGCGCTCTTATTTGCAACATTGTTGCAAATAAGAATTATCCTCATACCTTTGTCAGCGGTATGGCAAGCGTTTTACGGGCTGGTTAGCCCGGCTGATAGCTGCCATGGTACCACTTCCATGATCAGCTTTTACAAACGACACGCACATGACTGGTAGCAACGAGTTTGACGTAATCATTATTGGCGGGAGTTATGCCGGCCTATCAGCGGGTATGGCTTTGGGCAGAGCCTTGCGACGGGTTTTAATCATTGACAGTGGAAAGCCCTGTAACCGGCAGACTCCTCACTCGCATAATTTCCTGACCCAGGACGGAAGAACGCCCGCCGACATCTCAGCGCTGGCGAAACAACAGGTTGGGCGCTACAATACCGTGACGTTTTTTGAAGGCCTGGCTACTACCGGCGCTAAAACCGAACAGGGCTTTGCTGTTCAGGCGCAATCAGGTCAGGTGTTTTACGCAAAGAAGCTAATTTTTGCCACGGGGATAACAGACAAACTGCCCGGCATTGAGGGGTTTGCCGAGTGCTGGGGAATCTCTGTCATCCATTGCCCATATTGCCACGGGTACGAAGTAAAAAGCGAAAAAACCGGCATTTTGGCCAATGGAGACCAGGGTTTCGACTTCTCCAAATTGATCAACAACTGGACAAAAGACCTGACTTTATTTACCAACGGCCCATCAACCTTGACAGTTGAACAAACCGAAACGCTAAAAAAGCATTCGATTGCAATTGTTGAAACTGAAATTGATCGGTTTAACCATACAAACGGGCACATCCAGACTATCGTTTTCAGGGACGGCTCAAAAACGTCGGTTAAAGCCCTGTATGCACGGCCACCTTTTGAGCAACATTGCGATATCCCCCAGCAGTTGGGCTGCGAACTGACCGAGCAAGGGCATATCAAAGTGGATACCCTTCAGAGGACCACTATTCCGGGCGTGTTTGCCTGTGGCGACAACGCAGCACCGATGCGGTCCGTAGCTAATGTAGTAGCCATGGGTAACTTCTCAGGTGCGGTTGCAAACAAAGAACTCATCGAGGAAGAATTCTGACCACACCAGACCCGGCAACCCGGAAAACGAGCGCCAGCATTATCGATCCTAACGGTCGAACATGTTGTCAAACCTGCACCGTAACCCGCAGAAAAGTTGCCGGAATTGAGGTGGTAGTCTGGTCAGCGCTTTGGTTTTGGCTGGTAAACAAGTCCTCCAACTCCCGTTGCAAGTCCGCAGCTTTGCCGTTCTTTTCGGCGGCTTCAAATGCATTCATGGTGGGGCCGTAGTAGTTCCGGAACCGGTCGACAAATTCGGCGGGCGAGTACGGGGCATTGAAAATAAAGGTATCCCGCTCGAAGGAGACATTTTCTTTTGGTATGCCGGCAGCTTCGAACCGGTCGACGGCATGCCCCTCTACCCCCCACAACATGGGACTGATAAACCCTTCCGGCGGTGGGGGCGTATAGGCCGAACTGATGCGCAGGATCTGCGCCACCAGGGTGGGATCGCCCGGTATCCAGTTACCCATCACCACCCGGCCGCCCGGGCGGGTTACGCGCACCATCTCTTTGGCTACGTCAACCGGCCTGGGTGCAAACATAGCCCCAAAGATGCTCATGGAGAGATCAAACGTATCATCCTTCAGTTCACGCAGATCGGTAGCATCGCCCTCCTGAAAGCGGATGTTGGTCAGTCCCTCCTGTTGCGCCCGCCGGTTCCCGGCTTCGACCAGATTGCGCGCAATATCGACACCTAATACCTCGGCCCCTAACTTAGCGGCCGGAATAGCCGTGGTTCCATCCCCACAACCCAGATCAAGGACTTTAAGGCCGGGCGTGATCCCCAGCTTATCGACCAGTGCGGCACCGCTCTCCCGCATCGTTTCGGCGATTTGGGTGAAGTCGCCCTTTTCCCAGAGTGCTTTGTTCGGGTTCATGCCTGTTTGGTTTAGCAGCAGTAAGAATTTACTGCACGTACGGCTTCACTACGTTATTTAGCGGGAAAACGACTACTTTCCGGCTCAAAAACCGATTCAACTGTCATCCGATTGTCACCCACCCCCATGAAAATCAGCTTCTTCTTCGTTATCCTGCTTACCGCCGGTGCCGTTCAGGCCCAACCGCCAATCCCCAAACTCCCCTCCTCGCCCACGGCGATTGTAGTCGATAGCCGGGACAACCTCATCATTCACGCGTATATGGGCCGGATGCTTAAACTCAGCCCCGACGGTACGCTGTCGGTCATTACCGACGATATCCGCAAAAACACCAGGTCCCCCTACCCCAAGTGTTCGGCCATGGCCATCGACAGCCGGGATAACATCTATATGGCCGACAATGAGATGATCTGGAAAATGACGCCCGACGGGAAAGTCAGCCCCTTTGCCGGAGTGCCGTTTACCACTACCGTCAAGGATGGCCCCCTGGCAACGGCCCAGTTCCGCAGCATCGAGTACCTGGAGACTGACCCGGCCGGCAATATCTACGTGACCGAGCGGGATAACACCAACAAAGACAACCTGGGTGACTTTTACCTCATCCGTAAAATCGACACGAACGGTCAGGTGGCTACGTTGCTCAACACCCGCGAAAACCCGGCGCTCAAATCCAGATGGATTGCCGGTATGGGCGTCGACCCCAAAGGCAATTTGTACGTCAGCGACGGCAGTGGTCGATGTATCAAAAAAGTGGAGCCCAACGGTACCATCAGTACGGTGGCCGGCCTGTGCGGCAAGCGGGAGTTTCACCCCGTCTACGTACAGGGCGACATCAGCAAGGCTGAATTAATGGCTCCCGAGGACATTCTCATCAATCGCAACGGCGACGTCATTTTCGCCGACGGACGGCTGAACCGCATCATCCGGGTAGCCAACGGAACCGTAGCGACGCTGGCCGGCAACAGCGAGATTCAGCCGAATAACGTCAATATGGGCGGCCGCTCCAAAGAAGGGTATAAGGATGGGAAGGCGCTGACGGCCCTGTTCAACTTTCCGCAGCGCTGCGCCATTGCCATCGACAGCCGGCAGCACATCTACATCCTCGACGGCGGCAACGACTGCATCCGGCGCTTATCTGCCGATGGGGTGGTTACCACGGTGGCCAAATAGCGAAAGCCAAAATCGACGAACGGAGGCCCCTGTACGAAATAACGGGTATAGCTGCATACAAATTCGCCAACGGCTCCGCTGGCGTGAAAAACGTTCATACATTTACGAAGTAGCTGACCGCGAACGCTCCTATGCCTGTCACACCCGATCAACCTATGAAACCTAAAAAGCGACCTATACGAAACATTTTAAGAACGGTCTGGGTAGCGGGCGGATTATTCTTTACGGCATGGTTGTTTTATTCCTATCAGTCGCACAACGTTGACGTACGGTTTCTTCAGGATAGCAGGCAGACAAACGTCGACGAAACCAGTGACTTTTATGTGTTTACACCCACTGCCGCGTTCAAGGACGTTTTGATTTTTTATCCGGGTGCTATGGTTGACCCGAAAGCGTATGTGCCGCTTTGCCGGAGCCTTGCAGACAACAACGTAAAAGTCTATGTAATCAAAATGCCTTTTCGGCTTGCTTCAAAAGGGTATACCAAGCCTAAGGCATTAGGCCTGTTTGCCGACACATCAAAGACCTATATTTTGGCAGGGCATTCGCAAGGGGCAAAAATGGCGGCCCAATTCGTGTATGAAAATCCGGCTTTAATCGACAAATTGATATTGATAGCCACTAGCCACCCAAGAGATATATCCCTGGCAAACAGCAAAATACCCATCCTGAAGATTTATGGCTCATCCGACGGCGTTGCCGACGAAGAGGCTATTCTGAACAACAAAGCCAAACTACCGGCATCCACAAAATTTGTCCGGCTAGCGGGAGCAAATCATGCGCAGTTCGGCTATTACGGATTCCAGTTGGGCGACAATACAGCCACCATTAGCCGTGAGCAACAGCAAATCGAAACACGGAGCACTATGCTGGAATTTCTGAGATAGTCAAACTAAGGCAGATTATGCGGCTGATGAACGTATAATCACCAACCGTAAACTAACTGGCTTGTCTATAAGCAACATAAGGTTTGTATATTTACTCAGGGTGTGTACCCCAATACCGTAGCGTTAGAACCATTAAGAGGAGGCATACATCATGCTGTACCTATCCGGAATCATTCTCTCCTTCTTCCTTTCTTTTGTGTTGATAACCAAAAGAAACAAAACGCAGGCCGACTACGTACTGGTAACCTGGCTAAGCGTAACCGGCTTTCATCTGCTCACCTTTTACCTGGCGTATACCAATCAGGCTTCCGTTTACCCTACGCTTATTGGGCTTGGCATTCCATTACCGCTGGTACAAGGGCCTTTTTTGTATTTATATACCACCCTGCAAACTTCTTCTGCTTCCTTTACGAAGAAACAGGTACTCCATTTTCTGCCCCTGCTTTTATCATACGGGCTGTTCGGTGAGTTTTTCTTTTTGACATTCGACCAGAAAGTTGCCTTATTCCAGCAGAAAGGACAGGGCTTTGAAATACCCAGTCTGATCAATTTATACGCCATCTATCTATCCGGGATTGTATACGCAAGCCTGTCCGTGGTTCGCTTAGTGAGTTATCGAAAGACCCTGGTTCACCAGTTTTCCAATACAGAACGAATCAATTTCAACTGGCTATTGTATCTGATCATCTGGATTGCAGCCATTTGGGTCGTGATTCTCTTTGTTCAGGAAGATACCCTGATATTCGGAACGGCTGCCCTGTTTGTGCTGTGGCTGGGTTATTTTGGCATCCGGCAGGTGCAGGTATTCAATCAGGGTTCTCCGCAACCGCAACGGATACCGGTAGCCACCGGCGATGCACCTGAAACCGATGGTAGCGCAGACGATTCGGTAATGGATTCTCCAACCCTGGACGATACCAGCCCGGTAAAGTACCAGAAATCGACCTTAAGCGAGGAGGATGCGTCGCTGATTCACGAGCGACTGAACGTGCTGATGGCCGAACAGAAGCCCTATACCAACCCGGACCTGACCCTGAACGATTTAGCCAGGAGCCTGGGCGTTCACCCCAACCACCTGTCGCAGGTCATCAACTCAAAAGAAAACAAAAGCTTTTATGACCTGGTGAACGAAAAACGCATCGAGGAATTCATCAGGCTGATCTCGCAGGACACCCACCAGTTGTATACGCTGGTATCCGTGGCCTATGACTGCGGCTTTAACTCCAAAGCATCGTTTAACCGGAACTTTAAGAAATACACCGGGCTTACCCCGTCTGATTACGTAAAAGAAACCAGCAGACAGGCCGCTTAACAGGTACCATTCCTCATTGACAAGGTATCATCACTCAGGATCAGTTGATTATCAGAACTTTACACCCCAATCACAAACAGGTCTCATCCTTCACGGTAAGTCGTTTCGCCGAAATGTCGCTTCTACTTTTGCATCGTTATCTAAACACACCGCAAAATGAAAGCGAAACAAACACTTTTCACACTGGCATTAAGTGCCCTCCTGTTCGTCTCCTGCAAAGAGGAGCGATTCATTGATCAACCCGGCAACCTCGTCCCAAAAACCGTGGACCAGGACGCCGGCCTTCCGGCCATCACCGTCAACGGTGCCAGACTCCATTCCGAAGCCTTTGGCCATCCGGACAGTCCCATGATTGTGGCCATTCATGGTGGCCCCGGCGGTGACTACCGCTACCTGTTAAACCTCAAACAGCTGGCCGAACATGGGTACCGGGTCGTGTTTTACGACCAGCGCGGTTCGGGCCTGTCGCAGCGTTTCCCCGAAAAGTCTTATACTGCATTAGGGGCCAAAGCCGTAGATCTGATGTATGACGACTTGAGGGGAGTGATTGCCCATTACCGGACCAGTTCCAGCCAAAAGGTATTTCTGCTTGGCTATTCCTGGGGAGGTATCCTGGCAGCGGGCTATGCCGGCAAGCATCCGGAGGCCATACAGGGCCTGGTCGTTTGCGAACCCGGCGGTCTGCGCTGGGATGATATTATGACCTTCGTGTCAAAATCCCGATCGTTCAATCCCTGGAGCGAATCGCTGAACAACGCATCCTACCTCGATCAGTTTACCGCCGGCAAGGAAGACCAGCACGATATACTGGATCATAAGTTGGCCCTGCAATCCGCTAAGGATGAGGTTACCGGCGAAGACAATACAACACCGGGGAGTTTCTGGCGGTCGGGTGCCGTCATTAACACGGCCCTTTTTAAAGTTGGCCGAACCTATAAGCCTGACTTCACGAAAGGACTAAGCCGTTTCAGCACGCCAGTGCTGTTCCTATACAGTGACCAGAACAAAGCCTATCCGCCCGCCTGGGCGCAGCGCATATCCGGTGCGTTTCCGTCGGCCGATCTTTTCCAGGTATCGGGCGTAGGACATACCGGCATTGTCAAGGATAAAACGACCTGGCAGCAGGTGACCCTGCCTAAAATGCTCAATTACTTTAAAACACGATAAACCACACCATAAAATTTAAACATCATGAACCGTTTTACTACATCAATATTAGTACTGGCTCTTACTTGCCTTTTCAGTTCGGCACAGGCCCAAACCATCAACTGGGGTAGCCTGAAAGCAGAAAACAAACAACTCATTACCGTCAACGCCGGTTTGGAATACGGCGCTGTGTATGGGATAGGCTACGGGTACAAGATTAACAACAGGCTATTCCCGATTATTGCTACTGTGGAGTACTCCGCACCGACCGGCGATAAACCGTATGATGATTTCAAGACGAAAATCGGCGGTCAGATCCGATGGGTCAAGCTGAACAACTTCCAGTTCAGTACCAAACTGCACGGGGTGTTCCGCAGCTACCAGAATGAGTTGGTCCGGATGCTAAATTTCGGGAGTGATCTGTCGGGGATTGCCGGCTACTATCGTCCCAACTGGTTTGTGGCCGGTGAATTGGGTTTTGACAAAGCAATTGTCACGCATTTCGATCATTCCCAGGCGTATAGAGAGCAATATCCGGGCGTGGTGGATGGCTGGTACGAACCGGCAACGGGCGGAAACCTGTATTATGGGCTACAGACCGGTGTTTCCTTCAGACGGCACGATATCTCGGTTCGGGCCGGAAAACTGCTAAGGCAGGATTTCAAAACCGCGCCCATGTTACCGTTTTACGGCCAGTTAGGCTATACCATCAGATTCTGATCACCTGTTGATTTTACATAAGAAAGCGAGCTGGTGCAGCACCGGCTCGCTTTCTTGTAGTTGATAGCCAGACCAAATTAAAGCTGATTTTAAAATTCAGCGGACGCTGACTGAAAGCGAGGCTGCTTTGTTTTACCGCCTTTTATCAGCAACCAGACGGCCAGCGCCAGTTCGCCCAGCGCCATCGGCAGACTTAACGCCATTTCAACCGTTCCTTTATACTGCCCGTAATCGGGTACAGCCAGATTTGCCAGATTGCTAAGGAAATAACACAGACCGGCAAAAAGCGCTAACCCGGCCAGTACCTTTGGCACAAACCGGGACATGAGCGCCAGGTACCCAAGCAGCGTCAGGTGGAAACCAAACACCACTAAGCCCAACGACCACACATCCTGAAAAGCGTTCAGGCTCCGCATAATCAGACTTTCGGCTGGGGCGGCATCGTTTAATAGCGGTAAGACAGCCAGCAGATTCATCAGGGCAATTCCTAAAAATGGAGCGTAGATGATGCGCAGCCAGGCCGTTAACAAAGACAAGGCTTCATCGACTGGCTTAAAAAAGTAGTAGAGCGCCCAGGCAACCACCACGTCCAGCAGCATAATCACCAGAAAGGCCACAATCACCCACCGGAACAAATAGGCCGACTGGTTCAGGTTCGTTACCGTGGCGGCCCCATCACCGGCCACATAGATGCTGCCAAATCCGTAGCCGTAGCCAAACCCGGCCACGATGGCCATGGCTACCAGTGAATATCCGGCTACCAACGCCATCCGTCGTTGCACTGCGGGAGTTATATCGTTCATCATTGCCTTTTACTCAGTGGTTTATGGTACACTATTAAGACCTGCCAAATATACGCGCATTGGCTTCTGGTACGAAAGCAGTTGCCTTCCACTTACTTTGAATTTGTCCGTTTACTAAACCAGCCTTCCAATTCTGCCCTGAAACAGCCATTTTGCGGAATGGTCGGGCAAACGTTGCGTCTATATCGGAATGCGTACCGGGGCTTTTCGCCCTCGGTATGGCTGCTGGCGGTGGTGATGTTCATCAACCGCAGCGGCACCATGGTATTGCCGTATCTGACGCTGTACCTGACGCAGCATCTGCACTACAGCGTCACCGATGCGGGTATTATTATGGCCGTGTATGGAACCGGGGCACTGGCCGGTACTTACCTCGGAGGCCGCCTGACGGATCGCTTCGGCTTCTACCCAATTCAGTTTTTCAGCTTACTGCTGGCGGGTATCTTCCTGCTGGTGCTCCAGTATGTACACAGCTTTGCCGGCATCTGCGTGAGTGTGTTCCTGTTTACGCTGGTGGGCGATGCCTTCCGACCGGCCAACTCAGCCGCTATCGCCTGGTACAGCAAGCCCGAAGACCGCACCCGCGCCTATTCGCTCAACCGGCTGGCCATCAACCTGGGCTGGTCCATAGGCGGTGGCATCGGCGGCTACCTGGCCTCCATCGATTATAGCCTGCTGTTCTGGGTCGACGGGCTGACCTGCATTGTGGCGGCTCTGGTGCTGCGTGTTATGTTGCCGGTCCCGGCGGGCAAACCAGTAGAAGCGCACGAATCGGGCGCCGTAGCTGCCCCTGTACGGTCACCGTACCAGGACCGTTTCTTCATGGCGTTTCTGGTCTTCACGACCTTGTTTGCCATGGCCTTCTTTCAGATATTTACCATGGCCCCGCTGTATTACAAGGAGGTACTCCAATTTAGTGAACGCACTATCGGTGCGCTGATGACCATGAACGGGCTGATGGTGGCTTTCGTGGAAATGGCGCTGATCTATGCCCTGGAACGCCGGTTTGGACCGCGCAAGATGGGGCTAATTGCCTGTGGTTCGCTGCTGACAGGTCTGGCCTACCTGCTGCTGATCGCCGGACTATGGCCAGGTTGGGCGTTTATTTCCATGATCGTGCTCACCTTCAGCGAAATGCTGGCCATGCCGTTTATGCAGTCCTTCGCCGTGAGTCGCTCCGATGTCCAGAACCGGGGGCAGTATATGGCGCTGTACTCCATGGCTTACGCGTTTGCCCAGATCACCGCCCCGGCCATAGGATCCCAACTTGTGGCGCTGGCCGGGTTTACTACCTTATGGCTCGTGCTGGCCGGCTTTGCCTTCTTGTCTGCGGCTGGTTTTGTGTGGCTGGGGCAACGGTCCCTTACGGCCGTGCCAAACGTTGAACCCTCGACGATTTAACGATGAGGAAAATCTTTATTCTCACTTTACTAATCCAGATCAGTGGTATGAATACACATGGGCAGGTACCGGTAAAAGCGGAGACGGTTCAACTAAACGGCATAGGTCTCTATTACGAAATTTATGGTCAGGGAGAACCCTTACTGCTGCTGCACGGCTGGACGCAATCGTCTCAATCCTGGAAAGAGCATATTCCGGATTATGCCAGGCGTTTTCAGGTCATTGCCGTAGATTTAAGGGGTCACGGCAACACCAGTCCGCTCACCGCCGATTTTTCCATAAGAAAGGCGGCAGAGGATGTGCATGCGCTACTGAACCATCTGAAGCAGAAACCGGTAAAAGCGATAGGTCTGAGTTATGGCGGCATTATTCTACTGCAACTAGCTGCCACTTACCCCCAGTTGATCGACGCTATGGTTACGATCGGCGCTGCTTACAACTACAGCGGGAAAGATAACCAGACGCAGCATGCGGCCATTTCATTTGAAAACCTGCCCAGCGAGTTAGTCGATCAGCTAAAAGGGCTGCATCACCATGGCATGGCTCAGATCAAAGCCTTGTTTGATCCAGGTATCGATTACGAAATCCGCCTATCCAGTCAGGATTTGCAGAGAATACAGGCCAAAACTCTGGTGATTAGTGGCGATAACGACCAGGTTGCAATGGTGCATACCGCCTTCAAACTGCACCAGGTCATTCCCCATTCGCACTTATGGGTCATACCGAACGCCGGCCACACACCGATTTACGGGGAACAGAAAGAGGACTTTATACAGGTAACAACAAAGTTTTTATCCGACAGTCAGTAAGGCCGAGCAGCGGTTTCGTCGGTTCAAAGGAAAGGTTATTCGGAAAAATATGGGTATTTGGTGTGTGCGTCTGCCCTTAATTTTTAGTTTTGGTACCGATAGTACATAAGTTCCTAACCTTTACCCTTGATACAGATGAAAACCTTCAATGTAGGCATTATTGGCTACGGCTGGGTTGCGTCGGCCCATATTGCGGCCATCAACGCCAGCCCCCTCGCGCAGGTTACCGCCATCTACTCCTCCCGCCCGCTCAACGATGCGGAGGTCAGTACCCAATGGGGATCTACCATCCGCACCTACACCGACCTGGATGCCATGCTGGCCGACCCCGATCTCCACATTGTTTCCATTTGCAGCTACCCGTATCAGCACAAAGACCACGCTATTGCCGCAGCCAGGGCCGGTAAACACCTGATCATCGAAAAGCCGCTGGCTCTCTCCTGGGAAGACTGCCTGGCCGTAGAAGCCGCCGTGCAGGAAGCGGGCGTAAAAACCTGCTTCTGCTTTGAGTGCCGCTATTCGAGCCAGTTTAAGGCGACCAAAGCCGTTATCGACGAAGGGCTGCTGGGTGAACTACATTACGGCGAGATTGACTATTACCACGGCATTGGCCCCTGGTACAGCCCTTTCCGCTGGAACATCCGTAAAGAGGCCGGGGGCAGTTCACTGCTCACCGCCGGTTGCCACGCCCTCGACGCGCTCCTCCTCTGCATGGGGACCGAGGTGGAAGAGGTAACCAGCTACGATACCAAATCGCGGAGCGAGTTCTTCAAGCCCTACGAATACCCCACCACCAGCGTCACGATCCTGAAGTTCCGGAACGGACGCATCGGCAAATGTGCGGCCGTGGTCGACTGCCTGCAGCCGTACTACTTCCATACGCACCTCTGCGGCAGCGAAGGCAGTCTGCTCGATAATAAGTTTCATTCCATGAAATTAGGTACCAACCGGAACACCTGGAGTACCCTCGCCATGAACATGCTCGACTCCGGCGACGTCTCCGACCACCCGTACCTGACTCAGTTCAACACGTTTTTCCAGTCATTACTAGCCGGCACTGACATGCCGCTCACCACGTTGAGCGATGCCATGAAAACGCACGAAATCATCTTTGCCGCAGACCAGTCGGCGGCAACTGGTAAGCCGGTACGGTTGTAAGAACGGTACACCATGAGAACCGCTATGGCCATTGCCGCCCATCCCGACGATATTGAATTCATGATGGCCGGCACACTCCTGCTACTGAAACAGGCAGGCTATGACATCCATTACCTGAACCTGTCGGGCGGGAACTGCGGCAGCGTGGAGTATGACTCGGAAACCACCAAAAAGATTCGTCTCGCCGAGGCCCAACAAGCTGCGCAGGTGCTGGGTGCGCACTTTCATCCGCCGTTCTGCAATGATCTGGAGATTGTTTACGACCTGAAAACGCTGCGCCGGCTGGCAGCTATTGTTCGGGAAGTAAACCCAGCGGTGGTACTGACGCATTCATCGGTGGATTATATGGAGGACCACAGCAACACCTGCCGGCTGGTGGTAACGGCTACGTTTGCCCGAGGAATGCCTAACTTTACCTCGGTGCCCACCCGCCCGACGGGCAGTTACGATTGCACCCTGTACCACGCCATGCCACACGGCCTGCGCGACCCGTTTGGCCGACCCGTGATAGCCGGTGCTTTTGTGAATACCACGGCTGTTCACCGCATCAAGCTGGAAGCGCTGAAAGCCCACCAGAGTCAGCAGAACTGGCTCGACGTGAGCCAGAACCTAAACTCCTATCTGCAAACCATGGAAGACATGGCGCTGGAAGTCGGGCGAATGTCGGGTAAATACCTGTACGCTGAGGGCTGGCGACGCCATCTGCATTACGGCTTCTGCGCACCCGACGCCGATCCGCTCCAGGAATTAGGAGATGATTATTTTATCAACGAAGACTTTTACAAGACATACCATGCCCCGTAAACTCAGTTCCATTGCCCCCGACTGGTGGGACTATACCACACTGGATACCGCACTCATCGAAGAAGCGGCCCGGCTCACACCCGACCAGATGCGCTCACTCTCACGGCCCGGCTTTAACGTGGTGTTCTACGACACCCTCGAAGAGTTCTACCTGGCCGAAGCGCTCGAATACATTACCGCCTGGCGGCAATCGACGCCCGACAATCCGGTGGGCATCTGCGGCCCCATCGGGCCAACCGAACAGTTACCCCTGGTGGCGCGTCTGGTGAACGAACTGGGCATTTCGCTTAAATCGGCCCACTTCTGGGGTATGGACGAATGGTTCATCGACGGCAAAGAAGCCCCTTCGGACCACCCGCTCTCGTTCGAAAAAGCGGACCGGCAACTTTGTTTCAGCCGCATCCGGAAAGAGCTGGTTATGCCCGACGAAAATCTGCATTTCCCCAAAGCCGATACCGAAGCGTACCGCAAAAGCTGGGAGGGCGTTCGCTGCGCCGTGATGCAGGGCGGACAGGGCGACATTAAACACTGGGCGTTCAACGATCCACCAAAGCGGGAAGGGAAGTATGCCGATAATCCGCCCACACCCGGGGAGTACCGGCAACTAGCCACGCGGGTGGTCGATCTGCACCCGATTACCATTGCGCAGAACGCCCGTACTTCCGGCGGAGGCAATATCGCGCTGGTGCCGACCAAAGCCCTCACTGTAGGGCCGGTTGAAACCTGGCAAGCCGAGAAAGTATCCATCTGGCATGCCGGTACGCACGACAATCCGTTCGGGCAACGGCTAACGACCTACATGATTTCGCAGCGCATTATGGATACGTCCGTGCCGATGTCCCTACTGGCCGACCACCCCAATGTCCAGTTCAATTTCTACCGCCCCGGCATCGGCACCTGCGAGGTTGAAATGCATTGAGTAAACGCAAGACTTAAGACGCTAATGGCCATACACACACGCTCCGAAGAAGCTGCTGCCGACAAGAGAAAGCAGCGGAAGGTACTCTACCAGTTGCTGGGTCGGTTACCGGACCGCAACCGGCCCATAGCAGCAAAACTCATATCTACAGAGGAAACGGACGAGCTAATCACCGAAAAACTGCTCATGGACATCAACGGGCTGGAACCGGTGCCCGCCTACTTTACCCGGCCAAAGAACGCACAAGGTAACGTCCCGGTCATTCTGTTCAACCATTCGCATTTCGGGCAGTACCATGTCGGCAAAGACGAGTATGTAAAAGGGCGCAAGGAGATGCAGAGTCCGCCGTATGCGCTGGCGCTGGCACGGGCCGGTTATGCCGGCTTATGCCTGGATAGCTGGTGTTTCGGCGAGCGGAAAGGCCGCACAGAACTGGATATGTTTAAGGAGATGCTCTGGAAAGGGCAGGTGATGTGGGGTATGATGGTGTACGACAACCTCCGCGCGCTGGATTACCTCCAGACCCGGCCTGAGGTAGATATGAAGCGTGTCGGCACCATAGGCATGTCTATGGGCAGTACCATGGCCTGGTGGCTGGCGGCTATGGATGAACGCATCAAGGTCTGCGTAGACCTCTGCTGCCTTACCGATTACCAGGCGCTGCTGGAGGAAAAAGGGTTGTCGCTCCACGGCATCTACTATTACGTACCCGATCTGCTCAACCATTTCACTACCTCGCAGATCAACGCCCTGATTTCGCCCCGCCCTCATTTCGGCCTGGCCGGTCGTCTCGACCCGCTGACACCGCTGAAAGGACTGGAGAAAATTAACCGGAATCTGAAGGAGGTATATCAGCGCGAAGGAGCGCCTGACGCCTGGCAACTAAAAATCTACGATGTAGGCCACCTGGAAACCGCCGATATGCGACAGGATATTATGGCATTCTTTAAGAAGTGGCTGTAAAGGGTTGATTAGTTGAGTGGCTTAACTAATCAACTTCCTTCTCAAACTGGAAGATTTGCTCCATCAACACCCATTTTTCGCCGGGTTTAGCATTGGGCAGGGGTTGCTGAAATTTCCACATCAGCTTCTCCCAGGCCTGTACGTGGGGGTTAGTGGCATCCCGTTCGGCTTTCTTCTCGAACGTGAAGTCGTCGTCCGTTTCCAGGATCATAAACATGCGGTTGCCGGTTCGGTAAATCTGGAGGTCCAATACGCCGGCTGCCAGGTCGTTCTGGCGAACTTCCGGCCAGCCTTTACCCGGCGCGTGCCATGCTTCGTATTCTTTAATTAATTCCGAGTCTTCTTTGAGGTCAAGTGCCAGACAAAATCGTTTCATAGGGTATGGGTACAGTTGAAGTAGCTTGACGAAAGATCTACCCGAAATACTGCCGGTAGGCGTTGATGGTCTGTTCGGCCGCAGCATCGGGATCGGGCCAGGGAAATGCTTCGGCCGAGATATAACCGGTATAGCCAATATCTCGCATAGCCTCCGCAATACCCTCCATGGCCGTATGCCCGCCACCAATTGGCCGGCGGTTGCTATCGGCAAAATGCACATGACCAATAGCCGCACCCGCCGACCGGATACTGTCGGGTATAGAAGCCTCCTCGATGTTCATGTGGAATAAATCGGCCAGCAATTTTACGTTACGGGTCGACAGGTTTTTCAGCAACGCAACGCCATCGTCGAGCCGGTTGATCAGGTTGGTTTCGTAGCGGTTCAGGGGTTCGTAGATCAACGGTACCCCTTTACGTTCGGCATAATCGCCGAGGGTATTCAACCCCTCGACCAGCCAGTTGATCGCCTGCTCCCGCTCGACGCCGGCGACCACATTGCCCTGCATGGAGCCGATGATGGCCGGAGCCCCCACCTGCGCACCAAATGAGATCATGTCCTGAATAAACGCTATCGCCTGCGCCCGAACGGCCGGGTCGGGATCGGTGAGTGTCAGGCCGTGAATTACCTTGCCGGCACCGGTCCCCACCGCCCCAATCGACAACGTATGTTGTTGGCTCAGACGTTTCAGATGGTCAGGATCAATGGCATCGGCCGAAGCCGTAAACAGTTCGACGCCGTCGAAGCCCAGACCGGCAGCTTTCGCCATACCGGCTTCCAGATGGTCCCAATAAATCCAGGGTCCGGTTTTAATGGACGGCACCAGCGCAATCGTCACACAGGATTTCATATCGCATCAGGCCTTTTCCAATTCGACCATGATTTTGGTAATCAGGCCGGGGTTCGCCGACCATTCGGCCAGGGCAGCACCAGCCTCGTCCAGCGAAACGGTTCGGCTAATAACCGCATCGACCGGGAAGCGCCCCGACTCCAGGTACCTGATTACATCCGGAAAATCCCCCAGGCAGTTTCGGGAGCCCAGAATTTCAATCTCTTTCCGTACGAAGGTGCCGGTCTGGTAGGACACCGGCTGTTTGGCATAGCCGATGTAAACGACCCGACCGGTATACGCCACTTCGTCCACGGCGGCCCGATAGGTAGCCGCATTACCCACCGCTTCGATGACGACATCAGGTCCATCGCCGTTGGTGATTTCCATCAGCGCTTCATGCAGGTCGGTTTTGGTGGTGTTGATGGTATGCGAGGCTCCCGCTTTACGGGCAATGTCCATTTTAGAATCATCAATATCAATGGCAATCACCTCGGCTCCCCGGTCGACCGAAGCCGCAACGGCCCCCAATCCCACAATGCCGCAGCCAATAACGGCCACCTTCTCCCCGGCCGCCACCCGACCCCGGGCAGCCGCGTGGAAGCCGACCGTCAGCGGCTCCACCAGCGCCAGCTCGCGCAACGACAGTTTGTCCGACGAAAACAATTTTTCCCAGGGAGCCACAATATATCGGGTCATGCCACCGGGTCGGCGTACACCCATGGTTTTGTTATCCTGACAGGCATTCGGACGACCCTTACGGCAGGAAATGCAAACCCCACAATTCAGGTAGGGATTGACGGTAACCTTCATGCCCGGCCGGAAACTGCCGGGCACATTTGGGCCGGTCTGGACAATGGTAGCGCCAATCTCATGACCTAGTACATTCGGGTATTCCTGTAATTCAAACATCCCCCGGAAGCCGTTCAGGTCGCCCCCGCAGAAACCGACATGACTTACCTGCAACAAAAGCTCTCCTTCACCTGGTTGGGGCATATCAATTTCCTGAACGTCGGTTCGGCCGGGTTCAAGCAGCACTAAGGCTCGTATCTTATCCATCAGACAGTCGTTAGTTTAGGAATGTAATTATCGGGCTTACCTTCAAACCACATCTGGTTTTTCACCGGCGCCACCAGGCTTTCAACTTGTTCCAGCAAGCCATCAGGTATGGTAAAATTCAGCACCCGCACGTTCTTTTCAACATAATCGGGCTCGGCCAGGCCAACAATGGTGGTAGCAATCGCCGGATTATCGAGCGCGTACCGCAGGGCAACGTCGCTCAGGGCCATGCCATAATCCTGACACAGCGCCAGCAGTTTGGGCTGCATGTCTTTAATACCCTGTGGGGCATTATGCCAGGCCGGGATTGGCGCATCCGACAGAATGCGCTGCAATAACGGCGCGGCATTCATCAGGCCAAAGCCTTTTTGCCGGGAAAGCGGCACCAGGTCCTCGTTGATTTCGTCGTTGAGCAGCGTATAATGCCCCCACGACAGCACCACGTCTACGGCTACCGCACGGGCAATCTGCGCCAGATACCGGACAGGCAGGCCGGAGAACCCAATATACCGGGCTTTACCCTGCTCCTTCACTTTTATAGCGGCCGGAATAGCCTCGTTGAGTACCTGCTCCCGGTCGCCAAACTCAATATCATGGACAATATAGAGATCGACATAGTCGGTCCGCAGGCGTTTCAGCGACTCGTCAATGCTGCCGAGGGCCCGATGGTAGGAGAAGTCGAATACCCCGTTGCCGTACCGGCAGCATTTAGTGGACAGGAACAGATCGTTACGTTTAGTCAGCAGGGCTTTTCCCAGGCGCTCTTCGGCGAGTGTATCGCCGTAGAATGGAGCTACGTCGAAGAAATTAATACCATGATCAATAGCGGTGTGAACGGCCCGGATGCCTTCCCGCTCATCCGTGACGTTGAAAACATTACCCAGGGGCGATGCACCATAACCGATTATGGAGACGTCCATATTCGTTTGCCCCAGTCGTCTATACTCCATAAATCAATTGATTGCGAATTTAAGATTGCAGGCTCCGGATTGGTAGTTTTTCTCTTTCTGAGGTCATTGCCAGCCGAAACGCGATCCTATTGAATTATATCAGCGAATATTGTGTGATACCCTATAAAGCGCCATAAACCAAATTTATAACCTATCGCCGGCTAGTTGCTGCCCAAACAGCAAGGTGAGCATGCGGCTAAACTCAGGCTGCAAAGGCGCTGAAATCATAACGGCTTCCTGCGTCTGTGGGTGCCTAAACCGGAGCGTCTGCGCGTGCAGCAGCATCGTGTCCATGGCAAAGCGCTCCTTAAACAGCCTGTTCTGTTTGTTGCAGCCGTGCGGCCGGTCGCCGATGATGGGGTGCAGGATATGCGCCATGTGCTTGCGCAGCTGGTGCATACGCCCGGTGGTGGGTGTCAGTTCCACCAGCGAGTAGCGGGAGGTAGCGTGCTTGCCGAAGGGCAGGTCAACCTCGGTGCGCTGGAGGGTTTTCAGCACTGTAAAGGCCTCCTGAAGCACGCCATCCTCACGGCGTAACGGATAATCAATTTCCTGCTGATCGTCGGTGTAGCCGCGCACAATGGCCAGGTAGGTTTTTTGCACTCCGCCTTCGGCAAAGAGCATCTGCATGGCCGCATTCATGGCCTCGCTGAGGGCAAAGAGCAACACCCCGCCTGTTTTCCGGTCCAGCCGGTGTACCGGGTATACGCGCTGGCCTAACTGGTCGCGGAGCAGTTGAACGGCAAATTCACCCGCATCGCTGGCAATGGGCGAGCGGTGGACCAACAGCCCGTGCGGTTTGTTGATGGCAACCAAGTCCGAAGATTGATACAGTAGGGAAAGCGACAAGCGATTGGGGATTGGGGATTTGGGCTGAGGAAACGGTACGCCGGAGCGACAACTCGCCGGTGTTTAGGTTTCCGCCAGCCGGAGGGTATCGAACATCCAGCGGATTTCGGAGAACGATACGTCTTCACCCAAACCGCTCCTGGCTTCACTCAGCGAGGCCGGTTTGTGTTCGTCCAGGTAGGCCCGGATCTGATCAGCTTTCTGACGGGGTATCAGGTCATACACCGACAAATCACCGGTTTTGATGAACCGGCCCAGATGGCTCTCGATGGTCGATACGGTGAGGCCCCGTTCGGCGGCAATGTCGGCGACTGCCTTTCCGGCCTTAAAGGCATCATAGCTCACCTGAAACGTACTGCCTTTGGCGGGCCGCTCCGGCTGCTCTGCTTTCGGCCGCTTTACCGGGGCCGGCGTCTCCTCTCTGGTGACTCCGTTGGCGGTACACCATTCGCAGATCAGTTGCAGCAGGTCATCGCCAAACTGCCGGGCCTTGGTCTTACCAATACCTTTAACGGCCTGTAGATCGTCGTGGGTCTGCGGTAACTGACGCACCAGTTCCTGTATGGTTTTGCGGGGCAGCACCATATAGCCCGATACGTCGCTCTCGGCGGCCAGGGCATCGCGCCATTTGACAATCAGCTTAAAGAGCGCCGGGTGGGCAATCTCCTCCGACGCCGTTTGTTCGGTCTCAGGCAATTTACCAATGTTTGATTTAAACGTCAGCTCCGCTTGATTGCGGGCTTTGAGGTAAGCCAGCGCCCGGAAACCATTCTGGCAGCTTTCAAAGCAGGCCAGCTTAACGAACAGCTCTTTTTCCAGCTCCCGCAAAGCCTCCAGCAGGGCTTCCCTGACCTGTTTGTTGTCACAGTCGGTGGGCAGCCGGTGCAGGGTTTGCAGCAGTGCCGTCCAGAGCAGTTCTTTGAAATAGCCACCCGCTTTGGTCAGCCGCTCCTGCAACGCCGGGTTTTCTTCGGGTGATAGGCCGGCCGAAAAATACTGCGCCAGACTACCCTGAAAGCGACCGGTTACGTCCAGCACCTTTTCCCGCAGAATGGTCTCTATTCGCTCCAGTTCTGTGACCAGTTGGGCATCCACGCTGCTGGTATGCTCCTGCACCAGTTTGCGGGCCCGCTGTAGCGCATAAGACGCCTGCCGGAACGCAAACAGTTCAGTCAGCAGGTTCTCCTGAAAGGTTCGCCGGGAGTGCTCCAGTTCCTGCTCCGAGGGAATTTTGGTCTGTACTTCCTGGTGAAATTCATCCAGCACCGACTCCGATTTAAGGCTATTGAGGGGGATAGGCGACGTGAGAACAATACCCTCCAGGGTTTTGCAGCGGCTGAGGGCCACGTACACCTGTCCGTGCGCAAACGCAGCGCCGGCATCGATAATAGCCCGCTCGAAGGTCAGGCCCTGGCTTTTGTGGATGGTAATGGCCCAGGCCAGTCGCAGCGGGTACTGCCGGAACGTGCCGATTATATCTGCCTTGATTTCCTTGGTAGCCGGGTCCAGGCTGTATTTATGGTTGCTCCAGTCGACCGGCATCACAGCAATCTCGTCGGCACTGTCGGGCGATTTTACAAAGATGACATCTTCGGCGATTTCGGTAATACGGCCCAGCTTGCCGTTATAGAACCGCTTCTCCCGCGACATATCATTCTTGATGAACATCACCTGCGCCCCGACCTTCAGCTCCAGTTCGGCATCACCCGGATACGCATGGGCCGGAAACTCGCCGTCGATAGCGGCCTCGAAACGGACCAGTGGCGTGGTCAGCTCCTGTAACCGACGACTGTTGATCTGCTGGGCCGAAGCGTTGTGCGTCGATAAGGTAATGTAAGCCTCTTCCCCCTCCGGTCTGAAGTCGGGAATGTGCCGCCGGTTCAGTTCTTCCAGTTGTTGGGTGGTTATGTTTTTCTCCCGAACGCCGTTCAGGATGTCGATAAACCGATCATCCGACTGCCGGTAGATGTGCGTCAGTTCAATGGAAACATAGGGCGTTTGCTGGAGGGCTTTGCTGCCGAAGAAATACCCGCTGCGGTAGTGCGGACTCAGCAGCGTCCACTCCTCGTCGCGGATCACCGGCGGCAACTGCTGCATATCGCCGATCATCAGCAACTGGACCCCGCCAAACGGCTCCGACCGGTGGCGGAACCGGCGCAGCACCTCATCAATACCATCCAGCACATCGGCCCGTACCATACTGACTTCGTCGATCACCAACAGGTCGAGTGTGCGCAGCAGGTTAATTTTCTCCCGGCCAAACTTCCGGGCTTCGCGCTGCGCCCCCGGTACCAGCGGACCAAAGGGAAGCTGAAAAAACGAATGAATGGTAACACCCCCGGCATTGATGGCCGCTACCCCCGTCGGAGCGACCACCACGAGCCGTTTCGCCGTCTGGCTTTTAATCGCGTGCAGAAAGGTTGTTTTGCCGGTACCCGCTTTGCCGGTCAGAAAGATATTCCGGTTGGTGTGCAGTACAAAGTTGCGGGCGAGATCGAGTTTCGGATTAACGGGAGCAGCCATTATCGTTCAGAATAATCAGAATAAATCGTAACGTTGAGACGTTTTTGCCTATAACAGGCCACAGGTTGCGTGTACCAAATTTACGAAATTACCAGGACTTTAGCACCTCTGCCACGGCAATACCCAGGTAGCTGCCAATGGCGTTGCCGAGGGAGCCGACCAGTACCGCTGGCAACTGCAAATCGGGCCGTTTCAGGCTGCGGGCCAATGCCAGGGCCGAAGTAGCGCCCCCGATGTTGGCCTGCGAGGCTATTCCCAATACATCCCAATCCTGCCGGAATAATGCCCCAATACCGAACAAAATCAGCGCATGGATCACCACCAGAACGCAAATCATGCCGAACAGCACAGCCGCCAGTTGCCCATCGCGCAGCAGCGCGGCAATATCGCAGTAGGCCCCAATCACCGCCAGAAACAGGTACACGCCAAACAGGCCCAGCAGCCGGCTCCCCCGCAATCGATTCACCCACCGGAACTGCGCCAGCCCCAGCGCAATGGTGGTCAGAATCAGCACAAACGGAATGGCCGGAACAAGAGCCGCCAGCCGCTGCGACAGAAATATGGCTCCCACGCCCAGGGCAAGCAAAACGCCCAGATCCCAGGGGCTTATCTCTTCGGCATCGCTATACGGTTTATGAGCCGCGCCGGGAATTGACTTAAACGTCGATGGTATGTGCTGGCGGGGCCGCACCCGCTGCAAATACTGCGGCAGGGCCAGCGTGGCGACCATCCACACCGCCGTCAGGATGTTGTCGGCAGCGGTGGCCGCCGTGAACAGCGTACCAACCTTGGCCACGTTGTAATGCAGGGCGACCGTGTGAAAGTTGATGCTTCCGCCGATGTACGTACCCGTAAACATCCCCGCCAGCGCATAAAACAACGGCCCTACCGTGTCGGGACCGGCAAACAGCCACATGCTTACCACTACCCCCGTTACGGTACCCACCGCTCCGACCAGGAACATGGTCAGCATGGGCAAGCCTACCAGCCGCAGGTCTTTCAGATTCACATTCAGCAAGAGCACAAAGAGCGAGAACGGAGCCAGGTAGCTGAAAATGCCATCGTACAGGGACGTATCGGTGGTTGGGATCAACCCGAAATTAGCCTGAATGGCGGTTAGGATAATCACCAGCAGGGCGGTACCCAGGTGGCGGAAGAAGGGTCTGGTACTGAGCCATTCGCAGATGGCTACGTTCAGGCACAGCACGAACAGAATAAACAGGGAATCAGTCACGGCAGGTTACGGTAGTTGGCAAAGCCCGTTCAAGTTAGCGCCAAATCCCGAACTTCCCACGCTAATACCAATACCAGAACCAAACCCCGAACTGTTCCCATCACGCCCTAAAACTCCTACCTTTGCCATTCCAATAAAATTAACAACCAAGAGTTGCTGAGTGCCACCAAGACTGACGCGTCAGCCAATCACTCATTCACTCATTCACTCATTCGCTACTGTGAAACTCTGGCAAAAAGAAAATACTGCAACATCCGAGCAAATTGAACGCTTCACCGTCGGCCGCGACCGCGAGATGGACCTGTACCTTGCTCCGTTTGATGTACTTGGTAACCTGGCCCACGCCCGGATGCTGGAGTCGATTGGACTCCTGGGGAGTGAGGAGTTAGGCCTTCTGAGTGAAGAGTTAAGAGTTATATACAGGGAGATTCAGGAGGGGCGGTTTCAGATCGAGGACGGGGTAGAGGATGTACATTCGCAGGTGGAGCTGATGCTGACTCGCAAGTTGGGCGATGTTGGCAAGAAGATTCACAGCGGCCGCTCCCGCAACGATCAGGTACTGGTGGACCTGAAGCTGTTTACCCGCGCCCGGCTCTGGCAAGTGGCAGAGGCTACCCGGCGGGTGTTCGACCGGCTCATTACGCGGTCGGAGCAGCATAAGGATGATCTGCTGCCGGGCTATACGCATTTGCAAATCGCCATGCCGTCGTCGTTCGGTCTTTGGTTCGGAGCGTATGCCGAAGCGCTTGCCGATGATATGCTGACGCTGCAAACGGCGTTCCGACTGGCCAACCGCAACCCGCTGGGCTCCGGGGCCGGATACGGCTCGTCGTTCCCGCTCAACCGTACCCTGACGACCGAGTTGCTGGGATTTGAAGGGATGCACGTCAACGTCGTGTACGCCCAGATGAGCCGGGGCAAAACGGAGCAGACGGCCTTGACTGCCCTGGCGGCCGTGGCAGCTACGCTCTCGCGCATGGCCATGGACATCTGCCTGTACAACAGCCAGAACTTTGGTTTTCTGACCCTGCCCGATGCCCTCACGACCGGCAGCAGCATAATGCCGCACAAAAAGAACCCCGACGTCGCCGAACTGCTCCGCGCCAAGAGCAACCGACTGAAAGCCCTGCCCATGGAGGTAACGCTGGTGATGAGCAACCTGCCCTCCGGCTACCACCGCGATATGCAGATCCTGAAAGAGGTGCTGATGCCCGCTTTCGACGAAATCCTGGATTGCCTGGCCATTACCGACTTCATGCTGGAACAACTCCAGGTCAAAACCAACCTGCTCGATGACGCTAAATACGATCTGCTGTTCAGCGTGGAGCGGGTCAATGAACTGGTGTTGCAGGGTGTACCGTTCCGGGAGGCTTACCGGATTGTAGGCAAGGAGATTGGCGAAGGCACGTATCAGGCACCACGCACCTTGCAGCATACCCACGAGGGTAGCATCGGCAACCTCGGTAACGAGCAGATCGTGCAGCAGATGGATGCCGCCCTGCAGGGTTTTGGTATGGAGCGGGTACAAACGGCTATTGCACAGTTATTGGCTTAGCGTAACACAGCGGACAAAAGCTTTTGTCCGCTGTGTTACAAAACCACTGCAAATAGTTCAACGGGTTATTCAACCCGATACGCCACCAGTTTATTGCTTAAGAATGTCGGCACGACCAGCAGCTTTTTGCTGCGTACGTACTCGATGTCGGCGGAGTTAATTTTCTGCTCGCGGGTATCCAGCAGTTGCTGTTTCTGACCGTCGGCGGTGATGTGAAAGAGCTGCCCGGCCCAATCCGAGACAAAGAAGTTGCCTTTGCCGTCGGTTACAATGCCATCGGTATTACCCATGCCATCGGCAATGGTCATCATGGTTTTGGTCTCCAAGTCCACCGACCGCAGGGCACCGTTTTTGGTGCTGCCAATCATGAGCCGCTTTTTGTCTACAGCCAGCAGACCATTGGGACGATTGAGTTGCTCGCCTTCCATCCAGACCTCCCATTTGTTGTCTTTAAGCCGGTAAATTTTATCGTTGCGGTTGTCCGACACATATACTGTACCGTCTTTGCCTATGGCCACGTCGTTCAGGTAAGCGCCTTTGCCAACCCCATCAAAGGTTTTTTCGGCCTGTCCATTCGCCAGGTTAATGACCACCAGCCGGTACACATCCGTCACGTACAATTTACCCTCGTGAATACCCATACCTTTAGGCGCGTTCAGGCCGGAGGTCCACCGCAGGTTCTCGATCTTACCATCCAGCGATACTTTGGAGATAAAGCCGTTGCCGTCCAGTTCATCCGACTTACCGTCGATATTAGCGACGTAAAGCACCTTCCCTTTTTCGTCGTACAGCACTGATTCCGGCACGCGCAGGGTGGTATCCGTTTCCCAGACCTTGACGAGTTTTACGGGTTTAGGTTTACTGTTAGGCAGAAATGCCATCAGTCCGTAACCGAGAAGCCCTACCAACAAGGCACCCGTCATATGTAATTGTCGCATGATAAAAAGGGGTTAACTGACATAAAAATAGCAACAAACAGGGAGTTGCAAATTATTTGGTTGAAACCTACTCTCTGCCAAAGAAAGCAACTTTGTTTTTAGATTTTTCTAATGAATTTTTAAGTATGAAGAAAAACTAGTGAACAATCTGAAAATGAGGGTGTTTAGATACGCACAACCTCAGATACCTTTATTTCAGTGTTATGGAGAACTATGCAACAGCAATTGCACGGCCTCAGCGGTCTGCTATGCCCCTTAAGGACAGCATCCGGGACATGATCCGGCTGCAGCGCGACTACAACCTATCCGATGAGCTTTTCTGGGAGGTATTCAACAACCGGGTGTTATTGAACGAGCAAATTGACGTTGATGATTTTCTAAGGGATGTTTACGGCCGGGGTGCTCTGGCGTAAGCCATTCAGGTAAAGAGCGAAAGAGTGATAGAGTGTTTTTGACCCGCTCTATCACTCTTTCGCTCTTTATGACAGTTTCACCGAGAACAAATCCCTCGTACGAACGTACACGTACGTCACCACTACTAGCGTTACCGCACCGCCCAGCATCACCGAAGGCACCGTACCGAACAGCCGGGCCGCTACGCCGGACTCAAATGCCCCAATCTCGTTTGATGAACTGACAAACATACCGTTGACGGCTGCTACCCGGCCCCGCATATGGTCGGGCGGAAATATCTGGAGGATTGTCTGCCGGATCACCACACTGACGCTATCAAAGGCGCCTGTCAGAGCCAGCGCCAGCAACGACAGGTAGAAGTTGGTGGAGGCCGCAAATACCAGCGTAAATACCCCGAAGCCGGCCACCGCCAGCAGCATATTGCGCCAGGCATTGTGCGTGGGCGGGTACTTTGCCATGAGCAGCATCGTCAGAATGGCTCCGACCGAGGGGGCCGCCCGCAGAAAACCAAGTCCTTTTGCCCCTACCTGTAATATATCTTCAGCAAAGACCGGCAGAATAGCAATAACGCCCCCGAACAGCACCGAAAACAGGTCCAGGGAGATGGAGTAAAAGATAATCTTATTGCCGAATACAAACCGGAATCCTTCTTTCAGACTGCTCAGGAAGTTGCCCTGTGGGGTGTCGCTGACCGGTACCGGACGACTCCGGATCATCGACAGCAGCCCGTAACAGACGCACAACATACCGATTACCACCAGCAGCGAGTTATCGAGACCCAGCCAGTAGTACAGAAAACCGGCCACCCCCGGCCCGGCAATGGCCCCCGCCTGCCAGAACGAACTGCTCCAGGTCGATGAATTGGGATACAACGCTCGGGGGACCAGAAACGGCTTCAGCGACGAACTGGCCGGAGAGTAGAATCCTTTAGCGGCCCCAATCAGCATCAGCACCCCGTAGATGATCGCCAGCCGCGCAGCCTGCGAAAACCGGACCACCACCGTCGGTTGAAACACCAGATACAGGATGACGGAACCCAGCAAAATAACGATCAGGCTGTTCTGAAGGATGCGTTTTTTGTCGCGTCGGTCGGCAAGGTGCCCGCCGAACAGAGCGACGGCAATAAAGGGCAGAGCCTCGGCCAGCCCGACCAGACCCAACGCCAGCGGATCATGGGTGATCCGGTACAGCTCATACCCCAATATAACCTCCTGAATGAGAAGGCCGGCCGTAATCAGAAAACTGTTGGCGACAAAATAGCGAAATTCAGGTATGCGTAAGGCTGCGTACGGGTCGTGCGGTAATTCGGTGTAGGTCATTCCCAATGAAAATGTGTTGGCAAAATAACCGTTTTGCCGACACGCGCTTTTCCTTGTAATCAGAATCAGGCAAAATCAGTTCACCCGACACAGCAAAGACCTTTCGATTAAAAGTATGTGCTTACCGGTTAACGAGGTTCCAGATATAGACCAGGGAAATCAGCAACGTCAGCACCGCAACCTGAAACCAGATCCGGAAACGTCGTTTGCTCTGGGCGGAGCCATCCAGCGAAAGTAAACCAAACGAAAGCGGGATGCCAGCCCCAATCAGCGAACCCACACAGAGTAGCAGGCTAATAATTTGCATCGGATTAAGATGTTCGACTAAAAACAATACCGTAAGTATTGTTTAGACGCACCACCGATGTCTGAGTAACCGGCCGGTACAAAAAATTGTAATGACTCCGCTATCGTTTAGTCAGCGCCGTAAACGGCGGCCAGAATAAAATCGACAATAAGTTGTGGATTCGGTAAACTGTGCGGATGGTGTTTGACGCCGGGTTTGTGAATCACCTGAATTGTGCCACCCATCTGCTTCACTTTTTGCGCAAACAGGGCGGTGTTTTCTTCCACCGGCACCACCTCGTCGGCATCGCCCACGACGTGCAGCATGGGGTAGCCACCCTTAACAATGTCGGTCACCTGATCCAGCGGGTTGTTGCGAAAGGCTGCCGTTTCGGCTTCTGTCTGGTAGCCGTAGGCCTTCTTGAACAGCTCCCAATCAGCCGGGCTTCCGGGGCCTTTTCCTTTGCCACCCGGCCAGCTCCGCAGATCCAGTACGGGGGCATCGGCGTAGACGCAGGCCACCTTGTCGGGGTTTCGGGCGGCCCAGTTGTAGACGTACACCCCGCCCCGGCTCAGGCCCTCCAGCACTGCTTTTTTGGCCAGACCCGCCGTTTGCAGAAACTGGTAAAAGTTGTTCCAGATCGTTACGGCTTCCTGATTGCCAAACAACTCGGCCACGTCGCAGTACACCAGGTGAAAACCCCGGTCCAGCAGAGCAATGTCGGTCTGCGGCTCATGCCCCCAGAACCGCGCCCGCCAGATCCAGGGCTGACCAGCCGCTACCACGCGGGGCTTTACAAGTTTGGCCTTGCGACCTCCAAACGTAAAATCGGCGCAGTCGTAGCCATGGAATGAGGTGACCTGATACGGTACCTTCAGTCGCTGGAAAATATCAAAACCGGCTACCGCTTTCGTCGTAATCGCGTCAGACACCCGTTTGGCGATCAGGGTATTGCCGGCCGGGTCTGGATGAAGCTTGTCCGGGAAGAGGGCTTCCCGCTCCAGCGTCAGGGCGTGCAGGTCAATCAGTTCTACCTTCTCCTCGTACGCTACCTGCCGGATGCGGGGAATGATCTGCTGCGTTATGACCGCATCGATCTGGCGGGTGGTATCGGTCAGATACGAAGCCACCGGCAGCAACACAATGATGCGCGGCCGGGACGGCAGATCCTTAAACGACCGGATCAGCGCCTGGTAATCGGCCACAAACCGGTCGGTTATCTGCAGGCGGTAGGGCAAGCGGCTGTCGTTGGTCCCCAGCTTAATGGTGACGATGTCGGGTCGGCTGTTGAGCGCATCCTGATACCGGGGGGTGGCTACATACGCATTGGTAGTTGTGCTGATGAGTGTTTTACCGCTGACGCCGAAGTTATACACGTCGTAATCGTACCCCAGCAGGTTTTGCAGCTGGGCGGTATACCCTTCCACATCCGGGTACTTCAGCACGGTACCATGGGTAATGCTGTTGCCAACGCAGGCTACGCGAATACGCTTCGGCCCTGTTCCGGTCAGGGTAGCCCGAATCCGTTTTTCAATCTGGTCATAGTGCCTGCGGGCCTCGGCCATGGGTAATCCCGGAGCCATGTCTGGACGCTTGTGCCCCGTAGCCCCCAGCCAGGCGTTTTTCATGATGCCCTGCCGCTGGCTCACCAGGCGCAGAATTTCTTCGCCCCTGGGGTGTACCGATACACTCGACAGCATGGTGGCCGTATCCGGAATGGTTTCGCCCAGATACCGGAGTACCGGCTTTGCCATCAGCCAGTGGCCCAGTTCACCGGGATGTACGCCATCATTGGCCAGTTTAAACGCGGGATCGGCTTTCCGCTTGTCGTCCAGCAACCGGGTCATCGGAAAATGAATATCGGCCACCTCCCACTTCAGTGAATCGCGCTGCGCCAGCAGCCACTCGGCATATGCATCCAGCGTGCGGTTGTAGCCCTGCGTACCCAGCGTTTTGTCGTCATGCACCGGCGGGGTCAGGAACACAATTTTTTTGGCCCCGCTCTTCTTCAGTTCACGATGCAGCCATTTCATCCCCTCCCGGTACGCCTTAAACCGCGCCCCCTCCAGCGGCATATAGATGCCATCGTTCATGCCGTAGCAGGCAAACACCACGTCGGGACGGGTCTGGGCCAGCACCCGGTGCAGCCGTTCGTGCAGGTCGGGCCGGGGAAAGCGGCCATCGGCATGGTTGGGTTCGCTCAGGCCGGAGACGGTTTCGCTGGGCAGGCCGGCATTGATAAATTCCAGTTGCTGGCTGGGGTAGTGCGTGCGCCAGTAGGCTTCAATTGCCGTTACGTAGGTGCCCGAATAGGTAATGCTGTTGCCCAGGAACAGGATGCGTTTGGTACCTTTCGGAAACGGGTTGGCCTGGGCGAGTAGAGCCGACAGGACTCCCATCAGGAACAGCAGGGCTATTTTTTTCATGAACAGATTAGGGTCTCTGGTTTAGGAAGTTCTGCGGCAAAGGTACAGCGCTGGGGCATAAAGCCGATGCGGTGTATTTTTCAACTACTACAGGTTAAAATTAGGCCGGAAGAATTTAACAGATTGTCCTATTTAACAGTTTACCTGATTTTTTGTCAAAAATTTATACAAATTATCAGGCAAATTGAAGGCGAACACTATACCATGTAGTTTCTACCAGTACTGTTTACTATCGCGCTTGACTTAAAATCAGGGCAAAATCTGCTTAGTTGGAGATTTTGCACCAAAAGCGTATCTTCTACGTTGAACAGCAAAAATCGACAATCGTTATGGCGTTGCAGTACTTATCGGATGTGCATGGAAATCCCACAACGGCAAAGGTCAGCGCTGTAGCAATCTAAAAGCCAATATGCGTTTGCCCAAATCGCTTTCTACGGCTATCTTGCCGACTAAAACAACCTGAGATTATCAAGTAAAACAGACAACTCATTGTAACATAAAAGCATAGCGTTGCTAACGGTTTCTCTGACTTGAAAACGGCAAATTTTTAAAGATCGCAGAGAAGCAGTTAAGGCGGACGCACCCGAACGGGTGTGTCCTCTTGCTGTTTCTATATAGTTGTGATCGGGCATTGCCGTGCCTCAAGTCAGCTATCATAGGCAGCGGAGGTTCACACCCTGTTTTTTTACCTCCTGAGCCTCGGGGTAGTCCACAAATCACCCGACGCTCGACAATGCCCGAACTCCGCTGGCTTGGTAAAGATAAAGTAGTCAATCACCACCTCGACGTACCGTTTCGGGTACTCGAACCTCAATATACTTTTGGTCTGGCTAACCACGAAAACCGCATTATACACGGCGACAATCTGGAAGCCCTGAAAGCACTGCTCCCCTATTACGAAGGCCGCATCAAGTGCATCTACATCGACCCTCCCTACAATACCGGCAATGAGAACTGGGTTTATAACGACAATGTTAACGACCCTAAAATTAAGCGGTGGCTCGGCAAAGTGGTAGGCAAGGAAAGCGAAGATTTAAGCCGCCATGACAAATGGCTGTGCATGATGTACCCACGTCTGCAACTTCTGAAACAGCTACTAGCAGATGACGGAGTTTTGATTGCTTCTATTGATGAGAACGAGTACAGTAGCCTTAAATCTACTTTGGATGAGCTCTTTGCAAGAAGTAATGCAATAGGCACTATCATTTGGAAAAACGCTACTGATAATAACCCGACAAATATTGCTGTCGAACATGAATACATTATAGTATATGCAAAAGATAAAAAGCGACTCCCTGCAGTATGGAAATCGGAGGATATTGAAATAAAAGGTAAGCTTATCGAATTAGGCAACCAGTTAAATAGAATTTTCGACGACGAGGCTGATTTACAGAGGGAGTATACTCGCTGGCACAAAGACAACAAACCATTTATATGGCCGTTTCAGGACTATAAATTCATAGATAAGGGAGGTATTTTTACAGGAAGCCGTAGCGTACATAATCCGGGTAAAGAAGACTATAGATACGATGTATATCATCCAATAACTGGAAAGCCTTGTCAACAGCCTATGATGGGGTATAGGTTTCTTCTTAGCCCCCTAAATAACTGGACCAAAGATTCTACAAGTTGATAAATGCTAACTTGTAGGAGCAATGAAAAGAAGACACTGGACAGCAGACGAAAAACTTAAGATCCTTTTAGAGGCAGAACAGGAAGGCATCACCGCCACCATTCGCAAACATGGTATCTACAGCAACACCTTCTATCAGTGGAAAGAGAAGTATGATACAGGTGGTCACCAGGCACTCGCCAGCAAGCACTACCAGATAGATCCTGAGCTAAAACGCCTACAGAAGGAGAATCAGCAGCTCAAGCAGATGCTAGCCGAAAAAGAATTAGCCCTGCGCATCAAGGAGGAGCTTTTAAAAAAAAGGGTAGTCCTAAAGTTGTAATGATAGGTTGTAGTGAGTCACTACAAACCGAATGGAGTTGATATGTCGGTTCAGCTTTTTAGAAAAGGACAAGCTCAACCGCACTA
>NZ_BAABHD010000071.1:0-58962 GCF_039541915.1 Nibrella saemangeumensis
AGCTAATTCATCGAATCTATGCCGTAGTAAAGCGGGGCAAAAAATATGACAAATTTTATGCCTCAACTCTTGCATAGATCATAGAAATCCGCCCGGCTGCGTCGGGATGACAAGCCTATAACTTAATAAGTCGCTCGCCGGCACGGAGCAGCATCTCGTCGTCCTTGGCGAAACAGAAACGCAGGATGCGGTAATCATCGAGGTTGTGATAAAACACCGATACCGGAATGGAGGCTACGCCAATCTCATGCGTCAACCGGATGGCCAGATCGTAATCAGGCTCGTCGGTAATGGCCGCGTAGGAAACGGTCTGGAAAAAGGTTCCTTCGGCGAGTTTAAAGCGGAATCGGGAGGCTGCTAAAATTTCAGCAAACAGGTCGCGCTTTCGCTGGTAGAAGGCCGACAACGACAGGTAGTGCTCCGGTTCCTGCAGGTACTCCGCCAGGGCCACCTGCATCGGCGTCATCACGCTGAAAGTCACAAACTGGTGAATTTTGCGAAACTCCGCCGTCAGTTCCTTTGGCGCCAGGCAGTAGCCGATCTTCCAACCGGTGGTGTGGAACGTCTTGCCGAATGAGCCGCAGATAAATGTGCGCTCCTGCAACGTTGGGTGCGACATCAGCGAGTGGTAGGCCCGTCCATCAAAGACGATATGCTCGTACACCTCATCAGCCACCAGGTAGATGTCTCGGTCGCGGACCAGATCGGCCAACTGCGTCAGATCATCGGCGGTCCAGACGCGGCCGGTCGGGTTCTGAGGGGTATTGACGATCACCAGTCTGGTACGGTCGGTAATCTTTTCCCGTACCTGCGTCCAGTCCGGTGCATAGTCCGGTGGCGTCATGGTTACATAAACCGGAGTCCCGCCGTTCAGTTCAATGGCCGGTACGTAGCTATCGTAAGCCGGCTCAAAGATAATTACCTCATCGCCGGGCCGCACCACGGTGGTAATGGCGGCAAAAATCGCTTCGGTGGCTCCGGTGGTGACGGTTACCTCAAAATCAGGATGGTAGTCGACGCCGTACACCTCACTGGTTTTGCGGGCGATGGCCTCCCGCAGGACCGGCACACCGGGCATGGGGGCATACTGGTTATGCCCCTGTCGCATGGCCTTATCGACGAGGTCGAGTAATCTGGCGTCGGTATTGAAATTTGGAAAACCCTGAGACAGGTTCAACGCCCCCGTATCGGCGGCCAGCTTCGACATGACGGTGAATATAGTCGTGCCAACGGCAGGCAGTTTGGACGGCAACAGGCCCGTGAATGATGATACCATTATTGTATGTGTTCAGCAGTGGTAGCAGAGACTTCTCCTTTAGAAAGAGCTTGTGTTTATAAGGCGCAAACCTATCTGATTTACCGCCCTGCAACCAATCGATTGTATTATATGCGGCTAACCGATTCTTTGTCCGCCCAGGCTCTCTCCCACTCATCGGCATTCTTGATACCCAGTTCTTTGGGATTGAAGACCGGGTCTTTACCGGCTTTCTTCTGTGCGCTGTAGTCCCTGAGCGCCAGTAGCGCCGGCTTCCTAAGGAGCAGGATAGCGATAATGTTCAGCCAGGCCATCATGCCTACGCCGATATCACCGAGTGTCCAGGCCATAGCCGCCGTTTTTACCGACCCGTAAAAGGTAGAGCCGAGAATTAGTAAACGCAGGCCCCATACCATCCATTTCGGCGTTCCCTTCTGCGTCAGGTAGCTGAGGTTTGTTTCCGCTATATAATAATAAGCCATAATGGTAGTGAAGGCGAAGAAGAACAGCGATATGGCGACGAAACCACCGCCTAATGCCGGAAAGTGCGTATTCACAGCCTGCTGGGTATACTCGCCACCAATGGCCGCACCCGGTATATTCTCGACCAGGAAACCACCGTCGGGATTTTTTACGTTGTATTTTCCCGTAAACAGGATCATAAACGCGGTAGCGGTACACACGAACAGCGTATCAACATACACGGAAAAGGCCTGGACTAGCCCCTGCTTGGCCGGATGGCTCGTTTCGGCCGCAGCAGCCGGGTGCGGGGCGGTTCCCTGTCCGGCTTCATTAGAGTAGATTCCGCGCTTGACGCCCCAGGCCACAGCCATGCCAAATACACCGGCAAAGGCAGGCTCCAGATTGAAAGCAGACCGGATAATGAGGGAGAGGACCGACGGCACCTGCGTAATGTTCAGCAGAATAATGGTAACGGCCATCAGAATGTAAGCGCCGGCCATAAACGGCACCACAATCTCGGCTACCCTCCCAATGCGCTTTACTCCCCCAAAGATGATCAGGGCAATCAACAGTGTAACGGCACCACCGGTGACCGCGACCGGGATGTCAAACGCATTCTTTACTCCGAGGGCAATGCTGTTGCTTTGAACACCGGGCAGAAAGAACGCCGTGCTCAGTACCGTTGCCACGGCAAACACAACGGCATACCATTTAACCCCCAGCCCCTTTTCAATATAAAACGCAGGACCACCACGGTACTGACCATCTTTTACCTGTTTGTAGATCTGGCCCAGGGTAGCCTCAATGAACGCCGACGATGCTCCCAGGAACGCAATGGCCCACATCCAGAAAACCGCGCCCGGTCCCCCCATGGCAATTGCGGTTGCCACCCCGGCTATGTTGCCAGTACCGACGCGTCCTGAAATGGCAATGGCAAACGCTTGAAACGAACTCACTCCTTTGGCTGAAGATTTGCCGCCGAACAGCAGCCGGACCATGTCTTTCAGGTAACGAACCTGTAGAAAGCGGGTGATGATGGAGAAATAGATACCGGCGCCCAGGCAAAGAAAAATTAGCGCATTACTCCAGATGATGTCATTAACGGAATTGACAATGTTTTCCATGCTATCGTTTCGAAGGTTTGCCACCTGCAAAGAGCGGCCTACATGTTCTTAGAGGATCTAGTTGGCTATGAACAATCCCTTAAAGAAACGAAATTTTGCCGTAACTCATGCAGACATAGCAAAAAAGCCCTGTTCCGCTGAATACTACCAACAACATTTGGCGAGGAATCTACCTAAGACATTCTAAACATAACGTAGCAGTAAACCAACCACGGCGGCAGCCCCGATGAGAACCAGCTCGGGCAGCTTTTTGTACCGATATAGTAAGCCAAACGCTATCAGGGCCAGCACCACGGCCGGCCAGTCGGTCAACTGCCGCTTACCCAGCACGATGACGGCTCCGGCAATGGCACCCACCGCCGAGACGGTTACGCCATCAACGAAGGCTTTGATGTCGGGTCGTTTGCCGTATTTTTTAAAATAGGGGGCGGGTAGAATAGTAAACAGGTAACAGGGCAGGAACGTAGCGGTAGCGGCTACGCAGGCGCCGGAAAAACCAGCTACCAGATAGCCAATAAAACCCACCGTGATCACCACCGGCCCCGGTGTAATCATGGCTACCGCAACAGCATCCAGAAATTGCTGCTCGTTGAGCCAGCCAAACTCCTTTACGACACCACCGTACAGAAACGGAACAATGGCCAGCCCGCTACCGAACACAAACGCTCCGGCTTTGGTAAAGAACAGGGCTAATTGCCAGAGCGTGGAGTCTATGGCCGGGAACACTTCCAGCAGGAAAGGTGACAGACTGCCCAGCCGTACCCCTGCCGGTGGCGCTTTCACCAGCCAAACCACTACCCCGGATAGCAGCACCAGCCACAACAGCTCCGACTCTGCCATAAATGTTGCCAATGCCGATAAGGCAAACAGACCCAACAGCAGCGGCTCCTTCCCTACCGTTTTCAGAGTTAGCCGGTACGTACCGATGGCGATAATACCGATAACGGCTGAGCCCACCCCGTAGAAAGCGGCCTGCATCCAGGGCAATCCTCCGAAGTAGATATACGCCCAGCCCAGCGCTACTACCATCAGAAACGAGGGCAGGACAAACGCCAATCCGGTCAGCGTAGCGCCCAGAACGCCGTAATGCACGTAACCCAAGTAAATTCCTAACTGTGCAGCCAATGGCCCTGGAGCCAGCTGCGCAAGCGCCAGGCCCTCCCGGTAATCCTCCTCGCTGATCCACTGGTTCTGCTGCACCAGATCGCGGTGCATATAACCGATCAGCGCCGGCGGACCGCCAAAACCGGTGGCACCCAACCGCAAAAAATAGGTTGCTAACTGCTTCAGCGTATACGGCCGCGTCATCGACGGAACTTGTATATCCGGGTTCATAACACTCAGAATTTAGTCACATCCCAGGTGATTGCCAGGTAGTACAAACCGCCGATCGTCGGGCCGGCTGCATACTGGATATACCGGTTGTTGAACAGGTTGGCACCACCCAGTTTAAAGGTAAGTTGTGGATTCTGTGCCTTGCCAAACGTGGCCCGGTAGGTCACCTGTGCGTCAACTGTCTGGTAAGCCGGCACTACCCCATTAGCCAGCGGACTCTCCCATAAGAAACGGTCCTGCCAGCGCCATACAGCATTGAAGCCTACGCTGTTGCCGCCAGCTGTCTTCACCAGTTCGCGGTTACCCAGGCTGATGTTGGTGACCCACTTTGGCGTGTTGAAGCCGGTTACAAATACATCAGGATTTGCGTTACCCACGATAGTATTGTAATTCAGGTTACCAGTCAGCACGTATTTTTGGAAAAAGTTGTAGGTCAGACCCAGGGCGGCACCGTAACTGTGGTAAGCATTCCGGGCATTGGTGAATACCCGGTAGCGCACCTGATTGGCCCGGTTCAGCATGTCCAGTACAGAAGCTTCCGTGCCGACCCGACCGGATGTCGGTACCGCCACCTCAACCTGACCCAGAAAACCCTGGTAGATGTTGTAATAAACCTCGCCGTCGATAGCCACCCTGTTATTGGCCAGCACGCTCTTGTAACCAGCTTCAAATGAGTTGATGTGCTCAGGTTGTTCGGGAGCCAGATTGGCAATGGCCAGTTTGTCCCGGTTCTTCAAGGCGGCATCGGTCCGGCTCAGGCCAGCGGCTACATCAGCATTGACGGCCGCCAGAAACTGATCGAGCGAGGTCAGCGTATTCGAGTTTTCCAGGAAGCCCAGGCCTTCGTTCACGCGGGCCAGTCCACCTACCCGGCGTACGTTGGTGTTGTTGACAAACGACAGCGCTTCGAATAAGGCCGGAAAACGATAGCCGTTCTGGTACGAGAACCGGATGTTGTGCTTTTCGGATGCCGTGTATACCAGCGCAATCCGGGGATTGAATTTGGGCGTAAATTCCGGATTATTATCGACCCGTAGAGAGGTCGAAATTTTAAGCTTCTCGTCAAAAAACTTCTTCGTCACCAGCGCAAAGGCACCGTACTTTTGATAGATCTGATTAGTACCGCCGGGGGTAGTCCGCTGGTCGATGGGTTTGGAAAAATCCACGAAGTTGTTGCCGTCCGGAATTACCTCATAGCGACGATAATCAGCGCCAACCAGCACCTCGGCAAATTTGACCCGACTGGTCAGGTTATACTGAACATCGGCATGATACGTGTTACTGCGCTGCCAGAGGGCCGCACCACCCGTAGCCGGGGCACTGGAGATGACAGAGCCATGATCCCAGTTATTGATGTGGGTGATGGTGTTCTTTAACGTGTTGAACCCAGCGGTACCCGGTACAACTCGCCCCTGATCGGCTACCTGCCGGGCCAGTTGCATAGCGGTGGGCAGATCGACACCGCTGTTTACCTGATTTTGCAGTTCGGTTCTGAATTTGCCGGCCCAGACGCTGTTGGACGCATGCGTCAGGTCGAGGTTATACGCTAGCGGGTTCAGGTTATAGGAGTTGCCGGTATTCTCGACCAGGGCGTACACCCTGGCAATTACGTTGGTACTCCTGAGTTCGAGCTTGTGGTTCTGGACGGTTACGTCTTTCAACTGAATCTTGTTACCCCGCTGGAAAATACCATCCATCAGCCCAAAGCGGTAGCCGTATGCCAGCTCCACGTTGTCGTTGATGCGGTAGTGCAGGCTGCCGTCGACCTTGAGGTTGCGGACGGTCGGGCTGATCAGATCCCGCTCGTAGTAGCCGGTGCGGCTGACGTTGAAGGTCTCTGTCTTACCCCTGTACTGAATGGCAATGGACGAGCGTGAACTCCGGTCGTCGCCGTAGCGGTTCCACAAATCAGCGGCCGGGTTTATGGCCCCTGACAGTTCCGGGAAGCGGGGATTAGCGCCGGCCAGGTCCTGCGGGTTCTGGTCGATTTGCGTATTGGCAACCCAATCGGTGCCCTGCAGGTAGCTGACGTTTACTTTAAAGGCGAATTTATTATTGAAGGCTTTGGCGATCCGAATAGCTGACTCGGTCAGCAGCGACGGGTTGCGGTCGATACCATCGATGTGGTTGATACCCGTTTTCTGGTAGAGGCTAATGCCCTGGTAGCGGAACGGACTCTTGGTTTGCAGGTTGGCCATCCCGTTGATGGCGTTCATCCCGTACAACGCTGAGGCCGCTCCTGGTGTAATTTCCACGCTTTCGATATCCAGTTCTGTCGGCCCGATGGCATTGCCTAAGGGTACCCCCAGCGTAGCCGCCTGCATATCTACCCCATCGACTAACTGCATAAAACGAAAATTATTCGGGATGTTAAAGCCCCGCGTATTCGGCACTTTAAACGTCAGACTCGAAGTAGTCATCTGCACGCCCTTTACGTTTTCGAGAGCGTCGTAAAAACTGGGTGCGGGGCTTTCTTTCAGCACGCGCATATTAAGCTTTTCAATAGCCACCGGCGATTTCAGCACGTCCTCCTCAATCCGCGAAGCCGTTACCACCACCTCTTTACCCAGAATGGCCTGGGTGTTCAGCGAAACGGAAATTTTGTCGCCGGGGCCCTCGACCACCAGTTCTTTCGGAGCGTAACCGAGTACCTGGAAGACGAGGGTAAATGGAAATTTTACTTTTGTCCGAAGCGCAAACTCACCCTGTTCATTGGTTACGGTACCAGATACCGTGTTTTTGATCAGCACACCCACGCCCGGAATAGGCTGGTGGGTTTCGGTGTCGTCAACTTTACCCGACAGCAGCACTAGTTGATCCTGAGCCAGGGCGGCATGAGACGCAAATATTATAGATGTAAGCGTCAGGAAGGTAAACACCTTAAAATACATATACTCTATAGATTTAATAGGTTTATTTACTAAAAAACAGAGCCAGGTGCTTTGCCTGGCTTTGTGGCTGTAAATCTTTGTTATAAAAATGAATTCGCCAAACGAGATAAGACAAAAAATAACAAAACCAGAAAAGTTTATAAATCTTGCTATAAAAGTAATATAGCTACCTCCTTATCCAGACTAACCTGATAATTTGGAGCCCAGCTTTCTTTTTATTCCTATACATTTGCCGCTTCTATTCACCTGGTATGGTAAGACTACTTTTGCTATTTCTATTTCTGTTTGGCTGGACTAAGTCAGTTGCACAATCGTTGTACAGAGCAGTGGTGAGGGACCGGCAGACCGGCCAACCAGTGCCAGGTACCAGTGCCCGTGTGCTCAACTCAACGTCAGGAGCAACCAGCGATGCAGAAGGTCGCCTAACTTTTAACCTCCCTGAAGGCTCACACATCATTCTTTTTACATCCGTAGGCTATGCTCCTTTACGGGATACGGTTTCGCTTCCAATGACAGAAGAACGCGTTATTTTGCTTCAGACGGAGAATACAGAACTGGAAGAAGTAATCGTTGAGGCTACCCGCGCTAACCGAAGTATCGCCGAGTTACCAACCCGCATTGAAGCCCTGACGGAAGAAATTGACGAGGCATCAACCATGGACCCGGCCAAGATTGCGCATCTGCTGACCCACAGCACTGGTATCCAGGTCCAGCAAACCTCGGCCACGTCCAATACCGCTAATGTGCGGATTCAGGGCCTCGATGGGCGCTACACCCAGATTTTGAAAGATGGTTTTCCGCTCTACGGCGGTTTTTCGGGCAGTCTGAGTATTATGCAGATTCCTCCCCTCGACCTCCGGCAGGTGGAATACATTAAAGGATCTGCCTCTACCCTGTACGGTGGGGGAGCCATTGGGGGATTGATTAACCTTCTCTCCAAAACTCCGAATCAGGAAGAAACCCTCGTTCACCTCAACTACAGTAACGTGGGTGCCCGGGATGCCAATGCTTTCTTATCCCGTCGCTTTGGGAAATGGGGCGTTACGGTGCTGACAAACTTCAACCTGCACAATCCGTTCGACGCCGACAACGATGGCTACACTGATTTGCCAAAGCTCGAGAAGTTCAACTTCAATCCGCGGTTGTTCTTTTATCCCGACGCATCCACCACGATCTACCTGGGTGGTACGTTTACCCGCGAAACCCGCCAGGGTGGCGACCGGGCCGTCTTAAAGGCCGATGAACTAACCTCCGGGCATTTCTACCGTGAAACGAACGAATCGACCCGGTCAACTACCCAATTCAAGTTTGACAGGCGGCTTGGCCAGCAGCAGTGGCTGACGGTGAAAAACAGCCTTAATTTTTTCGACCGGTCACTGGCTATTATTCAGAACCCGGACCTTGACAGGGCCTCTTTTAGCGGCCGGCAAGTTGCCTCTTTTACGGAGTTGTCATACACGTACCGGCCTGAACGGCACAATCTGATTGTTGGTCTTAATTACATCACCGACTCCTTTCGCGAAAATCCGGTCAGACATAGTCGTCCCCGTAACGAATATCATTATACAGCCGGCCTGTTTGTCAACCACTTGTGGGATGCGGCCCGCTGGCTATCCCTGGAGAGTGGCTTACGGGTAGACCACAATCAAAATCGTTCGGCTCTGGGCAAAGGCAATCCTGAGTGGCTGACTCTCCCCAGGCTAAATGCTCTTTTCAAACTGTCGTCAAAGTTCAGCAGCCGGCTTGGCGGGGGCTTCGGATATCGTCAGCCTACGGTATTCAACCAGGAGGCCGAACTGCTGGGCTATCAAAACGTGCTGCCCGTCGATTACTCGTCAGCGAAAGCAGAGCGGTCGGTCGGCGGCAACGTAGATGTTACCTTCCGGCACCCCTTTAGCGAGACCGTCATTCTCAACATTAATCAGCTATTCTTTTACAACCGGATTCAGAATCCCCTGCAGCTAATGGCCCTTCCCGCAACGGGTACGTTGCAGTTCCAGAACAGGAACGGGTATATCGAAAGCCGTGGCTTCGAAACCCAGATGAAGCTATTCGTCGGCAGTTTCACCTGGTTTGTGGGTTATACGTTCACCCGGGCGAATCTGCTCACCGGCGCAAGCCGGGAAGAAGTACCGCTCACGCCCCGGCACAGCGTGAAAGGTGACCTGTTGTTTGCCCTGCCGGATAAGTGGCGCATTGGCTGGGATTACGAACTGAAGAGTTCACAACTCCTCTCTTCCGGCCGGCGGGTCCGTCCCCTGTTCACCAGCGGCTTAGTGGTCGAACGGACAATCCGGAACTTTGTCTTGTTCGTCAACTTCGAAAACTTTGGCGATGTTCGCCAGACCCGGTACGAGAGTCTGCGGTCAGCACCGTACAATACGCCCCAGTTTACCGAAGTATGGGCACCCCTCGACGGATTTGTCTGGAATACGGGTATTAAGCTGAAGTTGTGAGCAGAACACACAAAACCCTGCTGATCTATCTCCCTGCTGTTAAATGAAAAAGGCCGGCAAGTACCGGCCTTTTTCATTTAACAGTAATTCATTTACTTTTCCATCGGATGCTCTTTCAGCAACTGCTCCGGTGAGTAAAAGTCTTTCTTGCTCTCTACCTCGGCTCTTACTTTTTTGACTTGCTCGGGCAAAATCGCCGGGGCCTGGTTACCGAAGGAATTCCGTACGTAGGTCAACACTGCAGCTACCTCTTTGTCGTTGAGCAGCCCCCCGTAAGGCGTCATCGGCACCTGCCCCGGATAAGTTACACCATTGACTTCAATGGGGCCCAGCAGCCCTTTCAGAACGATTTTGATTAATCGTTCTTCGTTACCCTGCACCCATTTAGTCCCGGTAAGGGGCGGAAAGCCGGAAGCCGACAAGCCCCGTCCATCGGGCTGGTGACAGGTGATGCAGTAGCCTTCTTTGGCAAAAATCTCCCGGCCCAGTGTATGGAGCTCCAGTTCGGCTCCTTTCAAATTCGACGTAACGGCTACCTCCTTCACCTTCTTCACCGGCTCCCCTTTCAGGTGTGCTTCGGCGGCTTCGTACGCGTGAATCATCCACTCATCCAGCGGCTTTTTCCGGGCCTCAGCCAGAATAGGCAATCCCTTTTCTTTACCAATCCAGGAAGCAGCTACAACAGCGGCCAACCGGACCCGGCCGTGGTCGTCCCGTACGGCCTGCATGAGCAGATCGGCTTGGTCGGCTACCTGATGGCCGGTATACCGCACCACCTGCGCAGCAGCCGCCCGCACCCGGTAATCCTGAGCCTTCAGCAATTGCCGCAGCAGTTTCTGATCCACTTTGTTCAGGCCCCAGCTCACCCACAAGCCTTCCAGCAGATGATGCTCGTAGCGCGGGTCATTTTTATCCAGCTTCGTCACCCAGGTAGTCAGCTTCGACAGCACCTCGTTGGCATTCCGCCCCCGAAGTTCACGCCGGGTGCGGTAGCGGGTCCGGTATTCCGGCAGTTTCAGGTTGTCCAGCAGTTGTTCGATAGGGGCACCGTCAATCTTAGCCGGTGTCACCAGCGGCCGCGACGGGTAGGTAATCCGGTATATCCGCCCGTGAACATGGTCACGCAGTGGGTCACGTGCGTTGTGCTGCATATGGCCAATCAGAATATTATGCCAGTCAATGAGGTATAGCGAACCGTCCGGGGCAAATTCCATGTCTACCGGCCGGAAGTTGCGGTCATCGCTCACGACCAGATCCATGCGGTGCTTACTGGTATAGCCCGTTCCCTCATCGGTTAAGGTATGCATTTTGGTACCCAGGAACCCGATGGTATTATTAATCAGAAAATCGCCCTGTACCTCATCCGGAAAGTGGCGGCTGGAAACAACTTCCAGGCCCGACGTTGGCCGTACGCGGTGAGCGTCTTCAATCAGTTGCTTCGACTTATGCGTCGATTCGCCGTAGCGTGGCAGTACCGAGCCGGGCAGCATCCAGCGAAAATCGGGGCTGGATGTTTCGGCAAAGAAGGGCTGCCCCCACTCATCCACCATGATTCCCCAGGGGTTCGGGATAGCCAGTTGCGCTGTCCGCTCCAGTTTTCGGAGTTGTGGGCTATAGCGGTAAAAGCCGCCGTTGGTCGCCCGCACTGGCCCGTAAGGGGTTTCTACGTTGGTATGCAGGAAAACGCCTTCACCGGTGTAGATTGCGCCGGACGGATCGGCGGTAAACGCACTACTGTTGTGGTGGGTATCGTGGTCGTCGAAGCCGCTCAGCAGAATTTCGCTTTTGTCGGCCCGATCATCGCCGTCGGTATCCGTGAAGAGCTTGAGGTTTGTGCCCTGGGAAACATAAACACCTTCGGGGGCAAGCTCAAAGCCCAACGGCAAATGCAGGCCCTCCACAAATACCGTTTGTTTATCAGCCTTCCCATCACCATTCGTGTCTTCCAGAATCAGGATTTTGTCGTTGGGCCGGGCATCACCCGGTTTATAGTGCGGGTAACTGGGCATAACGGCCACCCACAGCCGGCCCCTGTTGTCAAAGGACATCTGCACCGGGTTAGCCAGGTCCGTAAACTCCCGCTCAGACGCAAACAGCTCAATTTTATAGCCCGGCGCTACGGTAAATTTATCAAGGGCGTCCTGTCCATAAAGATAGGTCAGGCTGCCATTTTTCTGGGGGTTAAAGTTGGTTTTTACCTCGGGCAACGGCCGGGTCCGCAGATCGGCAGCCGCCAGGTCCATCTTCTGCCCTTTGGATGCGGCCAGCCAGATGGCCGTATCCCGAATGGCCGTTAATTGACGGATTTTCTCAATTTCGGCCGGGTAGTTGTCCGGCCCAAACGGGTTGTACCGGCGGCCATACGCGTGTACGCCATTCGGAATTTTATAGTCGTTGTGCCACATCCAGTTCTTCTCCAGCACAGCTTCCTGTACCAGCTTCCGGTTCTTCTGCGCTTTGGCGGGCACCTTGCCAAATACCTGATCGGCCAGCAACACGCCCAGTTTCCGGTAGCCTTCGTCTGTGAGCTGAAAGCCGTCTATGGTCAGCAATTCCTTACTGGCGGCATACCACTGCTGAGAAGGGGTGAATGCATCGACAAACAACACTTTGTTTTTGTCGGCCACTTCCTTCATAGCCTTCGTATACAAAGCCAGGTTCTCGTTTTCTTTTTTACCGTTCGGCAGGTCATAGCGATCCGACAGGTCTTCAAACGCAATTGGTGAGATCAGGGCCAGTTGGGGAGGTTTGCTGCCGTTGTAGGTCTGGCTCAGCGTGTGTTTGACAAAGGCTTCCAGTTCAGCCTTATAGTTATCGAGTCCGGCCTTACCCTGAAATGACTCGTTATAGCCGAAAAAGGCCAGAATAACATCGGCCTTAAGTCGGGTAAGCCACTGGTCGGGTGTTTCAAAATGACCCTCGCTGTCGGAGTTGGTGGCCAGTTCCGTCTGAAATTTTTCGGCTCCGGGAAACGCCCAGGGTGAGAACCGGCTGGCGTGGGGCCGGAAGCCGGGCGTATCGCCCCCGTCGCACATATTGCGGATATAAAGCATATGCTCCGGATACCGCACCTGCAGCTCGGTCTCAAAATGCCCATAGTTCATCATGCGGGAGCCCAGGTTGTTGCCGACCAGCATGATACGGGCACCCTTATCGGGTGTCAGTGACTGAACCCCATTCGTTCGAAAGGCGCTAAAACAAACCGGAAGAAGGATAATTACGATAAGCAGCCATCGGAGGCTGCTCTTTCCACGAAAAAAGGATTTCATAGGGCTCAGGCTTTTTCGTGCTGATCGTATTTAATATCAATGCCTACATTCCCCTTCCACTTTTTGGGTACAGGCTTGCCAAGTTCCCAGTGAATAGCGTTGATGACCAGTCGCTGCACGGCTTCGACCTTAAAATCTTCGGGATGCCCCAACGTGGTCAGAAACGTTTTACCGCCCCACTCGTTCTGCCAGGTCCAGGCCACCGGGTTATCCACAGCTGCTTTGTCCGGGTTAACGGCCTTGCCCATCAGCAGCGGAACGGCTCCTTTAGGCGGGTAATTGGGCAGGACATGGTACAGCCACGAGGGCACATGAAAAGCGGGGGTGACCCCCGTCAAAATCGGGTGTTTAGCCGCTTGCGGAATGACCGACACGTCGGTGGTGCTTTTGTGCCCGTAGTGGGTATGTTTGGCAGGACCGCCCCAGCCCGGCGGACTTCCAAAGGCAAATTCGCCGAATGCATTCCAGCGCCGGCGTTCGTCTCCTTCCGGGTAGTTGAAGGCGTGGGTGGTGGTTCGGAAACCCATTGCGGGCTTACCGGATTTCAGATAATCTTCAATGTATTGCAACTGCTCTTTGGGCAGCAGCCGCCAGCGCAGAAAAAAGACCGCCAGGTCGGCCTCGCGCAGCGCTTCCAGACCAGGAATGTCTTTTTCCCCGTTGTGGTCGGGGGTAGATTTCAGCACTTTGGTCCGCATGCCGTAGTTCTTCTCCAATTCGGCGGCAAACAGGGGCATGGTCAGCTCACTGCTGTATTCATGGTCGCCGGTGACAAAAACCACCAGCGGCTTTTCGGCTTTACGCTGGGCCGACGGACTTGGATTGGCCAGGGCGGCAGCTTTGGCGAGTCCCAGCAGACTGGTTACACCAAGTAAACCCGAAGCCTGCTGCAGGAATAGTCTACGTTTTGATCTCATAGAAGGTTACGAACGGATGCGTCTCCGGTGCGGGTCGTCCGGAGTCATGGTATGTTTGGCTGCTTTTTACAATAAAAGAAGTTAAAGGGTTAGCCTTACCCGGTTGGCTGGAACTATTTATCGGGAGAACAGGGTTCGCTTTACTTTCTGTAAGACGGTTGCCGTTGAGCCAGTCCTGCTTACCGGCTTAATGAGGGACCGTTGTTCTGCCCGCCCGCCGGTAGTGCAAAACGGACCCCACCAGATACCCAAGCGAGGCCAGCGCATAGGCCAGCGGTAAGGCTTTTTTGCCATCTGAGAAATACAGGCCACTAATAATCGCCAGCACCACAAATTCGGCGAAGAAAACAAAGGAGTCGAAACTCCGGAAATAACGGGCTAGCCGGTGATGAAAAATGGTAATCAGAAGCACCACCACCCCAATGAGCAGGATGATATAGCCCATCGTGAGGTGGTGATGATCAATTTTATCGACGCCTTTGGCTATAATAATAAAACCAGCCAGGGCGTGTGCCAATTGCTTCTTACGTTCTGCTCTAGAAACCGCCATTAAATAGCTGTGATTAGTAAGGCTTTACCTGATAAAGCGTAAAGCAGGTGGTATTTACTATTTATATGGGTCGGTAAACCGGCTACACTTTATAAGTCAGCATCGACGATGAGCCGGATGCCGTCCAGTTGCCGGATGATAACCGACGCGCCCTCGGCAATGGTCTGGCCGGTACGGGAGCGGGCAATCCACTCAGCTCCCCGGTAAAAAATCCGGCCTTCGCCGTTAGCCGGAATCGTCAGCGTCACTTTGGCTCTGTCGCCTATGTACTCCACGTAATCCGTTGACCGTTTGCGGCCATCGAACCAGCGCCGGGCCGACTGGCGGAAAGCCACCAGCGTCACGATCGAGATGATAGAAAAGCAGAGCAACTGGCTGTTCAGTTCCGGGGTCAGCCCCATCCAGGAAGCCAAAGCGGTTATCAGCGCTGCGGTGCCCAGAAAAGCGAAGAAGAAGGAGACCGTCAGCAGTTCGATGATCAGAAAGACCAGGCCCATGACGGCCCAGAATTCGGGTAAGGTTAGAAAATCCATATTGTTACTGCGCTTTTTCCTGATGTTTTACCACTGTCATGGCTGATGTGATGATGGACGCTAAATCGCCGAAGTTTGCCGGCAGAATCAGCGTGTTGTTGGTCTTCGCCAGTTTACCAAACTGATCGACCAGTTGCTCGGCCACCCGAAGCTGCACGGCGTCCAGACCGCCCCGCTGCTGAATGGCTTCGGCTACCTTCCGGATGCTTTCGGCGGTAGCATCGGCTACCGTGATAATGGCCTCCGCTTCACCGGCAGCTTCGTTGATCTGCCGGAGCCGGATCCCTTCCGATTCCAGCACGACTTTCTGCTTCTGCCCTTCGGCCAGGTTAATAGCCGATTGCTTCTCCCCTTCCGATTGCAGAATGACGGCCCGCTTCTCGCGCTCGGCCTGCATCTGCTTTTCCATTGCGTTCAGTACCGTCTGCGGGGGCGTAATATTCTTGATTTCGTAGCGCAGTACCTTTACCCCCCAGCTGATGGCCGCTTCGTCGATCGACTGAACAACGGCCCGGTTGATGGTCATGCGCTCCTCAAACGTTTTATCAAGCTCAATTTTACCAATCTCACTCCGCATGGTCGTCTGCGACAGCTGACTTACGGCAAAGCGGTAATCAGCGATCCCATAAGAGGCTTTCTGCGGATCAACCACCTGAATAAAGATAACGCCGTCGACCCGCACCTGCACGTTATCACGGGTAATACAGATCTGTTCGGGTATATCCAGAGCCGCTTCTTTCAGGCTGTGTTTGTACGCTACCCGGTCGAAGAAGGGAATGATGAAATTGATACCTGGCTGCAGCACGGCGTAAAATTTTCCCAGGCGCTCGGCAACGTAGGCCGTTTGCTGCGGCACCACCTTAACAGTCATAAAAACAAACAGCAGCGCCAGAATCGCAATGGTTAAGAATACGTAAAACATAGTTCGGAAGGTAGTAAACAGGTGATTAATGAAGGAAATTTGGCGTAAAAAGCCGTATAGTACAACATTTATCAGGATAAGCAGAAAAAAGATCCAATAGAAGGCCGCCGGACCTGATGAACGGAACGGAATTAGTAGCCAATTAGGTACTGATAATCAAAGGCTTGTAAATCGTATTAAGTACTGACAGGGGCTTCAGGTCCGGGCCGGCGGTGGACATTACACCGATGCCCAGGCGCACTTGCCGGACCAGCGCGAACCGAATAATAAACCTCTCGTCCTACCTTTACTGGTATAAGTAATAAATCTTAGGGATTGACTTTACTAAAGAAGTACAAATCAGTACCTTTAGGCCATGGTTATGGTAGCACTTTTAGGGGTTCTGGCAGTAGGCATCATCAGCTTCCTGATTGGTCTGGCCTGGGGGCAGCAGATGCAGAATCATGATGCTTCAGAATCAGACGTTTTCCTTCCCCGGAATACACCATCCTTTCACAAAGGCAGCGCCAGTGCACCACTGTTGCCGCTGACCCAGGAGCCCGAGCAGCCGGTCCTGTTTCCGCAACCTACCGAATGGGCCGACTATCTGCTGCCCAAGCCGCCTACCAACCGCGATCTTATTGAGCAGGAGTTGGATTACGTGCTCTCCCTCTACCAGCAGGGCAAACTCTCCGAAGAAGACTACCTCGCCCAGGCCGACGCGCTGATTGATCAACTGGCCGACGCTATTCGTCCCGCCTGAGGCCGGGGCAAAAAAATAGGCCGGCTTCATGATACGAGCCGACCTAATTCAGGTACACCTTTTGGATTCACTTATTCATTGATGGGATGAGTTTGCTCCGCTGCCCATTATGCCGGTGTGCCGGCTGTGGGTCGTCTTCCCGAAACTCCTGAACGAACAGCAGCCGGATATTACGCATCTGGGCCGACTGTCGGTAACTATCAATAGCGGCAATAACATCGCTGTCGATATACGCTGAATGCGTGCCGTCGATCTCAGCAATGGCGTTATCGGGCAGGTCACGCAGCACCTGAACCAGTCCGGCCTTGTGCAGGAACGTAACGTGGTTGCCCAGCAGGATCCTGAATCGCTCTACTCCTTTCTCAGTGTAAGTATGCACCTGGTAGCCATGCTGGTAACTATCGAGCAAGATAAAGAATATACCAACCAGCATGCCGACGAAAATACCGGTCAGCAGATCGGTTACCAGAATTGCCAGCACGGTTGTCACAAAAGGCAGAAATTTGGTTTTTCCCTGCTGGTACAGTTGCCTGAACACACTGACTCTTGCCAGCTTGTAGCCGGTTATCAGCAGAATTGATGCCAGCGCAGCCCAGGGAATCCGATTCAATACGCTCGGCAGGGTAATCACACAGACCAGCAGCAGGCTGCCGTGAATCAGAGCCGCCCGTTTGGTACGGGCCCCGGCGTTGATACTGATGGAACTCCGGACGATGATCGACGTAATGGGGATACCACCCACCAGCCCGCTGGCCAGGTTGCCGATGCCCTGTGCCTTGAGTTCCCTGTTGGTCGGCGTCTTCCGCTTCAGCGGGTCAAGTTCGTCGGTAGCTTCTATCGCCAGCAGGGCCTCCAGACTGGCAACCAGCGCAATAGCCAGCGCCGACAGATATACCTGCGGATTGGTTAGCTGCCCGAAGTCCGGGAACGTTACCAGGCCCAGGAAGCCAGCAACATCTTCGGGAACCGGCAACTGCACCAGATGCCCATCGCGAAGAACCCACTGCGGAAAAGCGCCTTTGAACAGTTCGTTCATGGTAATCCCCAGCACCACTACAATTAGGGCAGCAGGTACGCTTTTCAGCAACGGGTGTGTTTTAAAAACAGGACGCTCCCAGAGGATCAGTACCGCCAGTGATACCAGCGCGATCAGTATAGCCCCCACGCTTACCTGCCCCAGGGCTAACCCAAACTGTTCGATGATGTCGGCTCCGTCGGTCGGAAACAGCACAAACGCTTCTGCCGAGTCGACATCGTAGCCAACCAGGTGTGGCAACTGCTTAATGATCAGGATGATTCCGATACCGGCCAGCATACCTTTGATGACCGACGTCGGAAAGAAGTTGCTGATGATACCAGCCCGCGCGAAGCCAAGGCCAAACTGGATAATCCCGGCCAGACAGGTTGCCAGCAACACCGCCTGAAACGATCCGAGCGCTTCCATTGCACTCAGTACTACCATGATCAGGCCGGCTTCGGGGCCCGATATACTGAGTGCAGACCGGCTGCTCAGTCCAACGACCAGACCGCCCACTACCCCCGCAATGATTCCGGAAAACAGGGGCGCTCCCGAAGCCAGGGCAATTCCCAGGCAAAGCGGTACCGCCACCAGAAAAGAGACAAAGCCCCCCCTGAAATCACCCGCAATGGTGTTGATATCAATGGCTCCCCAAGGTTTTGCTGTTGCTTTCATCGATCTGAAAAAAAGTAAGGGCCTGCTGGCCCGTCGGGTACTACCAGTATGTGATCAGTTATTGCGACTTCGCCATGGTTGCGGAGCCGGCGTCTATGGTTTGAGAACTAGCCGGGTATCGATTCAGCGACGTCCGCATGACGGACAACTCCTGATCCAGTTGACGCTGCACTGCCCGGAGGGAATCCACCTGCCGGGTCGTCATCTGAAGCCGCACATCCCGATCAGCTTTCTGCTTCTCAAAACCAGTGTAAATATTCAGAGCGATCATGGCAAAGATCAACCCCCAAACTGTCCCCCAATTCACTATACTTCTGACTCCTAACCGATTACCACTTCTGTTCGTTTTCATAAAAGCAAAGTATCTGGTACAATTTATTTGACTGTACAAAACTACAGACACCTGCTAAAGGGGCCGTTAGAGAGCTGTTAGAAGATGATGAGAGGACAATTAAAGGCTGATGAAAAGTTGGTGAGAATTTGATGAAAAACCGATTAGAAACGTCAGGAAGTCGTGGGCAGGCGGACGGTAATGCGGGTACCGACACCGAGATCTGACTCTACCTCGATCAGGCCGTGGTGCAGCAGCACAATCCGTCGCGTCAAAGGCAGGCCAATGCCGTAACCCTTGACCTGCCGGGCGTTTTCGGCCCGGAAGAAAGGCTCGTAGATATACGGCATATCTTTTTCGCTGATGCCGATGCCCGTGTCTGAGAACCGGACGGTAGCCCATTCTTGATCAATGCCCAGCACCACCTCCACCTGGTGGTTGGCCGAAAACTTACAGGCATTTTCCATCAGGTTCAGAAAAGCCGAGATCAGCAGGGACTCTTCGCCTTTCACCAGCAGCGAGGGCTGTTCCATTTCCATACTTTCATCAAACGAAAACAGCACCTGATACTCGGGTTGCTTTTCTTTCAACATTTTGGCAGCCTGGTAAATGGCCTCGTCAAGGGCTACCTCCCGCCAGGCCATCGCGACTTCGTCGACGCTCACCTGCGCCAGTTGCAGCAAGTCGTTGGCCAGGCGGTTGATCTGCCGGATGGCATCCATTACGGTCCGCCACTTGGCTTCGTGCTCCTCAACGGTACGCGGTTTGATCAGCGTTACTTCAATCTGCCCGGTAATGATGGTCAACGGAGTTCGCAATTCGTGGGAGGCATTGGCCACAAATGTCCGCTGCAGGTCAAAAGCCGTCTGGATGCGGCCGAGGAGTTGATTAAAGGTATACGCCAGTTGGGCAATCTCGTCGTGGTCGTTTCCCGCCTTGACGCGCTGGTTCAGGTTGGAAACGGTGATGGAATCGACCTGGCGAATCACCTCGGAGATCGGCCGCAGCGCCCGGCCGGCATAGAACCAGCCGGTCAGGCCCAATAGCGTCAGGCTGAAGAGCAGTCCGATACTCAGGATGGTTCGCAGGTGGCGCAATTCTGTTAAGCCAAATTCATCGTACCCCGACGCAATGACCACCAGTTCATGCCCCTGATTGCTGTATGCCACTCCGATAATCTCTTTGCTATCGTGCTCAAACCTGACTTCTTTCTCCTCCCTGATCTGGTTCAGTATCCTGGGCGTTGGTATCAGTTCATCGGGCGTGTCGTCGCTGGCATATACCAGCTGGTTCAGGGGGTTGTACACCGTGATCTGTTCCTCGGGCAGTGTCGTCAGATTATGCCGGTCGAACAGCCGCAGTACCCGGGCGTTAAGTTCTTCAGAATGCATCAGCATTCGGGCGTTCCACCGGGCTTTGTCCACCAGCCGCGAATAAAAATCCTTCTGCCGGAAATAGGCTGACGTAAAGTAGATGGCAATCGTGAACAGGATCAGGTTGGCCGCCACCACCAACAGAAAATTAATGGAAAGTCTCGTTCGTACGTTCATTCATCAGTCGTCGGAGTCCTTCATAATATAGCCTATGCCACTGAGCGTATGGATCAGCTTGGGCGAGAAGTCTTTATCGATTTTCTTCCGCAGGTAATTTACATAGACATCGACCACGTTTGTACCGGTATCGAAGGTAACATCCCAGACATTCTGGGCAATTTCGGAGCGGCTCAGGGCTTTGTTGGGATGCTTCATAAAAAACTCCAGCAGCGCCAGTTCCCGGGCCGTCAGGTTAATCTTCTGACTGTCCCGTTTCACTACCTTGCTGTTCAGGTTCAGTTCAAGGTCGGCCATTTTGAGCACCACCGACTCAGCCGGAATGGCCGCGTACCGGCGGTTCAATGCCCGCAGCCGGGCCATCAGCTCCCGAAATTCAAACGGCTTAACCAGATAGTCGTCGGCACCGGCATCAAATCCCGTCAGTTTGTCTTCGGTACTGCCCAGGGCGGTAAGCATCAGGATAGGCAGGTCATGGTGCCGGTTTCGAACAATTTTGCAGAACTCAAAGCCGTTGACGATCGGCAGGTTGATATCCAGAATGATGGTTGAATAATCGTTGGCCGCCAGCATCTGCTGCCCAACCATGGCGTCAGGGGCGATATCGGCCTGTAAGCCGAAATCTTCCAACCCACTTTTGATAAAGGAAGCTACTTCTTTTTCATCTTCGACAATCAACAGGCGCATAGGTAGTATAGTTTGGTTCATAGTCATGAATGGCAATGGGTAGAGCATTTGCTGAATAAACCCGGAACCGGCTACTATGTTCTTTCGGGACAAGTAGTTAGGCCTGAAAAAGTAACGATAATCTCCCGGCAAACAAGCCATTTTAACAGGAAAACCCAGGGTATACCGGTAGCTTTTCGTTAAATTCGACCATTCGTTTACCCGTATGCATCCGATACAGTATCCCGATCGCTGGCTCCGGCTCGTTGGCGTGCCGGTTTGGGGGCTTATTTTCCGCCACATCGGTGAACCGGCCCCGCTGATCGATCTCCTTCGAAATCCCGTTTATTATGCCGATCTGGCCGTGTGCATCCTGGGTATGTTTCTGGTTTGGGAACTGAACCGGTGGCTTATCCGAACACTGGACCAGCGGTACTCCTGGGCGACGCAAACCCTGCCGCGCCTGATGATTCAGGGCCTGATGGCCTACAGCCTGACCGGCCTGCTGGTGCTGGCCCTCAGTTTTGTGTATAACGACCTGATCATCGACCGGCCGGCCCCGTTCAATATCAGCGTCGTATTCGTCACCGATATCCCTACCAGTCTGCTCTTCACCACCATCCTGCACCTGCTTTACACGTTGTGGTGGCTAATTGTTTACCACCGGCATACGGTAGCCGGACTGCAACGGCAGATTGATACACTGAAGACGGAGAGTGATAGGCGAACCGAACCGGCCGATGCCCGTAGTCCTGCAAAAAAAACCCTGCTGGTCAACCAGGGCCGGGGCTTCGTTCCGGTGCCAACATCGGAGGTAGCCTACATTTTTATCACAAACGAAATGAGCGTTGTCAAGACGGCCGATAACCAATCGTTTACCGTAGATGCCACGCTGGAGCAGCTAACCGAGCAGTTACCGGCCGAGGATTTCTTCCGGATAAACCGGCAGTTTATTGCCAACCGCCAGTGCATCCGCAAAGTCGAAAACGACGGTTCCGGACGCCTGCTACTGCAACTCCAGCCTTCCTGTAACGATGAGGTGGCCGTCAGCCGCCGACGCGCTCCCGAATTCCGGCAGTGGATGGGCGTATAGGTAATTCTTTTTAGTCTCTTCCCATCTTCGCCAGCATCAGCTTCGCCCAATAATTATTGGCATCCAGTTTCAGGGCCTGTTCAAAAGCGGCTTTGGCTTTTTCTTTGTCGTTCAGGCCGAAATAAGCGTCACCCAGCGCTTCGTATGGCCAGGCTGCGGTGGGGTTTTCCAGAGCCGCTATTTCGGCTAATTCCAGCGCCTGCTGGTGGCGTTTTACATCATTCAGGCCATTGAAGAGATTGATGTAGTCGCCCGTTCCGGGCTTGTATTCGTAGCCAGTCTTCAGAATTTCAGAAAAGCGGCTTTTTACATCGGCAAAGCCTTTTGTGTCAATATCGCTGATAACGGAGCGGACAAATTCGCGTTTCGGCATTTCGGTTTCACCGGTATAGACAATATCCAGCATCTTTCGGGATACCTCCTTGGGGTTCAGATGCTGATTGATCAGTACAACTACAGTGTAGCCGTCCTCCGGCACCAACCGCAGGTCGGCCGACGCCCCGGCCGACCCGCCGTCGTGTGATACCTGCGTTTTACCATGTTGCTGACTAATAGCCCAGCCATAGCCGTAGTCTGAGTCTTTCCGCTGCGCAATTCGGGGCGACCACATCTGCTGCCGCAGATCGGCTGGGAAAGTGGTTTGCACCCAATGCCCAAAGCGCCAGAGATCGACAGCATTGGCCATTAGTCCGCCATCGCCCATTGCCGGATCCTGACGGATGGCTACGGCCTGGTAGACTTTATCGGTCAGGAGTTCGTAGGGCATGGCCTCTTCGGGCGCTTTGAAACCTTTCGGAACCAGGTACGAATTGGTCATACCTGCTTTAGAGAATATGTAGTTCTGCAGAGTGGTGCCGAAGTCTTTTCCCGTTACCTTTTCAACAATCCGGCCCAGCAAAATAAAGCCCGAGTTGGAGTACCGGAACTGCTTCCCAACTGTGTCTTTGTCCGATACCCTGGCTACTACCATCGGCATCAGGTCGTGGTGCGATTTGGCTGTTGCCCGAATTGTGTCGTAATCCGGGTGCAGCATGTAGTTACCCGTATTGCCGGTATGGGACAGCAGATGATACACCTTAATGTTGTTGCCGTTCGGGATGTGGTATTCCGGCAGGTAGTCGTTCACCGGCCTTTGTAAATCCACCTTTCCCTCCTTCACCAGTTGCATCAGCACCGTTGCCGTGAGCGCTTTGCCAACCGACGCAATAGTAAAATTGGTCGTCGGCCTAATGGAGATCTGCCGCTCCCGGTCGGCCAAACCGAAGGCTTTATGATAGAGTACCCTGTCTCCTTTTGCCAGTAAAACCACGCCGGAGAAGTAGCGTTGGTCGACGTAGCGCTGCATCAGCCCATCCAGGCGATTGGTCAGGTCTGACTGGGCAAACATCGGGGCATTAGCTGCCAGCAGCATCAGGCTGGCCAGCCAGCTTTGTTTTGCGAATCGTGTCATGTTTGTGTGGTGTGGATAGACAATTGGTAAAAATTACGTCGAGAATTATCTTTAGTTGGTCAATATCTTTTTCGTTCAGTCCTTCCAGCGCCAGACGCCGGTAGTTATGCACAATGGGCGTTACCACGTTCATCAGCCGCTGGCCGGATTCGGTCAATTGCATATCCAGCTTCCGGCGGTCGCTGGCGCTCGGCGTCCGTACAATCAGCTTCTTCTTCACCAGCAATTCGATAATGCGCGCCACCGATGCCTGATCCTTGAATATCCGCTCACCGATTTCCACCTGTCCCAGTTCCGGCGAATCGCGGATGACGTTCAGTACCAGCCACTGGTCTATGGTAATATCAATACCAGCGTGATCAATATGTGCCTGCGCAAACTGCCGGTAGCGCTTTATGGTCTTCTCGAGTGAATAAAAAATAACTTCGTTCAGCATAAGGTTAAGCGTTCGTATTTCAAATTTCTATGATATATCATATAAATACAACACTAATGTAAACTTTTTTAGTAAACGGTAAAAAGCAAAGCGAACCGATCGCCTTAGGACAATCCGTTTGCTTTGCTTTTACCCAGGTTTTTAGCTCTCTATTTTTATGACTGCTGCGATATGGCTACTGAAGTACGCGCTCAATTATTCCCTTATTGGCCGGAATGCCTTTGTTCATAAAGAGGACGACGGTGGCTTGACGCGCCGGGAAATACAGCCAGTTGGCGTCTATACCTATAACACCTCCGTTATGTCCATAGCCAGTTGCCAACGGAAGATTCCAGGTTTCCATACCGAAGCCGTATTCACAGTCACCATTCGGGCAGGACGGCAGCCGGACCGATGACTTCATCTCCTCCAGCGAGGCTGCGCTGAGTAGTTTACCCCCAAACAGCGCGTCGGAGAACTTCAGTACGTCAGAGACGGTGGTAATCAGGCCACCGGGGGCTCCGCCATCGTCGTAAGCCCGCTCCCAGTCGCTGACGTCCAGCAGCCGGCCATCGCCGTACAGGTCGAAATAGCTGCGGGCTACGCGGGGGTCGTTGCGCTTTTCAAGGTAAGAATCCGTCATACCGGCGGGTGCCAGAATACCTTCCTGCATAGAGTCCTTCAGCGATTTGCCGGATGCTTTCTCGATAATCATCCCCAGTAGCAGATAGCCGGTATTGCTGTACCTGTATACATTCCCGGGCTCGCCGTAGAGCGGCTTTTCGTAGATGAACCGTTGCAGAATCTTCTCCGGCTGCGTCATATCGGCGTCCTGCGGCCGGTTTATCAGCGCCAGTTGAAACGGTATGTTATCACTACCGGTGTTGAGAACCCCGCTGGTATGGGTCAGCAGGTGCCGGATGGTTATTTGTCCGGCTTGCGGGATGGTACCGGCCGTTTGCGGCAGCCATTGGCTCAGCTTATCATCCAGTTTCAGTTTTCCCTGTTCGGTCAGTTTCAGGACCAGGGTAGCCACCAGGGTTTTGGTGATGCTGCCCACGCGTATCCGTTCATCCCCACGCATCGGGGTCTGGTGCTCCAGATTCGATTTGCCAGTCGCTCCGATCCATAGGCCATGGGTTGGGGTTTTCACCAGCATGATGGCACCCGGTGCCTCGTGTTGCTGCCGGTATTTCTCCAGTTCACCCTGGTAGAACGAATGCTTAGGGTGAAGACTGTAATCCGCCCGGTTGTCGGCCGGGGCCACTGGTGCAGGAACGTCGGTATCGCAGGCCAGCAGGCTGCTCATAATCAGGGCGTACCCAACGAATGCATGTACTTGTTTCATGGTGTTGTTTTTCTTGTGTGGATAGTGACTACTAATTTTATCGGCTCAGACTCAGGCGGGCACCTACGTGCAGGGCTTTATGCGGCAATACCGGTACGTCCTGAACAACAGGCATCTCGCCAAACACTTCATAGCGGGAGAATACCGAAGTGCGCTGATTGATGCGGTAGCCGGCACCGAGCCCGAGCGTAGGCATGAACTTATGCAGGTGCGGAGAGACTCTGGTGAATTCACCGCCTGCTGACCGGTACATCGGCACCGTCGGGATCAGGTGGAGGTACCCACCGCCGATGGTAGCATCCAGGTAGAGCGGCCCTATGAATTTCCGGTACCCAAATTCACTACTCACAAACAGGCCGTGATGCAGAGCGCGGTGATGGTAATATCCGAGGTTTACCGTCTGGAAAAGCTGTGAACCGGGCCGGTTGCGATAGTACAGTTCTGTACCAATGCGTACGCCTACGTTCGGCTTCTCAAAAAAACCTTTGAATGTAGGTAAACTGATGGATTCGGAGAACACCGATACGGTAATCGGTGAGGAGAGCGGGCGACGGGGACCGGGCGCATCCTGCGCATTGGATACCCCTGCGGCCATACTTGCCCAAAGGATGAGCATAGCGAGTACTTTGCGTTGCATGTGTTTGACGTTTTTGTGTGGATAGAAATTTACCGGGACAAAATTCGGCCTAAAAACGATGCTGTGGGGGTTTTCAAGCGCCGAACGGCATGGAAATGGACCCGAACGACCTGAACGGCGGGGTAAAGCGCCGGTTAAAAATGCTGAATGGAAGAGCTATTTTCGGCTACCAAAAACAAAAAGCCGGGTACTTGCCCGACTTTGATTAGCTCTAATTACAGGAAGCCGTTATGACTCCTGCTTTTTATTACGCTCATCAATTCGCGCCTGTGCTTTTGGGCTGATGGCTCCCCGGCGGGTAAGGGTCCGTATCTTGTCGACCGGCCGGAACCGCAGGGCCGTCCAGTCTTCGTCAATAGAAATCTGCCGGACGGGTTCAAAGTTATGCTGCCCCAGACTGGCCCAGCCGCTATCGCGGTTGAACTCACATTGGTAGCGTTTGGAGGTACCCTTGGGGTACGATATCCAAAGGCCCCCGTCATCGGCCAGAAGCGCTACCGCAACCTGGCTGTAGCGCTCTACCTCATCCAGCCTGGTGGCGAATGCCTGGATAAAGCCATACGATGTGTCCTGCGGCTCGGTATGGATGGCATGGGGCAGGCTGCGAATCTTCGTCAGGTAGTCGGCGGGGGCGTTCAGGATCAGCAGGGGGCCGGCGGTCCTGATCTGAAGGTTTTTGATGAATTTGAGTTCTTCCATAGCAGCCTGTTTAGCAGAATTTTGTTGTTTTGTCGGGCGGACGAATCAACGAAAATCTGCTTTTGTTTGCAACGGCTTGTCCCTTCCAATAACATTTCTGCTGGTGACAGGCCGTCTTTTCGTTTAGCTGTCAATATTCATTTTGTATAACCTCAGTTATGATTGATACACTCGAATCCTGGTCAAAACGGGACCTGCTGGCCCTGATTATGATATATGCCTCCAACGCCGATCTGACGGTGACGGAAGAAGAACAAAACCTCGTGAAGCGCAAGATCGGCTTTGACCATTTTAAAACCGCCCATGCTTTCTTTGAAAGTAACTCCGACTACGAGACATTACAGGCTATTCTTCAGTTAAAAGATCGCTTTTATCCCGGCGAACGGGGCAAAGAAGCTATTATGGAGTATCTGGAGGAATTATTTGACTCCGATAGCGAGTACACCGGCCATGAACAGATTTTTCAGCGGTATCTGAGCCGCCTGCTTGACTAACCCAAAGAGCCGGATCCATTCCGGCTTTCTTTTTTCCTGCCCATCAAAAAGGGCTCCGGCGGCCTATAAACTACCAATTTGATAGATTTTCATAAACAACCGGACCAGCTTTGGGCTTTACCCCATGAAGCAATACTTAACTCAACGCATTGTATGGAAATGGAAACTAAAATCCCTCCTCAACACCAGGAACAGCAACCCGGTCTGGAGCATGAAATGACACCCCGGCCGATCTACATCCGCGACAGCTATAAAGGGGCGGATAAACTTAAAGGAAAAGTAGCCCTCATCACGGGAGGTGACAGCGGTATTGGCCGGGCCGTAGCCGTTCACTTTGCCCGTGAAGGTGCCGACGTAGCCATTGTGTATACCCCACAGGAGCAGGAAGATGCCCAAAAAACCAAAGCCGAAGTGGAGAAAGAAGGAAAGCGCTGTCTTTTGTTGTCCGGCGACCTGCGTGACCCAAAATTCTGTAGCCAGATCGTTGCCGATACGGTGAAGGAGTTTGGTAAGCTCAACATCCTGGTCAACAACGCAGCTGTGCAGTATCCCGAAGAAAGCTTTGAGGATATTGCCGACGAAAACCTGGTGGCTACGTTTGAGACCAATATTCTGGCCATGTTCCGCGTGACCAAAGCGGCCATGAACCACCTGCAGGAAAATGACTCCATCATCAACACAACATCGGTGACGGCCTACCGGGGCAGTGAAACCCTGGTCGACTACTCCTCGACGAAAGGAGCCATTACGGCCTTTACCCGTTCGCTGTCAGGCAACCTGGCCGAGAAGAAGATCCGCGTCAACGGCGTAGCGCCCGGTCCGATCTGGACTCCGCTAATCCCGGCTACTTTTGATGAAGAGCGGGTGGCAAGCTTTGGGCAGGATACTCCGCTGAAGCGGCCCGGCCAGCCGGCCGAAGTAGCACCGGCCTACGTCTTTCTGGCCAGTGAGGATGCTTCCTACATTACCGGCCAGGTCATTCACATCAACGGTGGCGAAATCATTAACGCGTAACCGCGCAGCCAATAATGAACGAAAAGTCCCGGATCGGTCCTGACGGAGCGTTCCGGGACTTTTCGTTCATATAGAAGAATGATTAAACCTGCCTACCTTGATAAGACAAACACTTAGCAAACAATCACTTACAGAGATCTGGCTGGCTGCGGGAAAATTTATTCAATAATAATGAGCGTTATCCTTGACACGTATCCATCTGTTTCTAAACTTAGGCAGTCCATAGGCATAATTTTTCAACTTAACTGTGTGACACTATGAGACTACAGATTAATGCCGTACACTTCTCGGCCGATCAGAAGCTCCTTGACTTTGTTCAGCGGAAACTGGATAAGCTGGATACGTACTACGATCGGATTACCGGCGCAGAAGTGTTTTTAATGCTGGATGGTGCATCAAGCAACAAGGTAAAAGACAAAGTTGTGGAAGTGAGGCTGAGCATCCCCGGCAAAGAAATCTTTGTATCCGAACAAGACAAAACCTTTGAAGGCGCCACCGACCGCCTGGTGGACGTACTGAAAGATAAACTCGTACGCTTTAAACAAAAACGAAACGGACATTCCCGCCAGGAAATCGTGGAGGCCAGGGCCCAGATGCGCGCCGAAGCCGTAGAACCCGAAGAGTTATAATCTTACCGGCCTGGAACCAAAAAGCCGCCCCGACACCGGAGCGGCTTTTTGCTGTCTATCGCTCAGAACCGGCAATTTACGCCAACCCAAACGCTTCTTTGATCTGATCGACATAGTCTAGTTTCTCCCACGTAAACAGCTCCACTTCGACCTCTTTAGTCTGGCCGTTGGTGCCGAATACTTTCTTCACCACCTGATTCTGCCGGCCCATGTGTCCGTAAGCGGCCGTCTCGGAGTAGATCGGATTACGCAGTTTCAGCCGCTGCTCAATGGCGTACGGGCGCATATCAAAGATCTCTTCGATCTTTTTGGCAATCTCACCATCGTTCATATCCACCCGGGCCGAGCCGTAGGTATCAATAAACAACCCGCAGGGTTTAGCAACCCCAATGGCGTACGATACCTGCACCAGCACCTGATCGCACAGCCCGGCGGCCACCATGTTTTTAGCGATATGGCGCGTAGCGTAGGCAGCCGAACGGTCTACCTTGGAAGGATCCTTGCCGGAGAAAGCGCCACCACCGTGCGCGCCCTTACCGCCGTATGTATCCACAATGATCTTACGACCAGTCAAACCGGTATCGCCGTGCGGACCACCGATCACAAACTTACCTGTTGGGTTGATATAATAAGTAATATCGCCGGTAAAGAGCGATTGCAGTTCGGGCTTCAGTTTGGCTTTGACCCTGGGCAGCACAATGTTGATCACATCGGTCCGGATAGTTTCCAGCATGGAGGCATCCGAGCCAAAATCGTCGTGCTGCGTCGACACCACAATGGTATCAATCCGGATAGGCTTATGATCGTCGCTGTATTCAATGGTCACCTGTGACTTGGCGTCGGGACGCAGGTAGGTCATCAGGTTCGTTTCGTGGTTGCGGATATACGATAACTCCTGCAGGATCTTATGCGCCAGATCCAGCGGCAGCGGCATATAGTTTTCGGTCTCGTTAGTCGCGTAACCGAACATCATCCCCTGGTCACCGGCTCCCTGCTCTTCGGGATTCGATCGTTCAACACCCTGGTTAATGTCGGGCGACTGTTCGTGGATGGCCGACAGGATACCGCACGAATTAGCCTCAAACATATACTCGCTTTTGGTGTAGCCAATCCGGCGAATGACTTCGCGGGCAATCTTCTGGACATCCAGGTAGGTATTGGTTTTTACCTCACCAGCCAGCACAACCTGACCCGTGGTTACCAGCGTTTCGCAGGCTACCTTACTGGTGGGATCATACGCCAGAAAGTGATCAATTAACGCATCGGATATCTGATCGGCAACTTTATCGGGGTGTCCTTCGGAAACCGATTCGGAAGTGAATAGGTACGGCATCGGTACTGAGTTCTGCTTTGTTTCGAACCGCAAAGCTAACGGATATTTGATAGAGGCCAAAGTTCATTACTCACCGGCCCAAAATTCTCCTTCTATGCCGTTTGCCCAATGCTGTTCAGATCAGGCTCAGCACCCGTTTTCGAAAAACATCGAGTGCGGCTACGGTAAATTCGCCCAGCGGCACGGTAGACATAATGTTGAGCTCTTCCCGAAAGGTCGTGTCTTCGTCGAGGAAGGCCAGTACCTGAGCAGGCTCGTTCCGGCGAAAGAGCCGGGCAAAGACTTCGCTGCCGGGGTAGCGGTGGTTGGCCAGCACGTTCAGCAAAATGCTATCGTACAGCCGGTGCCGGCGCCGGAACCAGCTTCGTTTCTTCAACGGCTTCCCGATGGTGAGCAGGTTACTGACAATTTCCTGGGTATATCGCTGGGTACGCACAAAGGTGTAGCCGGTAGAGGCTTTTGTATACCCACCTGCCGTACCGATGCGGATGATCCGTTTGCCGATGCGTTCGGGGGTTCGTTCGTCGCTCATCGGAATCACGCCGAATTCCTCGTGGCGGATTTCATATTCCGCCAGGCCCAGGGTGTGCTGAATGTAGTGTTTAAGCTGCCCGACATACTCTTCCGGCGGAAGCAGTTTGTCCGAAAACAGGGTAAATTCAACCAGCGCTCTGGTGGTCGACAACGGCAGAATATAAAAGAACCGGGAGTCGTTATCCTGAAATACCCTGAAGTCCATCAGCGTAGCGCGGTTCGTATCAAATACCGGCTTTTGGGTTTCAATTTCCCAGCCTTTGAAATGCTGGAGCAGGTTATGCCGGTTCGGGTCGGTAAGCTTCAGCGCGTAGGTACTGTCGAATACGTAGTCCGCGATGTAGGTGGTGGCCTCGTCACCGGCGATTACAAAAGCGCCTTGGGGGGTATTGGTAATCCGGTGGATGGTCTGGTTTACGAATTGAATATTCTCGTTCTGGAGCAGGTCGTTCATCACATAGGTGTAGAAGTCGATGCCCCGGATCATTTTGTACCAGTACTCGCCGAGGTTCAGTTGCGCCGAAAACGTGGGTTCATAGAAGTCAACCACCTGCCATTTGCGGTGAACGATAGCCTCAAACGGGTTCCGTTCGCCACGCTCCCAAAAGCACCAGGTCCGGTCGTTGGTTTTCTTTTCTTCTTTATCGATGATCAATATGGATTTATTCCGGAGAACAGACTGGTTGAGGTAGTACGCTAAACTCAAGCCCGCCATTCCGCCCCCGGCAATGATGAAGTCGTATCGGCGCATGAAGGTGGTTTTCTCAAAGATAAGAGCCCGGTGCTAAAACAAAAAAGCGGCCGACACTCTGTCAACCGCTTCCGGAACCCCGTGGTTCAAAATGTATTAGAAGACGTGGCGCTCGGCATGGTACGACGACCGCACCAGCGGACCGGATTCTACGTATTTCAAACCGCGCTGCAGGCCTTCTTCCTTATACAGGGCAAAGGTCTCCGGATGAATCCATTCGATCACCTCGTGGTGCATTTTGGTCGGTTGCAGGTACTGACCCAGCGTCAGAATGTCGAGGCCGTGCGCGACCAGGTCGTCGATGGCTTTCAGCACTTCGTCTTTGGTTTCACCCAGTCCCAGCATAATACCGGATTTGGTGCGCTTCCCAAACTCTCTGGTCCGCTGAATCTGCTCCAGGCTTCGCTCGTATTTAGCCTGCGGACGTACCCGACGGTATAGCCGCTCCACGGTTTCCATATTGTGCGACACCACTTCCTGACCGGCCGAAATCATGCGGATCAGCGCGTCCCAGTTGCCTTTTACATCCGGGATCAGCGTTTCGATGGTTGTTTCGGGCGATACTTCCTTGATCGCCCGCACCGTCTGGTACCAGATTTCGGCACCGCGGTCTTTCAGTTCATCCCGATTAACCGAGGTCAATACCGCGTGTTTTACTTTCATGAGCACGATGGCTTCGGCTACACGCCGGGGCTCATCGGTATCATATTCGTTGGGCCGGCCGGTGGCTACGGCGCAGAACGTACAGCTTCGCGTGCAGACATTACCCAGGATCATAAAGGTAGCCGTGCCGGCTCCCCAGCACTCACCCATGTTCGGGCAATTACCGCTTTCGCAAATGGTGTGTAGTTTATAGGTATCGACCAGCTTACGAACTTTGGCGTATTCCGGGCCGATGGGCAGCTTTACCCGCAGCCAGTCGGGCCGTTTTGGTCTACGTTCTTTTTCGGAGGGTATTACGGGGAGTTCAATCATGACAAACTCGTTCTCTTTCCTGTAAAATGAAATTTACGGCGGTAAAGTTCGGGAAAAAGACGATAGACAAAAGACATTGGACGGTAGACTTTGCTAAGCAGTTAGTCTAAGGTCCAATGTCTTTTGTCTATCGTCTCTTGCCTATTTCTTCGTACCAAAAAACAGCGTGGCGTAGCCGGAGGTAAAGAAGTTGCGGTTGGTGGTGTTGGGAATGATAACAATTTGTTTGGGGAACGCTTCGGCCAGAACACCGATTTCAATGCCGGTGGTATTGTTGCGAAATGCACTCAGTTCGAAGCTAACAGCAGCTTTCACGTTTACCCCGACCGTCAGTTCTGATTTCCCAAATCCCTGAAAAAAGCCGCCGGAACCAATAATATTTTCGGTTGGCGAGTTGGCGAGCGCCGGCCGGTACGGAATGTTACGGGTCTGGTTACCGTACGAAACCTGAACGTAGTATGGCTTAATGATACCCAGCGAAGGGCCAGCTGCCAGGATGGCGTTAATAGCGACGCCTTCGTCGGCATTGCGCCGGAAAAGGGTCAGTTCACGGCCATACTGCGGTCGCACGACAAACAGGAAATTCTGTTTGCCGTAAATATACCGGGAGCCGGAGATAGACGTCTGCTGCTGGATTTCCTTAGGATGCTTTACATTGACGACTTCGACGCTGATGTACCGAAACTGCTTTTTGCCAAACATTGTACCGGGCAGTAGCTTCGCCTGCCGGAAGGCAAACCCACCCAATATGCCCGAATTGGTATTGGTGGTAACCCCATAAGTTGTTACCGAGGTGTAGTTATCTTCGTCCGAGTCGGCTGTCTGTGCTTTGGTACTGCCGAATACCAGCAGCCAAAGACCGGCCGAGGCCCATACTACCTTACGTAGAGATTTCATGACAGAATGTAGGATCGTGAACTAAAAATACAAAATTACCAGCAAATATCAAGACTTTACCTCCACCCTACTGGCTTAACTAACTGGTTATTTTTATGTTTGAATAATTAGCGAACATAATTCATTGATTTCATGGCAACAATTCACACGGTTTACCAGGGCGGTCTGCGCACTGAAGCAACGCACCTGCAATCCGGCACCGTTATTACCACCGACGCACCCACCGACAACAACGGCCGGGGCGAAGCCTTCTCACCTACCGACCTGGTCGCCGGCGCTCTCGGTAGCTGTATGATGACCATCATGGGCATCCGGGCCCGGCGCGACGGTATCGAACTCACCGGTAGCGAGATGGACATCACCAAAATTATGACCACCGAAGGACCGCGCAAAATCGCCCGCATTGAGATAAATCTAACGATGCTGACCCCCGAAGAATTGTCACCGGAGAAAAAAGCTGAACTGGAACAGGCCGCCCATACCTGCCCGGTAGCGCTCACCCTCCACCCTGATGTGCAGCAGGTAATTCAGTTTGAATGGAGAGTCACCGAGAAGGTTTGATCAGTCAAACCCCGCAACTCTTTTTTGTTGCGATACTGCCGGACGAACAGATTCAGCAGGAAGTGACGGCGTTTAAACTGGCGGCTGCGGAGCAATTCGGCAGCCGCCACGCCCTGAAGTCACCCCCGCATATTACCCTCATCCCGCCGTTTAAATGGTCAGCCGACGAGATGCCTGTCATTCAGGAATCCTTGACGGCGGCCGCGTCTCAACTGGCACCGTTTCCGATCCATCTGCAAAATTTCGATCATTTTGGCCAGCGGGTTATTTTTGTTGATGTAAAAACTGACGAGTCGTTGGTCAACTGCTACCAGCTCACGGCAAACGTTTTTCACCAGCACCTCGGCATCACACCCGACACCCGCCCGTTTCACGCCCACATGACCGTTGCTTTCAAAGACCTCCAGCGGAAGGTCTTCCGTGACGCCTGGGCTTATTTCTCCCAGCAACCTTACGACCGAACTTTTACCGCCCATGCCCTTACGTTGCTAAAGCATACCGGGCAGAAGTGGGAAGTATTGGAAACAGGATTAATGAATAATGAACGATGAACAGAGGTCAGCCTGCGAAGCCATTATTCATTGTTCATTAAAAAAAGCAGGCCGATAACATCAGCCTGCTTTATACACCCACAACACACAATCAACCTTCTACTTTGCAGCACGAAGTTGATTTTTTACTAGCTGTAGTGCGTGTTCCAGCACGGTATCTTTATTCGATCGAAGGTCTTTGATGGTCTGGCTGACCGGAATATTCGGTTGAATGCCTTTGCCTACCCACTCGGTACCGTTGTAAAAGGTATCGCGTTTGGTGCAGATGATGGCGGCTCCGCCACCGGGTAGGTTCACAAATAGCGGGTTTCCGGTGCTTCCGGAGGTAGGCTCGCCAACGATGAGGCCGCGCTGCATCTGCACAAAGGCCGACAGAAAGTCCTCAGCAGCTGAGTTGGTCTTGGCACCGGCCAGTATCACCAGCGGAACGCTGATGAAGTCAGTACTGTCTTTCCGGGTAATGTTGTATATGTATTTATCGCCGGTCCAGCCGAGTTTCTCGTGGCCCCACGACCGGTGCGCCGGTTTGTACTCGCGGGTTTCCCATTTACCCATCGGAAAGTCTCTGTTCGTGAACCGGGCCAGAATATCCCAGCCGTTGGCGCTGTTACCGCCCCCATTTTGGCGAACATCGAGGATGACGGCTTTAGCTTTTTTCAACTGCGGGTAAATGGAGTCGAATTTGGTGACGATACTCCGGTCATCGAAATACGTCAGTGATACGTAAGCCACCTGATCACCGTACCAGCGGAAGTCAAAATCGCGTCGGTTACCCATGGAGGTCTCGTTCATCTGGCTGGTATTCCGGTTGGGCAGTGTACGGGTAAAGGACTTGCCGCTGCCATCGTCAAAAGTGAGTCGCACAGAATCCGCTTTGTTACCCAGCAGAAAGGCATAATCGTAGCTGAACATCCGGCGGTTCTGCTCGGTCGAGCTGCTGATATAGGGACGAACGGCGCGGTTGACATACGCATGTACGTCTTCGCCGTTGACCTTTGTGATCTCCAGACCCGGCCGGATGCCCAGTCTGGTCAGGTTCAGGTCTTTCAACCCGACCACCATCGCTTTGCCTTCAATCAGGGCAGTCTGGATGCCCGGTTTTCCCCGGCGCTCCCGAATTACGCTGGGCGGAATCACCCAGGTATGGCCGTCGTTCAGCTGAGCCATCATTTCCTCCAGCGTCTGGTAGTACTGTTCGGTCGATGCCGTTTTCAGAACTTTTGGAATGTAGGCGATATAGAGGCTATCCCAGTCGAGGTGGGGGACTTTATCAAAGTAGGCAAAGTTGTATTTCGTCTCCGACCAGACCTGCGCCAGACCGGCCAGTCGCTGCTCCCGGCTGAGGGTATCCCGGTACGGCACCGCCCAGGCTGGGCTGTTGAACCGCGCTCCCTGCTGATAAAGCTGTTCGGCGGTAGGGCGAACGGCCGTTTGTGCCTGCGCGAAGGTTGCCGCACAAACGGCCGCTGCGATAAGCGATTGATTCAGTATGGCTTTCATGGGTGTGGATCGTGCTTCTCGTGTACTTGATGAAACAAAGCTACAACCTGCCTGCCCGCTCCTCTAAATATATATGGCCGAAACGGCATTTTATGCCGAAGAATGACCAAAGAGCGTCGATGAAACCGACTGGTAACGTAATTAACAAAGCCGCTTTTCAACGGGCCGCAGCGAAAATCGTTGCGGCATTCATGGAAAAAGTTTAATTTGTGAGGATGTCCGGCCTGGTGGTCGTTCAACAAAAACAATCCGACTAAAGAATCTGGAATGAACAAACTGAACACGCAATGGATAGGGCTGCTGGCCTTGACGCTACTTGGCCCAGTGACCTTCGCTCAGCCTAAAGCCCCTAAAGATCAGGAAAGCATACTGACTGGTCTGGAGAGTAAGACGGCCCATTATGGCGCGGTAGCCAAACAAATCTGGGACTTTGCCGAGGTCGGCTATCAGGAGGTAAAAAGCTCGGCCCTGTTGCAGGAGGAATTGAAGAAGGAAGGATTTGCCGTGCAGGCTAGTGTTGCGGGTATCCCTACCGCCTTTGTGGCCACGTACGGCAGCGGCAAGCCGGTCATCGGCATTCTGGCCGAGTATGATGCCCTGCCCGGCCTGGCGCAGGAAGCAACACCCGAGCGTAAACCCATCGACGGTAAAAAAGCCGGTCATGCCTGTGGCCACCATCTGTTCGGAACGGGCTCGGTGGCCTCAGCCATTGCAGTAAAGAACTGGCTGCAGAAAAGCGGCAAAAGCGGCACGGTAAAACTGTATGGAACCCCGGCCGAAGAGGGTGGCTCGGGCAAAGTGTACATGGTGCGCGAGGGCCTGTTCAACGGAACCGATGTGGTGCTCCACTGGCATCCCGGCGACAGCAACGGCGCTGACCCGTCTACCTCCCTGGCGAATATATCCGCCAAATTCCGGTTCCGGGGCATATCGGCCCACGCAGCCGGAGCCCCCGAGCGCGGCCGCTCGGCCCTGGACGGCGTAGAAGCCATGAACCACATGGTAAACATGATGCGGGAACATATTCCGTCGGATACGCGGGTGCATTATGTCATCACCAAGGGAGGTGAAGCGCCAAACGTGGTACCCGATTTTGCCGAAGTGTACTACTACGCCCGGAACAAGAACCGGGAAATTTTGCAGGACGTCTGGAAGCGCATCGTGAAAGCCGCCGAAGGCGCGGCACTGGGTACCGATACCAAGATGGAGGTGGAGATTATCGGTGGGGTGTACAATGTATTGCCCATTGAATCGCTGTCACGGCTGATGCACAAGAACCTGAGTATGGTAGGCGGAGTTACCTACACCGACGAAGAAACCCGGTTTGCCGAGAAGATTGGCGAAACGTTTGGAGCTTCCTTCGGTTCGATCCGAAAACCACAGGAGGCTGCCAGGGTAGGTACGTTTTCAACCAACGACCCCACCAGCGGGGGCTCTACCGATGTTGGCGACGTAAGCTGGGCCGTACCAACGGTAGGTATGCGGGCCGCCACCTGGGTGCCGGGTACCGCAGCGCATAGCTGGCAGGCGGTCGCGGCCGGGGGTACCAGCATCGGCGTAAAAGGGATGATGGTAGCCGCCAAAACGCTTACCCTCACTGCCATGGACCTGTTTAACGACCCAACGCTGATCACCAAGGCCCGCGCGGAGTGGGAAGAGTTGCGGGGTAAGAATTTTAAATACGAAGCGCTGTTGGGGCCGAGAAAGCCGGCGCTGGATTATCGGAAGTAAGCTTTTCTTTTGTCATGCCGACGCAGGAGGCATCCTGACACTACTGAGGTACAAAGCCCGAGAAGCCTCCTGCGTCGGCATGGCAAAAATTGTTATTTACTCCCTGCTGTAAACCCACCGTCATTTTGCAAAGCCTCCAGGGCCGCACCCAGATACACCATCGGCGCGTTCCAGTTAATGGCGATTTCGTTGGATGCATAGGAGCAACTGGCGTCGATGAACATCTCGTCGGCGGAGGTAGCCGTGTAGCCGGGGCATTTATCCTGACGGGGCGCATTGCCGTTGGGACCGCCGGACAGCAGCCCCGGAACCGGTGCATCAATGCCATCGGCAACCGACGAACGATGGTGCGGATTCAGCACGGGCTTATCGCCATAACCGGTCAGGAACGAATAGCCTGTTGCGTTCCGGCCCAGCAGGTAATCCAGGTTCGCCAACGCATAGTTCAGGTACTTCTTATCATTTGTCAGTTTATACGCCTGAATCAGGGCAATCCCCTGATTGGCGGCAACGGCGCTGCTTCCCCAGATGTAATCGCTGGCAACTTTCCCAAACACCATCCGATAAGCGTGCTGGTCGGCTCCCTGGATCAGGTTATGCGCATTACGAATGAGCATCTGCCTTAGCGCTGGCAGGTCTTTTTTACCGGTTGCCGTAAGACTTTTCTCAAACCGAGCCAGCGTATAATAGCCGAGGGTACGTACCTGATTCCACGAGGGTAGCGGAGTTTTATCGTCCGGAAACAGGTTTATGGCGGTATAGTAGGCATCATTCTTTGTGGTCACATACAGTTCGGCCGCTGCCCAGATCCATTCGTCACTGGTATTGTTGTCGCCGTAGGTGCCGGTGCTAACGTCCGGGTCGAACTGCTTATTCATTTCGTCCTGCCGGTACAGCTTGTCTGGGTTCTTCTTCGCCCACTCCCACGCTTTCACCGCGGCTGTCAAACATGAATCGGCCAAACCAGGCAGCTCTTTGTTGAATGGTTTGAAGACTCGGGCCGACTGCGCCATCACGGCCGCAAAGTCCAGGGCCGCCGTCACGCTTTTCTGCACCACATAGCGGTCCTTCAAGGCTTTGTCGGGCATCACCATACCGTCGAAACTGGGGTTGGTCAGTTTGTGGTACACACCGCCACCGTTGGGGTCCTGCATGGTCAGCATCCAGCGCAGGTTCCACAGCGTTTCGTCCAGCAGGTCGGGGACGTTGTTGCCGCTCTCGGGAATATTAATTTCGAATGTCTTAAAATAAGCCGGAAAATCTTCGTAGAGCGACAGAAGCGTGCCTACGGTGATGCCTGAATTCACAATATACTTATTGTAATCGCCGGCATCATACCAGCCACGGGGCGACGAGATAACCGAACCGGCCGGGCGCTTATCGTCAGCCGCCGACGGGTGAATCAGCACGCGTGTATCCGGGTGCCCGGCTAGACGAGCCCACTGCCCGGCAAATTTTGCCGGCAGCTCCGTCGACATCCGCTGGTAATAAAAGCCTTTCAGCGAGCCGATGGCTGCCTCCCGGTGCACATTGCTGCGTATCTCGAAGGGATAGGAATGGCCAACGCCCGGTATTACCAGCACATAGGTGCCATTCTTTTTGAAAGCAGAGAAGTCGGCCAGGCGGGTTGTTTTGCCGGAGATGGCATTCTGCCGTTGTTCGCCAAGGGTGCCGGTGTACACCGTCTTTTTCTGGTCCGGCGTCATCAGCTGAAAGGTACCGGCGTCTGCCCCAACCACTACGGCCACTTTAGGCGCGTTGGGATAAAAACCGATCTGGTTGAGCCGAATGGCTTCGGATAGAGACTGTCCGTTGACCAGCGTTGTTCCGCTAAGCAGTAAACCGCCAAGTACGTTGCGAGCCCAAACGGCCACATTTCGTTTATTCATCAAATTAAAAACAGGATTGACCTGGGTTAGAGCGGAGATGCTTGTTTTCTTTGCAAAAGTAGCGCGTGCTGCTTTTCTACGTTTATCCCGTCCTTATTTCCATGCTCGATTTTCGTCTGCAGGTTTTTTACACAGTAGCCAAACGGCTTAGCTTTACCAAAGCCGCAGCCGAACTCTTTGTTACTCAGCCCGCCGTTACCAAACATATTCACGAACTGGAGCAGCAGTTTGGCACTACGCTCTTTGAACGATTAGGCAACCAGATCCGCTTAACGTCCGCTGGCGAAATTGCCCTGCGGCATGCCGAAACCATTCTGGGCAATTACCGCCAGCTGGAATATGACCTGAGTGTGCTGAAAGGGCAGCATTCGGGTACCCTACGGCTGGGCGCCAGTACGACCGTAGCGCAGTACCTCATTCCCCCCATACTCGCCCGCTTCCACGAACGACATGCCGATGTGAAGATATCACTGGTGAGCGGCAACACGCAGCAGATTGAGCAGGCCCTGCTGAACCACGACATTGAACTAGGCATTGTCGAAGGCCGCACCCACCTGCACGAATTGCGCTACACGCCGTTTGTTAAGGATGAAATTGTCCTGATCAGCCATAGTGCTCACCCCTTGGCCCAGCGCGACGAGATTACAGTAGACGAGTTGAGAAGCCAGCCGCTGGTACTGCGCGAACGGGGGTCCGGCACCCTGGAAGTCATCGAACACGCCCTGCGGCAGATCGGCATTAAGCTCAGCGACATTACCGTGGAGATGTACCTGGGCAGCACCGAAAGTATTAAATCTTACCTGACCCACTCCCGCTGCCTGGCCTTCATCTCCATCTACGCTGTCGAAAACGAACTGCAGGCCGGTACCTTCCGGGTGCTGGATGTAAAGGGACTATCCATTCAGCGCGACTTCTACACTATTCAACGACAGGGAGCCAGTGAGCGCCTGGCCGAAACCTTTCTGAACTTTGCCGATCGCCACCACCAGGGGCATCGGAAGGCTCGCCCGTGAAACGGACCGGGTCGCCGGCGTGCTCGACCAGCACTACCTATAACTAATCGGAATGACCGATAAGAAATAGTAATTAGTCTGGTGGGGCCGGCTGGTCTACTTTTGCCCTATAAACAACGCCGAAAGGGAATCTGTACACTCCGCCTGGTGTTATACAGATAGAATAGCACACTACCATGATTACAACCGACATATGCATCATTGGCGCAGGTCCGGTAGGACTTTTTGCCGTTTTTGAAGCTGGATTATTAAAAATGCGCTGCCACCTCATCGATGCGTTACCGCAGGTGGGTGGTCAGCTTTCCGAAATATATCCCCAGAAGCCTATCTATGACATCCCCGGCTATCCGGAAGTAAAAGCCCAGGATCTGGTCGACAACCTGATGGATCAGATTGAGCCGTTCCACCCAACCTTCTCGTTAGGCGAGCGGGTCGATACCCTCGACCGGCAGGAAGATGGATCGTTTATCATTGGCACCAACGACGGTACGCAGGTACACTGCCAGGTGGTGGTGATCGCCGGTGGTTTGGGTTGCTTTGAGCCCCGCAAGCCGGAGATCGAAGGGCTGGAGAAGTTTGAAGGCAAAGGCGTTTCGTACATGGTGAAGAACCCCGAACAGTTGCGCGACCGCCGGGTCATTCTGGCCGGTGGTGGTGACTCCGCGCTCGACTGGACCATCTTCCTGGCCGAAGTAGCCAAAGAGGTAACGCTGATCCACCGCAGCGACAGTTTCCGGGGAGCCCCTGACTCCGCCGAGAAGGTGTATGAACTGGCCAAGCAGGGTAAAATCAACCTGGTACTGCAATCCAACATTACCAGCGTGAACGGCAATGGCCATCTGAAAGAGGTAACCATCACCGGCAAAGATAAGGCTCAGCGCATTCTGGCCGCCGACCACCTGATTCCGCTGTTTGGCCTGACCCCCAAATTAGGGCCCATCGCCGACTGGGGGCTGAACATTGACAAATCAGCCATCAGCGTGAATACCGTCGATTACAGCACCAATGTGGAGCGTATTTACGCCATTGGCGACATCAATACCTATCCGGGTAAGTTGAAACTGATTCTGTGCGGTTTCCACGAGGCTGCGCTGATGTGCCAGAGTGCGTTCAGGTACGTATACCCGAACCAGAAGCTGAGTTTTAAATATACCACCGTCAACGGTGTCCACGCGTTTTAATCCAACATGATTCAATTCACCGTTGAAGACCGTACCGGCGACCGGCAGACGCTAGAAATTCCCGAAGGTATCAACCTGAGCCTGATGGAAGTGCTGAAAGCGTCGGAGTACAATATCCTGGCGACCTGTGGCGGCATGGCCCTCTGCGCAACCTGCCACGTGCAGGTGCTAGAAGGCCTGGATGCCTTACCCCCGCAGACCGATGCCGAACTCGATATGCTGGACACACTGCCCGATGCCGGGTTTGACAGCCGGCTGGCCTGCCAGATCCGGGTCGATGAGTCACTGGAAGGCGCTATTTTCCGAATCCGTGGCGAAGAGCACGAATAGGTAATGGCATCGATGGCCGGCAGCAGGAAACTGGCTGACCATCGGTGTCATTAATTGATTTTGATGTCGTGCGGAAAATCCTCTCCACTCCATACCCGCTGAGCACTCCATTTCACCGGGGCATCGGCCCAGAACGGGTCTGAGGCCGGCAGGCCCAGCGGCAAAAAAATAGCCGTCGCCAGATACACACTACCCTGATTGTTATACACATCGGCAATGTCGGGTTGCGAACCGTAGAGGCCGATGGTCAGCCAGCCATTCTGGTACGTCGACGAGCTTTCGAGCGTTTTCCGGATAACCGCCGTCAGTGCCCCACGCACCTGCGCCGGCTTCAGTGGTTCAGGAAGGGCCTTTCGCCACGCCATATCGGCCAGGTGGTGAAACGCAGCCCCCCGGTACACCAGCGAACGCCCTGTGGCCGGAAAACTCCCATCGGCGTTGATCAGCCGCTCCTGAATGATGGCATAGCGTTCATTGCGCTTCCGGATGTTGGTTATCATGGCATTGTAGGCGTTCGTTTTCCTGCCGATTACATCGACAATGGCGGCCAGATACGGATGAATGACGTAGCTGTTGTAGTAATCGAAGGCGTAATGGACCCCGTCGGTATACATACCGTCGCCCACGTACCACTGCTCCAGTTGCTGCAACGCATAATCAACCCGCATGGGGTCCCATTCGTAGCCGTATTTACAAAAGAAAGCTTCGATCATAGCCGGGAACAACAGCCAGTTGGAAAAGCTCGGCTTCACCCGGCGGGTCTGTTTCAGCGCGTTGACGAACCGCGTCTGATCCGTTTTACTCAGGTTCTCCCACAGCCAGGGTGCCCGCACCATCGCAATAGCCAGGAACGAGGCATCGACAAGCTGCTGCCCGCCCAGATTAAAGCGCATATAATCTTTTGCCGTGGAGTCCAGCGCGTTCGACAGCCCCTTCAGCGTCCACTGCCGGTACTGGTTCCGCAGGGCTACTTCGTCGGGGGTACCGCCTTCGCCCTGCAGCCAGGGCGCGATGCCGCATAAGACCCGGCCGACTACCTCCAGGTACTGCACCTGAATGCGACTCTCCCGGTTATCACTCCGGATTGAGGCTACCTTCGGCATAACAATGAGCAGGCTATCGTTGGCCAGGCTGGCGAGCACCGGCCGCACCATGCGGTCCATTTCGGCCAGCCAGAACTGGCGGTCACTAACCGGCGCTGCGGCCAGGGTTGATTTTTTTGCGGTTTTCTTTTGGGCAAATCCGGCAACAGCCGGTATCAGAATAAGCAGGCAGCTTAGTAAAATTCGGGTGTTTAGGTGCTTCATACGTGCGGAATGGCTGGCAGCCGCGACCGGCTGACTGTAAAACCGACAAAATCATAGGTAGTCTGAACTGGCGGTTTGGGTTCAGACACTTCAATGCTGAACTACCGAATCGATTGTTCGGGCAATTCAGACTTTATGCCTTCATCCAACGGCATTTTATCGGGATTTGCCCCTGTTTTTTTGAGCAACGCGGCTAACTCCCGTTTCAGCTCGTTTACCTTGCCGGCATAGTTGCGGTCATTTATCAGATTATGGTCTTCACCAGGGTCAACCGCTAAATGGTACAGTTCTGCCATATGCTTATCGGGGGTGCCGTCGCCGGTAGGATAATGGATGTACTTCCACTCATCCGTCCGGATGCCACGCACATTCGGTGTGTAGGGGAACTGCTTCTCGTAGTTGTATTCATACATCCAAGCCTTTCGCCAGGCAGCCGCATCGCCCTTCACCAGCCGCCTGAACGATTGGCCATGAATATTTTTCAACGCGGGTGCTCCGCACAGATCCAGAATAGAAGGAGCAATATCCAGCGTCAGGACCTGCTTTGTCACCACCACGGGTTTGGTCACGGGAGTCAGACCAGGAAACCGGATAACCAGCGGAATATGAATACTGGGCTCGTGCATGGTCCGCTTATCGACCATCCCGTGTTCCCCATTCAGTAGACCATTGTCCGACGTGAAGACAAAAATGGTGTTCTCCAGTTCGCCCATTTCCTTCAGGATGCGGTAGATCTCACCGACACTGTCATCGACAGACAGAATGGTGCCCCAATAGGCATGAACCATATTTTCAAAATCCTTAACGGCTTCGGGCGAAGAGTCCGGAAACTTCTTCCGCCACTCGAACAAGGGTCCATAAATGCCGTGCCAGGTATTCAGCCGCTGCGCAATCCACTTCGGTTTATCGCCTAACTCAAAAGCGCTTTTGGGATACCGGATCCGAACCCCATCGAAGGCTTTGGCGTATTTCGGTTCCGGCATGTAAAAACTATGGGGAGCTTTATGCCCGAGCATCAGGAAGAAAGGTTTGGAGCGGTCCTTCTTCAGCCAGTCAGCGGCCATTCGGGTCACTACCGTTGTATAATAGCCTTTTACCTCCCGGCTGCCCTGTCCATTTATATTAAACTCGGTATCCCAATACTTTCCCTGCCCCTTATGGGTAACAAAATAGTCGAAACCCGGCCGGGGTTTATCGTTCTCCTCACCCATATGCCACTTGCCGATGTAAGCTGTTTCGTAACCTGCCGACTGCAATACACCTGGCATACTGGGCAGGTTGACGGGGTACTCGGTAAAATTATTAACCACCCCGTGCGCGTGCGCATATTTCCCGCTCAGAATAGATGCCCGACTGGGCGAGCAAAGCGAGGTTGTGCAGAAATAGTTTCTAAAAAATACGCCCTCTGCAGCTAGTTTATCAATGTTGGGGGTTTTCAGGTAAGGATTTCCGGCAACGCCCAAGGCATCCCACCGCTGGTCATCGGTCAGGATTATTACAACGTTGGGGCGCTTCGGATCAGGGGCATGACGGCCTTCTCTTTTAAAGCTGACAAAAGATAGCAGGACGGCAAAGCCGACACCACAGTTCATCGCTATGGTTGACAATTGCTTCATACAGGTCAGAACGTGTTTTTGTTTTCGTGGTCGGCAAAGCGCGGGCGATTGATGCGCTTCAGCGGTATTTGCAGGCCGCCGGTATCTTCCAGCCAGTCGTAGAGCTGACCGGCCATCTGCTTAATAGCGGCCTGGTGCTGCGGCTCCCGGATGAGATTTTTCATTTCCTGAGGGTCATTTTCCAGATCAAAGAACTCGTTGGTGTCCCAGATGCCATGGTAGCGCACATATTTGTAACGGTCGGTGCGGATGGCGTGCACCGTGGGTGTATGCGGAAAGTCGTATTCCCAGTAATATTCGTAGAAGATCTTATCACGCCAGTCGGATACCGGTTTCCCCTGCAGCAGCGGCATGATGGAGCGGCCAACCATCTGCGAAGCTTTCTGTAAGCCGGCCAGTTCCAGAATGGTTGGCGCTACATCAACGTTCTGCACCATCTGGGGCACAGTAATTCCGGCTTTGATCAGGGCCGGACAACGCACCAGAAAGGGTACCCGCATGGACTCCTCATAGGCAGTCCGCTTATCGATCAGACCGTGTTCGCCGAACATAAAGCCGTTGTCGCCCATGTAAATGACCAGCGTATTCTCGGCCAGACCATTGTCGTCGAGGTATTTCAGTACCCGGCCGATGCTGGTATCCATGCTGCGCAGCGTCTCGCAATAGTCGCGCACAAACGAGTCAAAACTGGTGGAGCCGTGGTAGAGGTAATCCACACCATGCCAGCTATAGCGCTGCCGCTTCACCCAGAGTGGCGTAGGGCTTTCTTTGGTCTCCGGATTCTGGTTACGCGGATCGGTCTGGTAGAAGGAGGCCGGGTACTGAATCGGTGAGTTCGCAAACCGGCCCCGATCAGCGGGCGAAGGTTTAAACTCATGATGCACCGCTTTGTGGGAGAGGTACACAAAAAACGGTTTGTCTTTGTTGCGCCCGTTCAGGAAGTTCAGGGCGTAGTCGGTGAGCACATCGGTGGTATAGGCGCTGTCGCGGTGCGCCACCTTTTTACCGTCGACGTTCAGAACCGGGTTGTAATATACGCCCTGCCCCTCAAAGCTCACCCAGTGGTTAAAACCCTTACGCGGTTTGTCGTCATCGTTACCCATATGCCACTTTCCAATGAAGGCGGTCTGGTACCCGGCCTGCTGCAGATACTGCGGAAAATAGGTCAGCGTAGGTGGCTCAGGAGCTACGTTATCGACCACCGTGTGCTGGTGCGAAAAAAGGCCGGTCAGGATGCTGGCACGGCTGGGCGAGCAGAGCGCCGTTGTTACGAATGCTTTGGGGCAGTGCGCTCCTTCGCGCCGGATGCGGTCCAGGTTCGGCGTCTCCAGCCAGGGTGCAATGGCCGGCTTCATGAAACTCATGAAATCATACCGGTGATCATCGGACAGGATAAAGACCACGTTGCGGGGCCTGGCCGCACCAGCAAGTTTCGGCAAGGGTTTAGGAGCCTGTTGTTTTACCTGCGCCCAGCTCAACGTCGGGAGCAGCAGCCAGCCAAAAAGTACATAACGAAGCATAAGCAGGTATATAAAAAGGATAGTTCAGGTAAAGCACCTCTATGAGGGTAAAGGCTCTGACCGTACAAGTTTAACCAGATAAAAGTAGCGTTTCTTTCTTCTCAGGTTGAAACTAAGGAAAGTCTTTTTGGTCGTCCTACCCTGAAATGCTGATTTTTTACCAGTACTTAGTAGCGTGAAACCGCTAACTTAAACGGGTAAATCCTGGCTCAGTCCAACTTCTATTATGGTTTTCTCCGTCATACAGCCATCCGCTCACCTTCGGGAATACATCAAGAGGTACATGCTGCTGCACTTCCGGTTTTCGCCCAACGACCCGATCCCTCTGAAACCATTTCCGGCCTCACCCAATCAGGGGATTACGTTTTATCCCCGTGGCTATCTCACAGCTCACCACCCCAATCCCGAAACAGGCACAGGGATACGCCGGCCCCAGACGGTTGTTTTTGGCCAGCATATCAATCGAATCACGCTGCAATTGGCGCAGGAAGAATACCTGATGTTCGACGTAAGTTTTCAGCCCGGCGTGCTGGCCAGGTTTCTGCGCAATCCCTTGAGCGAATTTGTCGATCAGAATATTGATGCCGAATCGGTAATCGGAGCCGAAATCCGGCTCGTAAACGATCAACTGGCTCATGCCAGCCACTACGAACAAATGGTTGCTATTGTGGAAAATTACCTGTGGAAACGAATCCAGCGATTGCAGGTCGACCTCCTGCCGCTGGAGAAAGCCAGCCGGCATATGCTTGCGAAAACCAACCTCTGGTCACTCGACCAGTGGGCCGGCCACTGTTGCCTTAGTATAAGTCAGTTTGAACGGAAGTTTCGGGAGCAGATGGGCGTATCGCCTAAGTTATTTGCCCGTATCGTCCGGTTCGACCGGGCATTCTGGTTGAAAGAAACTAACCCTCAACTCGACTGGCTAAGTGTGGCGCTGCAAACGGGTTATTACGACTACCAGCATCTGGTTAAAGACTTTAAACAGTTTGGTGGCACCACCCCTCCCTTATTCCTTAATCAGAATGACAATTCACCCGAAAAGTGGCTGAGACTGGTTAACTGATACTCGCTGATTTTTTACCACCAACCAATGGATGACCCGGTGCAATTTTAACCTGTTAACCAAAAAAATCAGCCTTATGAAACGGCGTCACTTTCTTCAGCATTCACTGCTGGCAACGTCTGCCATTGACCTGCCAGCCGAAGCTCTAACCCTCCGCCCTACCAAAGGGATCAGCCTGAAAGACGGAGAATCCCGTAATAGTGAAAAAATCGTCCTGGCCGGAACGCCCCTCGACTTCAAGGTACTCAGTGAAGATACCGGCGGTGATATGGCGGTATTTGTCAGTTCAAACAACCGGAGGGGCAGCGGTCCCCCACTGCATGTGCATCAGAACATGGATGAATTTTTCTGTGTGCTCGAAGGTGAATTTCTGTTCCAGGTCGGCAACGAAAAAACACGGCTGAAAGCAGGTGACACGATGTTTGTCGCCCGCACCGTGCCGCATGGCTTCGACTGCGTGAGTAGTCAGCCCGGCAAGTTGCTGGTTACGGTTCAGCCGGCCGGCGACATGGAAAGCTTTTTCCGGCAGCTTGGCAAGCTCCTACCCGAAAAAGGAGCGCCCGACCTGAAAGCTATGGGAAAACTCTATCAGGCGCATGACTCTGCCATAGTAGGTCCGCCAATAGCGGAATAGCCATACGCGGGAAAAGCTTTTTTCCCGGGACCGGCATATGCAGGAGCAGTACAATGTCCACCTAAAATCAGGTAGTGTCCGTCTCCTGCATATGCCGGTTAACGACCTCCTTGAGTATTTTCATGGATTTGTCGGCGGTTAATCCGTATCGTTCCCGCAGCGCCTTCTGCAATGAATCGTATAACAGATAACGGGTAATTGCCTGATAGTTAGACGCTCTAACGAATTCTGTTAATACTTCATCGTACGTCGCAAACCTGTGCCGGGTCTTCTGCGCCGGAACAGGCTGCTGACGCCTGGCCTGTTCCGACTGCTTGTGATCATACTCAAGCCTAGCCAACCTGAGAAAGTCGCTCCGAAACTCCGGATTACGGTATACATCTTCCACCAGATTCTGATGGGCTTTTATCAGTTCCTCGACGGTTTCAGGCTGCGACAAATCCCAATACCTCCAGTTGTCAGGAGTTTCCATATTCATTGCTTTACGCCGTTGGTAATAGGCTTTGAACAAGCGGAGTAATAACCGGTACGTCTTCTCATACTTACCCTCTGGCAGGCTGTCGGGTACCCCAAGCCATATCATCTGGCGATGTCGATCGGGATGCGACCAATAGTTAATAAGCGCAGCACAAAACCTATGATTTTTCAGCTCAGCACCAGTCGAATCTAGCTCGTTTCCAAATTGATCGTCAATGGCCTGCTCCACATCGGAGAGTTTCTGTTTAGTCCCCCAGACCAGAGAAAACAAGTCATAAAACTGATTTTGTTTTTCCTCCTCACTCAACCGGCTGAAAATCAAAACCAGATCCTCCACCGGGCGCACGCCCTGCCCGAACTGGTAGAGTACTACTTCTTCTTCGAATCGCATAGCTGCTCTGGATAAAAGGTCTGGGCTTCGTACCGCTCTCCCTACGTTGGTTTCAACAGTAATATAGCGATCATCTGAGCCAGTGGCAAATGACAGGCAACTTTTTCCGTAGCGGGAAACATATCCGGGCCGGGCCGGCTTATTCTGGAAAAGCAACAATACAATGGCCTGGATATTTCTGATTTTGGCGGGTCTGCTGGAGGTCGTTTGGGCCTACGCCATGAAGCAATCGGCGGGGTTTACCCGCTTAGGTCCCACGCTCGTTACGGTAGTGGCCATGCTCGCCAGTGTAGGCCTGCTGTCGCTGGCCATGCGCACACTTCCGCTGGGGTCGGCCTATACCATCTGGACCGGCATTGGTGCCGTTGGAGCCTTTGTGGTCGGTATTGTCGTGCTGAGCGAGCCGGTCAATACCATCCGGTTGCTGGCCGCCAGCCTGATTGTAGGGGGCATTATCCTAATGCGCCTTTCATCGGCCCCCTAAAATCCCGGCAGTTGATCAGGATAACGGCGATCGGGTTACGGCCCCGGTCTTCTCAGATACCCATTCATTAGGCGAGACATCATCGTTAAAGATGAAGTCAACCGATTCGGCAAGGCAGTTGCTTTCTACGGTTATGATCTCTGGCAGCCAGTCAGACGTCACATTGCTGGTAAGGGCCTGCACCGTCAGGCTCTGTACCTCACCGATATCCAAGCCTTCCAGGGCTACATACGTGAGTGTACCGCTGTCCAACCGGCCATCCATATGGCTGTTGAACGGAAGACTCTGCAACGTACCGGCCGACCCTTTCAGCGTGAATACATAAAACGCAGCGGACCCGGCCAGAAACGTATCTCTGGTCTTGATCCGTAGCCTGTACGCCGGAATGCGGGGTACGGTATACGGATTATGCCCATGCCGGGCCAGTTCATATACTCCGTTATACGGATGCGACGTGACCAGATCCTTCAGTTTTTCGATATACGGCGGATCCACAAAAATGCCATCGATATAGGTATCGAGGTATTTACACATGGAACCTTCCAGCGTCAGCACCCAGGTGTAAATGAGTTTATAGCTTTCGGGGGCGTTTTGGAATGCACACGTCTGGGCCGTTGTGATGTTGGTAAAAACGCCGGGTTTAGACAGAAACGTGGTAATCCCATCGGCATACGAGAAGTGCTGCTGACCCGCTTTTTTAAATATGCCTTCTAATTCAGCAGGAGGTATATTGGATTCATCGACCCCCACTCCCACATCGGGATACTGGCCGGTATAGGTAGTGATGAACGACACATCATCGGCATGCGTCAGCAGAATCGCCATCCCATCGCATTTACTGCCGGAGATATATTGTTTAATGAGCGACACCAACTCGTTGATGTCGAAATCATTATCTTTCAGGTCAAAAATGGCGAGGGCCAGGTTGTAGTCGTTCTGGGTCAGGAGGGTGTTTAATCCGTCCAGGTATTCAGCCACGGTAGGGATATCCTCGTAGATAAGCGGATCGGAATGGCAAACATAAAATGTTCCTTCGTGATGGCAGATATCGAACTCTAATGCATTAGCGCCCAGGTCCAGCGCGTTCCGGGCGTCATCAATGGTATTGGAGCGGTGTGCAATGATATAAAATGGGCGTTTTTTCTGAAGCATAAAGGGTGTAGAGCCAGACTGTTGAGAATACCGTCTGCATTACGGGCAGACAAGCTTACCTGACTTAGTACACTAACTAAGCGAACGCCCCCTCTGTTAAACGCTGCCGGTAAAATCTGCTTCATCTGCCGCCATCAGGTGGGCAGGCTATAAGCAAACCATCTGGCATCCAGCGCCTTCTATCTGCCAGCCGGCAGAGAAAAGCAGCATTACATATCGTAATGCTTCCGGATCATTCGTTCGTAAATCCGGGTAGGCAACACCCGTTTCAGCAGCACAGATACTTTTTCCAGGGGCTTGCCAACCCGATAAAGCCGCTTCACCTGAGCCGAGTTGATGATGGAGTCGACCAAAGGCCCAAACACCGCCGGATCAATACCCCCACTGACACTCTGGTCGATCAGTTCATAGGTCCGGTCAAAGGTTTTTTTATACACGCTGTCGGCGGGAATGGAGGCCCGCAGCCGGTTTTTGTTGATGTCGGTGCGGGTCCCTCCCGGCTGAATGGAGCAGGCCTGAACCCCAAACGGAGCCAGTTCTAAGCGAAGGGCCTCGGTTAGCCGCTCCACGGCCGCTTTGGTGGCACTGTAGGCCCCCCGGTAGGGTAGTCCGGCCTCGGCGGCAATGGAGCTGATGTTGATGATCAAACCCGACCGCTGCTGACGCATCATCGGCAGCACAGCCTGGACCATCCGGATCACCCCGGTCACATTGGTGTCAAACACGCGTTGCACATCGTCCAGGGGCAGCAGCTCAACAGGGGCGGCAATTCCCAGACCGGCGTTGTTAATCAGCACATCCAGCCGCCCTTCACGTTCGCAAATGTACTCAACAGCCTGCCCGATACTCTCCGCGCTGGTCACATCCATGGATAACATCGAAAAGGTTTTGCCGGCTTCGTCGGCCTGCCGCGATGTACCATACACCTTGTATCCCCGCTGGGCTAAGTAAATAGCCATGGATTCTCCCAGACCGGTAGACGCACCGGTGATCAAAATAACTTTAGACATAAGTGAACACAAAAGTAAGCATTAGCCGCCGGTAACCTCACGGTTGAAAATGCAGGGCAATGTAGGAACATTTCTCCGGCATGGTGTTCTGAATAGCGTGCGCGACCCCGGCGTCCCAAAAAATCACATCACCTGCCTCTGCCCTTTTCTGCTCACCGTCACTGTGGACCAAAGCCGTGTTCTCCAGTATGATCAGCAGTTCGGCCGCCTGATGCGTATGGGGCGGATTACGCCATATGCCCGGATTGAGGGTCATAATGTTCATTTCGCAGCGACGGTTCATTACGGTGGCAGCGGCAAACAGTCGTCGGATACCCCCTTTGTCGTCAGGAGTATAGGGTACGTCCCGGCTGTCGACCCAGAACGAATCTCCGGTTAGGCGATACAGATCCAGATCCGGCATTTCGTTGGAGGTATACCGGATGAAATAATACGTAAGCGGCTGATCTGTTTGATTGTCTAACCGGAAAGCATCCCCCGGCATGAGGACCACCACGCTGCCCGGCCCCAGCGTTTTCTGTTTTCCGCCGAGAGTCAGGGTCAGTTCCCCTTCCCTGATGATCACCAAAGCCTCCTCATCGAGTTGCTGGGTCTCTTCCGGAGAGGTTTTAGTATAATGGGTGATGGCCTGAATCCGGATGTCAGAAAAATGGCTGGTTGTTCCCTGCATCAGGGTTCGCTCCTCATAATTTGGCCGTTTAACAACCGGTGCCTGTTTCCAGGAAAAAACAGATGGAGCGCTGGCCTGGGAGAAGGCCAAAGCCGTTGCCAGGGCTATCATCCCGAAAAGCAGGGAAGATCGTATCAAAAACCAGTATACCATGAGTAAGAAAGACGCTGACGGTAGGGCAGCTACTTCCCTGCTTTGGCTTCCAGCAGGGCTATAATTTCCTTACGATTTTTAGCTCTGGCAAATTCCAGCGGAGTTTTGCCCTCGTTTGAACGAAGATGTAAATCGGCATTAGCGGCTAACAGTACGTTGACTACCTCGATGTTGTTCTGCCAGATCGCGTCATGCAGGGCGGTATAGCCGTTGTATGGACCCTGCTTATTGATGTCGATATGGTAGTCAATCAGGAGCTTAGCCGCTTCTGCCCGGCCGGCGTAGGCCGCTGCGTGCAGCGCGGTAGCCTTCATGCCCGGATCAACGGCCCGTACATCGGCACCCGCTTCCAGGAGTAATTTTACAATAGCCGTATAGCCTTTATACGCAGCCATGACCAGCGGAGCATCCTGGCTGGCGTCCAGCTCATTCACATCGGCCCCGTCCTGAATGAGCTGCTGAACAAGAGCAGGGTTGTTTTTATTAACGGCATTCATGAGCGCGGTCATAGCAAAGGCGGTGTTTACATAGGTTGTGTGCCCGCTCCGTTACGCAATCCAGCTGAAGCGGTACTCCAGCGTAGGAGTTTTGGATCGGTCAGCAATCCGGCGCAGACGGTCGGGCAGGGCCATAACGTAATCGCGGGCGCGTTCGCCGGCATCGCTCAGGTCTGTCACCTTCGCTATCTGCCACTCGTCCAGCAGCGACTCCATGATGCTGATGTAGTCGTAGGTGGTATATACCCCCAGCCGCTGGGCTGCGTCGGAGAAGTGCGAGAACGTCTGTCCGATCTTAAGCCCTGTTTCGCGCAGGAAGTGGGCCGGCATTACAATTTTCTTCCGCATCATGTCCTCAAAGGCCAGCATCATGCCAGATGGGTCGGCTAGGAAAATCTGGCTGACGAAGGCTTTATAGGCCCTGGCGTGGCGCATTTCGTCGGCGGCAATTACCCCGCAGATTTTGGAAAGCTGCGCGTTACCGGCCTGCTTGGCCAGCGTAGCTGTCCGGCGGTGCGAAATGTTCGTAGCCAGTTCCTGGAAAGAGGTATACACAAAATTCCGGTATGGGTCGCGGCCGGTCTGGATGTCGAAGCCATCGGCAATGAGGTATTGCGTCGACACCTCCATGGCCCGCATATTGACCCGCCCCGAGAGGTACAGGTATTTGTTCAGCAGGTCGCCGTGCCGGTTTTCTTCGGCGGTCCAGCCCCGAACCCACTTCGACCAGCCATTGGACTCGTGCTGATCGACGCCGGTGACGTCCATCAGCCAGGATTCGTAAGTGGGCAGGGCCTCTTCCGTGATGGTATCGCCAACGAGCACGGCCATGTAATCGTAGGGAAGGTCGCGGGCGCATTCCCGGAGTTGTTTTACTTCGTCAAGGAAGTTCTCCTGGGTAGCATCGGGCAGCAGATCGGCCGGCTGCCAATGGGCTTCCACGGGTTTAAGGAATTCCGCCAGGAGGTCATCCAGCTTTCCCTCTATATAGCGCATCACTTCCAGACGTACGTCAGATAGTATCATGGAGTCTTTCAGACTGGGTATAGTATTACAATCAGTAAGGCGCAAAATACGCAAATTAAAATGACAATACGCCCTACCTCATAAACGGCTGGGGCGTAATCTGGTTTAACGACTAAACAAATTTCTTTCATTGGTTACCTGCCTGGCTAGTTCCGGTTTTGATTGGGGCAGGCCACCGGCAAATCAGCAGATTATTCGCAGTTGACCGAACAAGCGATGCATTTCCTTATTTTTGCCGAAAAATTGCCGGATGAAGAAGCTGCTGGATTACGTTCTGAGTGTTATATATATCTTGTATTTCGGGTTATTACTGGTGGTATTCCATGTAATACAGGTGATCTGCTTCCATGGTTTTGGCAAGCAGGCTCACAAAAAATCCGTGGATGTATTCAACTTTTTCATCACCTACGGCTGGCTGATCACCGGCACGCGGGTAAGGTTCCGGCAGGCGACCGATCTGCCTACCGACCGGCCCATTATCTTCGTAGCCAATCACCAGAGTATGTTCGACATTCCGGGCATTATCTGGTTTCTGCGCCGGTACACTCCCATCTTTATCTCAAAGGTTGAACTGGCCAGGGGTATACCCGGCATTTCGTATAACTTACGAAAAAGCGGGGCTGCGCTCATCGACCGCAAAGATGCAAAACAGGCAATTGTTGAGATCGCCCGACTAGGTAAGCTCATTAAGGAGCGTAACCATTCTGCCGTGATTTTCCCCGAAGGTACCCGCACGGCCCATGGTCCCATGAAGCCTTTTGCCGTGGGCGGTGTTGCAACGCTGCTCAAACGCGCGCCCAATGCTCTGGTGGTGCCGGTTGCCATTGACGGCACGGGCCGGTTCACGCCAAAGGGGCTGTTTCCGCTGACGTCGTTCTCGCTGCTATCGTGGACGGCGCTGCCGGGTATTGAACCCGCCGGCCTGACCCCGGAAACGGTTGTGCAGCAGGCCCAGGAAGCCATCCGGGCTGTGGTGGAAGGGCCCGGCAGCGGTGTTGTCGCTGATTGATATATAGACTGGCAACAATTCTCCACCTTTTCGCGCTATTTCTCCACCTTTTTTCGCCAATTCTCCACCTCATTACCGAAAGTTTACCCGTACCTTTCCCTATTATTTCCTCGAAAACCAATAGGGCGTATATCATGCATGGACTCTTTACCTCTTTTTACCAAAACTCAACTTTTTACCCAAACTCCACGATAAGCGGCTCCAAGATCCAATCCCTGCTGAAGAGGATCTTGCCGCTGTGCTTGCTACTCAGTTTAGCAGTAGCCGCATCGGCTCAGGTCCGGTATGTAAAGCCCACGTCCAGTGGTACAGGTGACGGCACGAGTTGGGCCAATGCCACGGCTAACCTTCAAGGAGCTATTAACTCGTTGACTGCTACAGGTGGAGAGGTGTGGGTAGCGGCCGGTACTTACAAGCCTACGACTTCCACCGATCGTACCATAAGCTTCAGTATGCGTAATAATGTGCGCATCTACGGCGGCTTTGCCGGAACGGAAACCAGTCGCACTCAGCGGCCTGCCATCAATCTGACCACCCCTTCATCTTCTACCCTCAGCGGGGACATTGGTGCCTTGGGAAACAATACCGACAATAGCTATCATATCATTGCCAACAGCGGCCTCAACAATACCGCCATTCTGGATGGCTTTGTTGTTAAATCGGGAAATGCCAATGGGGCAGACCCTTTTAATAAGGGTGGAGGCCTTTACAACTACAACTCCAGCCCGAATCTGACCAATTGTAGTTTCACTAATAATTTTGCTGTTGAGGGTGGAGGGGTATATAGTATAGCTTCTTCCGGCATATCAAGTCCGAGTCTGACCAACTGTATCTTTACAAATAATTCTGCTAAAAGCGGAGGGGCAATGTACATGGCGTCTTCGGCGTCAACACTAGTAAATTCGCTTTTCATCGACAACTCGGCTCAAGAATATGGAGGAGCCATACGTAATGGTGGGGCGGATCTGGTAAGTATCAACTGTACGTTCAGGCGCAATACGGCAATCTTTGGTGGAGCTATATTTATTAATTATTCGACTGTAAGTTTGATCAACACCATTGTATGGGGTAATAACGGGGACGACTCATTTAATCGGGGTTTCGCTACAGATACTTTTAATGCTCAATATTCTCTGTTTGACTCTTCAGTAATCGGCTATACTGGTTCCAACAATCTAACCAGCAGCAGTACACCTTTTGTCAGTTCTACTAATCAGCAGCTCGTGGCCTGCTCCATGGCGATCAATGCAGGGAATCCTTCCAGCACTACGGCTCTGAGCGGACCTTACAGTGCCTCGACGCTCCCCCAGACCGATTTGGCAGGCAATCCCCGCATCTTCGGCGGCCGGGTCGATATAGGAGCGTTTGAATACCAGGGAGCGCCGGGTAGTTGCCCACCGCCCCTTACTCGTTATGTAAAACCAGTAGCCAGTGGTACAGGTGACGGCACAAGTTGGGCGAATGCTGCGGCTGACATTCAGGCCATGATCAATTTTGTTACCGACCATGTGACTGGTGGTGAGGTGTGGGTGGCGGCTGGTGCCTACAAGCCAACGACCACAACCGACCGTGGCATCAGCTTCAAGATGAAAAACAACGTAGCCATTTATGGGGGCTTTGTAGGTAACGAAACAGCCCGCAACCAACGGCCGTTGATCAATCTGACGACCCCTTCGTCTTCCACGCTCAGTGGGGATATTGGTACCGCAGGTGATCCTAGCGACAATAGTCTTCATGTTATTGAAAATATAGCTCTCAATAATACAGCTATTCTGGATGGGTTTGTCATTACTGAGGGGCATGATTACGGGAGTTATGGTGGAGGCATGTATAACTACAATTCCAGCCCGGTGATCACCAACTGTAGCTTTACGAAAAATAGTACATATCGTTTAGGCGGGGCAATGTATTTTGGAGGGTCAAGCAATCCGGTAATAACCAACTGCACCTTTACCTCCAATTCGGCTTTTTATCTGTATGCTAATCCTACTCTTGATGATTACGGTGCTGGGGGAGCGATGTATTTTGATCCCAATTGCAATCCGAAAATAACCAACTGTAGGTTTACGGCCAATTCTTCTCAACAAGGTGGGGCGGTGTTTAATGTCTCCAATATGGCTTTAACCAACTGCAACTTTACCGGTAATACCGCTGGTCTGGAGAATAATGTGGTGAAGCTAAATGGGTATGGTGGTGCTATATTAAACTATGGTAGCATTGTTTTGACTAATTGTAGCTTTAGCGGCAATTCGGTTAACAGAGATGGCGGGGCACTATTTAATTTCAGTACTGCTTCGCTTATTAACTGTAGCTTTAGCGCCAATACAACTCCAAATCATGGTGGGGCACTGTATACGTATGATGGAGCCAGTTCAAGCATGATAAATTGTATTGTCTGGGGGAATAACGGCAATAGGAGTATTCATACGTGGGGTAGCGGCTCTACCACAGCAAAATATTCTCTGTTTGATCCGGATGTAACAGAATACACCGGCTCTAATAACCTCACCAGCATCATTTCTCCTTTTGTCAGTTCATCCAATCTGCAACTGGTCCCCAACTGCTCGGTAGCCATAAATGCCGCTGATCCCTCCAGTGCTACGGCCGTAAGTGGACCGTACAGTGTCACGGCGCTGCCCCAGACTGACTTGGCCGGTCAGCCCCGCATCTTCAGCGGCCGGGTTGATATGGGTGCTTATGAATTCCAGGGTACACCGGGCAATGTGGCTGTTTCAGTTACTGCTTCCACAACCCTCGTCTGTAACAACCAGCCGGTAAGTTTGTCGGGCACAGTAACCGGTAGCAATAATGTGAGTTATAAATGGTCGGCACCCGCCGGAGCCAGCCTGAGCAGCACCAGTACCAACCCTACTACGGCCACCTTACAGACGACCGGGCCTAAAGCCTTTACCCTGACAGTAACCAATCTGAACACCAATTGCAGCAATGCCAACATCATAACTGTAACATCAGGTGCACCCGCTGCGGCCATCAGTCCCAGTTCTGCTTTGGTGACCTGTGTAACACCCAGTGTAAGCCTGACGGCTAGTGGTGGGGTGAGCTACAAATGGAGTACAGGAGCCACCACAGCGGTGCTATCAGTAACTCCTACGATTGCAACCACGTATTCCGTTACCGTTACTGAACCTAATGGCTGCACAGCCACCGCCAGTGTAGCCGTGAATGTTGATAAAACACCACCTACAGCTGTGATCAGTCCCAGTTCTGCCATACTCACCTGTGCCAGTCCGACGGTTGATCTGAGAGCCTCAGGTGCGCCCTTCGTTCTGTGGGATAACGGCTCGAAAGCGCCTTTACGGACGGTAACTGAAGCGGGCGTTTACTCCGTAACGGTAACAAATTCATCATTCTCCAACGGCTGCTCGGCGGTAACCAGTGCCACGGTAACGGGCAGTAGCACCCCGCCCACGGCTAGCATTGCAGCCTCCACGACTGCTTTAAGTTGTAGCACCCCTACGGCTAGTCTGACGGCCAGTGGCGGAGTGAGTTACCGTTGGAACGACAACTCCACCAATTCTATCCGCAGTGTGAGTGTGGCGGGTACTTACTCAGTGACGGTCACAGCGGCCAACGGCTGCACAGCCGTAGCCAGTGTGGGCGTTAGTGGCAATCCCTCGCCCCCTACCGCTGCCATCAATCCCAGTTCAGCCACCCTCACCTGTGCAAGTCCGAGTGTCAGTCTGACCGCTAGTGGAGGGGGAACGTATCGCTGGAGCACAGGGGCGACCACAGCTATCATCAGTGTTTCTCCCACAGTGACAACGGTGTACTCAGTGACGGTGACAGGCACTACTGGGTGTACAGCTACCCAGAGCCGCAGCATCAGTGTAGACAAAGTCGCACCTGGTAATCCTACCCTGACAGCGAGTCCATCGGCCACGCTGACCTGTGCCGAAACCAGCCTGACGCTGACAGCCTCAGCTACGGGTACCGGGCTGAGCTATGCCTTCAGTGGCCCAGGTGGTGTGCTGGCCGGCAGTGGCAATACCCGTACTATCAGTACTCCGGGTACCTACACGGTGCTCGTAACGGGTAGCAATGGCTGTAGTACGTCAGCCATCACCACCGTCAGCAGTAACACCACGGCGGCCCAGGCCAGCATTGCTGCCTCCACGACGGCCCTAAGCTGTGCCACGCCAGTGGTGAGTCTGACGGCTAGTGGTGGGGTGAGCTACCGCTGGGAGGACAACTCCACCAGTGCGGTGCGGACT
>NZ_BAABHD010000072.1:0-73101 GCF_039541915.1 Nibrella saemangeumensis
TTCGCAATAAGTTAATCTTACGGGCCTATGCCGTGGTGGGTAAAAACCAGGAATATGATAAAACTTATACATACACACTTGCTTAAACCATAGAAAACTCTAAATCCGTATACAGTGCGGAATAGTTGTAGACAGCAGTTGCGCATTAAGAAGGCACTTGCTAATCCCTGCGGTACGTTTCACCTATTTAGCCTCGCTGATGTAGTCGCTGCACCTGTACAGCTTGGTAGGCTTTGCCCCTTGGAGTTCTGAAGCCAGCCTGATTTAACTGGCGAGCAATCTCCGACCAGTTATAGCCTTCGTTCACTAACTTAGTAATCATAGCACCCGCTAAACGGCTGTTGACATTGTCGGCCGCTCGTGCCTTTATGATAACATGACCTAGCCGGGCGGCTTCGCCCGTGGCAAAGGCTTCGCTTCCTTTACGCCACTGACCTGATTGCTTCACCTTCTGAATCAGTGCGCCCTTCGTGCGGATACTAATCAGCTCCCGTTCCCGATCTGCAATGGCTATGAACAGCGTCAAGGTAAATTTATCCAGATTCGGAATGTCGCAGCTCTCCAGTCTTCCTTCCAGCTCCCGGTAGATGGTTAAAGCCTGTTCGGTGTTCCGGCTTAGTCGGTCGATCTTGGCCACCACCAAAACCGCTTTGCGCTCCTGGCACAGCGTCAATGCTTTCTTCAGCTCGGGCCGGTTAAATACATCTTTGCCACTCTGCACCTCAGTAAACTCGGCCAGGATCGGCTTACCCTGGTAGAAGTGATCGATGTAGGCACGCTGCGCCTGTAGGCCCAGGCCGCTGTCGCCTTGCCGTTTGGTGCTGACCCGGTAGTAGATGACGTATTGAGGAACCATGTAAGAGTAAAGTTAAGGGGAGAGAGCTAGGGCTAGAATGGGAAAAGGAACTTTACAACCGTTGGCTGAACAGTACGGCTCAACTCAACCAGTTTGCCAATGACCATGATTGGTAACCATTAGTGAGCGGGTGAACAAGTTACCTTCTTGTAAGTTCAACTATGTTTTAATAATTTTTTAATCCAAAATACCCTTTTTGGGGTATTGCAGCAGGCTAAAGCCTTGGCTAATTTTAAAATTCATAAAGCCTAAAGACTACACTACTAGATACTTTAAGTTTAGTTGGGCAAAGGGGTGGAGGGGTGTTCCACGGGCAAAGATGGGAAAAGGAGGGTGATTTTACAAACGAAGGATGAACGTCGTACATCAGTAAATATTTTGATTTAACGGTTAAATCAAAATTAAAATTTTATATAAATTTAGCAAATCAAAAAGGAAGTCTCTTAAAGACAAACTTAAAGATGATAAAATAAGACTTAATAAAAGTAAATTTAAAGAGATGGTATTTGTCTTCTGTATGTGATCTCTTATACAATAAAAACATTTCCCTATTGACTGAAAGGTAATATAAGAGGGTGTTGGAGAACAGAGACTATTAAGGATCGTGTCACCTTTGTAGCGACCAAACTCCAAAGCCGTGACCAAACAGTTTTACAAACTAACCGATCTCAATAGGGGGAATTTTTTCTTATTTCAACTTAAAACGTAACCATGAGCTTCGCTGCATTGTCAATGCCCTCTTTATTTGTTGCTGAGAGGTTGCCAGTGGGGCAACATACCGGCAGAGTGGCCTATTTGGCAGGTAGTATATTAATGCGCAGGCGGCCTTGTACTTTGACAAATGGAAGAAGGACGGCACCTTGGAAAAAGTCAACCTGCAGCTCAAAAAGAAGGGCCAAAATCAAGCCGGCAGAGAAGCTAAACCACCCGTATTTTCTATTGATAGCCAAAGCATTACGCTGTCACCTTAATCTGTGAATAGTAAGCGCGTTAACGGACATAAACGACAGTTCTTAGTCGATCCTATTGGGCGGCTATGGCTGGCTTGGGTGCATAGAGGCGACGAGGCCAATGGTGGGGTGGGGACTACTTTAACGCTGGTGAAAGGAGATTGCCTGCTTGAATGAACGCTAAGAAAAGGACTATAGTGAACAAGCCTATAAGGGCATGTTTGCTCAAGCATTAGATAAATGGAGCATCCAATTTGAGAAGCTTTCCGACCTAAACATCCAGAGGGTTTGTACTTATAGCTAAAGGATGGGTGGTAGAGCGGAACATTGGTTGGACGAATTTCTTCCGCCGAATTGTTAAATATAATGTGTATACTGAATCTAATCCATTAGTCTGGATGTATTTAGCAAATATTCAGGTAATAATATAGCGAAGCAAACCCGATCAACAAACATTATTTTCTAACATATTTTAATAATAGATAGGATGTACAACTATTTGATATTAACAATTCTTTACTCTTAGATAGATTCAACAGTTAATAAAAACTACTAATTGTTATATACAATAACTAGTAATTTATAGAGGAGAGCGTTATTTTGTAATATTTTCTACCAACCGAGTGTTTAGGAGCCTTTAGTTACAGTGATTATTGAATTACAGCTTAATGCACTCCTTTATAAATATTACTACGACATTAGTGAAACTCTTTATAAGAATACTTAGAAATTTATTAAAAGTATATTGAAAAAGTTTAATTGAAAAAACTTCAAACCGTCAATTAATTCTACCATGTCGAACAAAAAAGAAATATCTAGCTTTACTCCGGAAGAACTCCTTTCTGAACTCAGACAAAGAGAATCTAAAACTTTAGCAAAATCTAAAAGCAACTTATCTGGTTTTCCTGCAAAGGAAATCTTCGAAAACTTATTGGAAAGTCAAAAAGTAATTTATGGTGTAGATGATAGAAAAGAGATATTTGAGATAGTTGAATCTAATATTTTAAATAATGCAGACAGCATTGTAGCTATATTCAACTTTGATCAAATCGTCTCCAATGGTGATGGTACGTCTAAACTAAGTACTCGTTCGTATAAAGAGGCTCACAGGCTATGCTCTGAAGAACCTTTTTTAGATCAGCCTGTTGGTCCTCATTGTACAGGATTTCTAGTCGCCCCGGATATTATTGCAACAGCAGGTCATTGTATAAACGGTACAAATTTCTTAATGAAACGTTTTGTATTTGGCTTTCAAATGATTAACTCTTCATTACCAACATTAACAATTTCAGATAAAAATATCTTCAAGGCTATTGGAATAATCGATAGGCGCTTAGAGCAAACCGGCTCAGACTATGCATTAATTCGCCTTGATCGTCCAGTAACAGGCCGTAAAGTTTTAAAATTGAACCAAAAAGAGAAAATTGCAGATAATGAAGATTTATATGTAATTGGCCATCCTTCAGGTTTACCTAAAAAATTTGCAGATGGAGCAAAAGTAAGAGACAATTCCGCTTCAACTCACTTTGTAGCTAATCTAGACACCTATGCAGGTAATTCAGGATCCCCAGTTTTTAATGCGAATACTCATGAAGTTGAAGGAATTCTAGTCAGAGGAGAAAACGACTTTGTACTTGTAAATGGATGTGCTAGATCCTTAGTTTGTCCTTCTACAGGTTGTAGAGGGGAAGATGTAACAAGAGTAAGTGAGTTTTTGGATAAAGTTCCCAAAATAATAGACCCTGTAAATTCTTTAGAAGAAAGAGTAGCCAATCTAGAAGTTTCAATTCAATCATTCAAAAGTGATTTTGATGAATTAAAAGCTCTATTAAAGAAATAGTAAAATAAATGTATATGATAAAAAGCTTTAGTTATATCCTTTCTTAGAAATTGTAAGGTTAGGTTCCTCAGATATATAATTAGAATGTTTTTTCTGGTTAACCTGTTTCCGGAAAACTTAACCGTTCTAAAGTAGAGAGTTTGAATGTGGTCGATGAGTTAGCCAGCGTACTCAGCGGCAGCTTACAATGAGCTACCTAAACACTTACGTTTAAACATTTCATATTCCTTCTTTGGAAAATCGTTTTTTATATTTATCATTACTTTTCATTACATCTTTTAACTTTAAAAAAAAACTCATGCACAATTTACGACCGGTTGTAACAAAAACCACCGCACATGAAGGCCTATTCGAGTTTTTAGGTGAATGGGATGTCGAACAAAGGCTATTCCACTCCCCTGGAGCTGACCCGCTTATTCGAAAAGGAAAAACGACTTTTAATTCTATTGTTAGCGGACTTGGATCAATTATGCTAACTGAATTGGAAGACGAAAATGGAGTGCCTTTTAGCTCGGTATCCTTTTTTACGTGGAATGTCTCATCGGGAAAGTATGAAGGCTACTATTTAGATACTCATAGTTTTGGTGGTTTTGAATCCTTAAGTGGTTCTCCTATAGCAAACTTGCCAAGTAGTAAAGCCACTTTAGAAAAGCATGGCATTGAAAATGCTAATAATCTTGCTGTTCGCAGGACATGGGATGGCACAGCCTCAACACCCTCTGTTAAAGAATTTAAAGATGGTGGAATGCCACAAGTTTCCGAGGTTACGAGAGTTCCAATGCGATTTATTGAGAACAAAATATCTAACGACTTATGGGTATTGCTTGGGTGTTCTACAACTAGTGAAGGAGAAGAACTTGTAGTAATGGAGAATACCTATACACGTGCGAATAAAAGTTGAATTTGTTTGCAAGTAGGTGAAATATATTTGTACTATGCAGATTCTTACCTGTTTTGCGGCTATTAAAGAGCTGAGATCAGCCATTTCTCTCCAGTTTATACCAGTGCTATTGGATGGATTTTGTAGTAGATCAGCACTTTATTAGCCGCAAAATCAGGGCCCTCACTTTAGTTTATAATATTAGCCTTAGGTGCCTAGCCATTTATATGGACCAAGCGCAGAAAGGCGTCGATGAAGTAGCTGTCCTAGAGGATCTGCAGGAAAACCAGAGTATAATACCAAAGCAGATTCAAACCGACGACGGCAGTGAGTTCATCTCTAAAGATGTGGATGTGGAACGCTGAACCTATGAGCATGGAGTGGAGATGGATTATTCCAAACCTAGTGTGCCGACCGATACCCGTTCATAGAATTATTTAATGGCAGCTTTCGGGATGAATGCTCAAATGGACTTGCAACCGTATAGTGGAGATTTTTAGGCGGCTATTGAGGAAGTGTAAAAATAAGATTCCTGTTGACTGGGCGTTCGGTAATTCAACACTGACTATTTCCGTCGGCGGTTGTATCAACCCTCGATCTATTCGAAGGATACCAACCGAGCTGCTGCCCGCGTCGCAAAATAAGTATGGTTTACCATCTCACACTTGAGAGTCTTAAAAAAACTCTCGGCCACTGCGTTATGCCAACAGTTTGCTTTGCGGCTCATACTTGCTCAACCGGTAAGCCCTTCAATTCATCCCTATATTCAGTACAGGTGTATTGGATGACCTGGTTGGTCTGAATGAAATACCAACGCCAAGCCGCTACACTTGTATCCACCGCTTTGAGGCTATCGCTCAAAGCCCAGCCCACTACTTTTCGGTCGGCCAAGTCTGAAATCGCTGTTAGGTACAGCCAGCCTTGGCCAGTAGTAATATAAGTGATGTCTGATACCCACTTTTGCCTTAATTTATCTGCAGTAAACTCCCAACTCGCGAGCGGCATCTTGAATTGATCCTTTTGCGTACGACAACTCGACGGCCATTTCTTTGAATGCTTCGCATACACACGTCGTTTAACCGTGGTTCAATTGGTGTTTGTCTCCAAATCTGCTCAAAAAAGTTTCTAGGCAAAAGTAGCAAGTTTTGGTTTTACAAACGAAGGACGAGCTTGTTGGGCCGTTAGGCGGTCCAGTTGCGCAGTAACAGCTCTTGGTGGTGTCCATAATCGGGCCTCCTCGCGGTCTTGTAAGCAAACAGCACAATGCGTTTGGCATCCATCTGGCTCCCCTACATCCGATGACGCAGCCTGGCGGCCGGCTCCGGCAAAATCGAGCGGTAACGATACGCCGTCGCGGCACCGATCCATGAAGAATCTGTTGCTACTGGAGCATTATTATAACCCAGGCGAGTTGGAAACACGGATTGCGAAATTGGTGATTATATAATTACCATCCTTATCAGGAATCGTTAGACAATTTAACGCCAGCGTATGTATTCAATAGTCGAAGTCAAGTCAAACTAGCCGAACGCAAGAAAATCAAATAGCTTATGTTAAGGCAAAGAAGAAAAAGCAGCCGCCGCTGCAGTTATATTAGCCAGCAATGGCAAACCCCTTAAAACCGCTCCTTCCTTTTTCCGCCTGTTTCTCCATTTTCCGCTGACGATCTACACTTGAACGGCTTTTTCTTTTATCTTTAACAAATCAGTCACCACAGTGCCTAAACCCCACATAAGAAATTAAGTCCAGTAGTCTACTTTAGCCTGAAGACGTACAGAATATATATGCGATGCCTAACACCTACATTTTATATGAAAGTATCGACGCTATTAGCAGTATTGTATATCGTCAATGCATGCAACGTCTCCCGCATGATGTAAGAGAGTCTATTGAAAGTTATATACATGAGAAGGACAGAAAGTCAAGACTCTTAGGTAAGCTGTTGTTGCAGGAGGGATTGCAAATATTACAAGTTTCGCCTAGCTGGATGTACCAGATAAAAAAGACAGTATTAAACCGCCCAGTTATTTCAGCACCAATTGATTTTAATATTTCACATTCAGGAAGACTAGTAGTATGTGTTGTGAGTAATGAATGCAAAGTTGGAATTGATGTTGAACAATACCAAAAACTGAACCTACTCCCATATCGCTCCTGCTGCACACATAGCGAATGGACGGCGCTTACTCTAAGCCCTGATCCATGGAAGTCATTTATTGAACTGTGGACCATAAAAGAGAGTGTAAGCAAAGCAGAAGGGCTTGGATTGCAAATGCCTTTTAACCGTATAAGAGTAGAAAACGGCATTGTAGTTTCCGATAAAAACAATAAATGGTATACAAAAAAAATTTTATTGGATACAGCCTATGCATGTACGCTTGCCCACCATGTGCCGCAAATAAATCTTAAAATTAGCAAATCACAATTCCAGCAATAACCTAGTTCAATTTCAACCAATGAATAATACGAATGCTAGTGGCGAAAAATTCACCAAACAGCAACCATCTATTGGAGGAGTCGGTTTCCACCTTTGGTTCGATACAGCAAATCTGCAAATGGATCAACAGGCGAAATCCATCTTGGAACGTCTATCCCGATCAAAATATTCAGGAATCATCCTATATCCTGACAATCTAAAAAAGTACCAACATCTAGTGAACGGACACTTACAAAAGATAATTTCTATTAAAAACAGGAATGAATTAGTAGACCTTATTAACAATGACCAAATACGGCCTAGCGATGAATCATCAGGTCAATGTATCATAATAACTAATAATGAAGATTTGCTGGATTTTGAGGACAAGGGCAAAATGAAATTCTGCTTCAAAGCATTTGTGAAAGACGCAGAATCGTTAAACGAAGCAATTGAAAAGGGCATGAAATTCGACTATCTCAGCATTCTTTTTGATGATCCTACAAATATCCCGCTGGAGCTGGTGATAGCACGGTTGCAACCCACCAACACCATATTGATGAAGGAGATCAAGGACATCAACGATGTGGAGGACGCGATTGTTTCATTAGGTGTAATGGAGGTCGGCGCAGATGGCATCATCTTCTCTCCCACCTCCCATGAAGTATATGATTCTTTCATCAAAGAGCTGGATGAGTTGATTGCCGCTCATGTCTGTATTCAGGTTGGCACCATTACTCGCAGCAAGCCGATAGGCATGGGCTACCGCGGTTGCATTGACCTCGCGGCTATCTTCAACCCTGACGAAGGCATACTGGTGGGCTCTACTTCACAAGGGGGGTTGCTTTGTTGTCCTGAAGTCTTCCACCTGCCTTATATGGAACTGCGTCCCTTCAGGGTGAATGCGGGTGGCATACACAGCTATGTTTTCCACGTGGACCATACGGATTACTTAAGCGAGCTGAAGGCCGGATCCTCCGTGATGGTCGTGAATGCAGCCGGCAAAGTGAAAAAGTATCCAGTAGGAAGAATAAAGACGGAGATACGCCCGCTTCGGCTCATTGAAGCAGCATTTGAAGGAGGAGAGATAGTGAACGTGATCCTGCAGGACGACTGGCACGTACGCATCTACTCCGACAAGGTTACTCCGCTTAACATCACGGAGCTTAAACCGGGGGACAAGGTGCTTGGCTATGTTACGGAGCCCGGCAGGCATGTGGGCATTAAGGTGGATGAACACATTATTGAAAAATAATCCTTAAAAAATTACTTCTTTTTGTATGTCAGCCGGAAAAAAAATTCGATGGTCCAGGTTCATTAAAGCCGATTCAAAAAAGGGGATCATTGTCCCCATTGATCACGGCCTTTCTATGGGCCCACTGGATGGCATCAACAATGTGCAAAGGATAGCCAACTGGATAGAGCATCCTGCGGCAAACGGCATGATTGCGCACAAAGGCATGATAGAAAGGCTTGCCTACAGGGGACTATTGAATGGCAAGGGAGTGATGATGCATTTAAACGGCATGACATCCCTTGCAAATGACCCTACTAGGAAAGAATTGCTGACAAGCATTGAATCGGCTTTAAGGCTGGGCGCCGATGGCGTTTCAGTAGAACTGCTTTTTAATGGAGCAAATGAACCACATAACCTAAAGGTGCTTGGCCAAGTGGTGGATGAAGCCATGGTATATGGTTTGCCAGTGCTGGTAATGATAAAAGACATGAACAAATATGAGCAGGCGAGCAATAGAATTAATGCCTCCAGGCAGATCATCAGAACGGTCTACGAGCTGGGCGCAGATGCAGTGAAAATACAACAACCTGAAGACACGAACGAAATACCGGCAATATTAGATGAGTTATGTGATGATATTGCCGTATTCCTTGCAGGCGGAGCGAAGTGTGCAGACGTGGAGATCCTTGCCATAGCATCGCTGGCAATAAAATCCGGCGCTACAGGCTTATGTATTGGGCGCAACGTGTTCCAGCGCCCTGATTTCAGTGCTTTCCTGAGCTCGCTGCATTCGCTGGTACACACACCACTAAAAAATGCGGCTTATGCAATCAATTAATGTGGAGCCAAGAAGTGTCCTGCTTCCAGACAAGCTGCGACATGAGCTGCAGCTTGATTCGAAATTGGGTGCGGGAAACTTTATGTACGTTGCATACAATGCCAATCCCAATAGGGACGTGGTAAATATTTTCCTGCACCAGCCCTTCAAGACTTTTTATGGAGCTACTGTTGAATCGTTCTCAATTGAAACACTAAAGGAAACTGCCGAGCGCTATGCAGCCTGGTACCTTCAGCAGGGCGTCAAAGCTAAAGACCCTGTAGCAGTATATTTTGATGAAGGCGGCAAGTACCTTGTGCATTATGTTGCGCTCACCAGCCTAGGTGCCATTCCGATCCTTACTAATGGCGCAATGCCTCTCCCGGTTGCTGCACGCCATTTTAAGCGAACAGGAGCTGTTGGCATATTTACGGATGATCCGCGTTATGAAGGACTGCTTGAGCAATTTACAGATACAGAGATCTTGTTCCTGGTAACGGATGACAATATAGGGCATTCTGAAATTCAGCCCTTGCCTGCTCATTTCCCATACGAACATCATAGCAGTGACCCAGTGATGATCACGCATTCATCCGGAACAACAGGGGTTCCCAAAGCAGTGCTATTGCAACACGGCAGATGGTTCCATGGTATCAGGCAATTGCTGGGACTGCCGCCGGCGCAAGGTGTGGATCGCTATCTTTCATCTCTGCCGTCGTCACACAACGCAGCTATCGCTTATGCCATACATGCTATATTGAACGGTTCGGAGCTGGTAATTATGTCTGAAAGAAGCGGAGTTGCCGTAGCAGCAGCTATTGAGGAGTACAAGCCTTCAACAGTAATATCATTCCCGCAGACTTTTGTGGAGTTAAGTGAAATATGCGATGCTTATGACCTAAACAGTATTTCAGCCTGGATAAATAGCGGCGATGCTGCGCATGAAACGCACATCAGGAAGCTAGTGAACCACGGCTTTCATTACCGGGGCGGCCAGCGCATAAAAGGCTCTCAATTTGTTGACGGGCTGGGCTCATCAGAAATGGGGCATTCAAGCTTTCGCATCATTCATACCCTTTACACCAACAACTATGATAGGTGTGTAGGTCTGCCGCAGAAATGGGTGGAAGCAACCATTCTTGACGAGCATGGCTACGAGCTGCCACAGGGCAGAATAGGTATGCTGGGCGTAAGATCGGAAAGCATTACTGAAGGATACTGGAATGATTCGGTGCTTACGCACCGCTCGCGCCTGAAAGGCTATTTCCTGACCGGTGACCTTGCCTACAAGGATCATCTCGGCTGCTTTTACCATGTTGACCGTATAACGGATGCCGTACTTACCAAAGACGGATGGTTCTATACCCTGCAAAATGAAGAGTTGCTAATGAAAGAGCATGCCGAGATTGCCGACTGCACGATTATTGGCATTCCGGCTGAGGATAATGTACAGCAATTGGTGGCTTTTGTAAGGTTATCAAAAGAGAGCAAGATTACAGAAGAGGAATATCTGCAACAACTAAACGCCGATTTAAAGGCAAAAGGCAGGCCGTTACTATCGCAATTGAAAACGGTAGGAAAGGATGAAGTGCCTGTGGGCATTACAGGCAAGGTATTGAAGCAACTATTGAAACAAAAGTTTAAAGAACAAAGCACTCGCAGCACATAACTACCATATGAATATGAAGGTTTATGAAGGATTTTTTTTCGAAGCAAGCGGAAATTGGCAACAGGGGTTGGAAGGATCGGGTCATATTATGACAACCTCTTTTGAGAGCCCTATCGGCGCACCTGTATCCATGGGCGGCAAAGGTGTCGGCACGAATCCAGAGGACTTGATGGTGGCGGCAGCCGCAAGCTGCCAGCTGCTCACACTGGCCGCCATAATGCAATTCAATAAGATTCCATTTAACAATATTACCATTACCAGCAGGGGTGCCTTCAGATTTACGAAAGCAGGTCCAGAGCTGACACGCATAGAGCACTGTCCGGAGATTTGGCTGAACCAAGAAGAATATGACCGCTCCGCTGCAACAATAAAGAAGTTCTTTTCATTGGCTGAGAAATCATGCCTGGTCTCCAAAGCCATTCAAAACAATGTTGAAGTTGTGGTAAAAGGATGCATTCAGTATGAATAAGGTTTATGCTATGACGCTGCCATCAGTATGCATGCCCGAAATCGAACATGCTGGTGTGTATGATCACGTAGAGATAGTCCTCGGCAGCAAGGTCACGAAAAAAGTGGAGTCATTTTGCGCAAAACACAGTGCTGATACAGATACGGTCATACTGTCGGCCTTCTTTGCTCTGTTAGTAAAATACCTAGATGCGCGCAAGACCATACTACACGTCCTTATAGACAGCCGCAGCTTAATTCTCACACTGCAAAATGCACAGCAGAATAATTTTTGCTGGCTCATAGATTCATTGAACGGGCAGCTGCGAGGGAAGCAGAGTATATCCAGCAGCAGCGACGTCGCATATCCTTTTGTCTTTGTGGCCGATAACCAGAGCATTGAAAACAATGCAGGTATAATAACGCTGGTGGCAGAGCCAGAAGATGGAGGTAAGGCAAAAATGGTGTTTGACAAAACTGCTGTGCCACGCTGGTATGTGCAGCAGTGGGCAAAGCATTTAGCACAGCTGCTATACCGGTTGTGTGATCATCCGTATAAGTCATTACCTGAAATTGAATTACTTTCTGAAAAGGAGCAGCGGCAGTTGCTAACCCTTGCAGAAGGACCAAAAATAGATTATCCTACTGATACCATTTACCAGCTTTTTGAAAAACAGGTGGCGGCTTCCCCAGATCGTATTGCGGTTAAAGGCAATTCCATATATGGTGAAAGTATTTCTATTCCGTACCGGCAGCTTCATCAACAGGTGGAAGCTCTTGCTTCCAAGATACAAGGCATGGTCATGGCAGGGAGGCAGGCCATTGGTGTGTACCTTCCTCGGTCTGTAGAATCGTTGATCTGCTTGCTGGCAATAGCGAAAACAGGTGGGCTGTATGTCCCGCTGGACGCTGCATTTCCGTTAACTTATGTAAAGCAAATCGCGGACGATGCGGGGTTGAAGATCATTGTTAGCAGTAAGGTACATGAGAAAGATGCCGCTTCGCTTGCAAATGAGCTCATCTGTATTGATGGGGAGTACGAAACAACAATGCCTCCTGCTCCACAGGCAAACATCACGATTGATTCCCTACTGCTCATCATGTACACTTCCGGGTCGACAGGAAAGCCAAAAGGCGTGATGCATGTCCAGCGCCAGGTAGTGAACCGCCTGCACTGGATGTGGAAGGACTATCCATTTAAGGCAACCGATATCTTAGGCCAGCGATCATCGGTAAATGTAATGCCCTGTATGTGGGAAATGCTGGGAGGATTGTTGAAAGGGATTACCACGGTTATTATACCAACAGAGCTGCAACGTGAGCCTAAAGCTTTTGCGCAATTCATTTTCGAGCACCGGATAAGTTTCATCACGCTGAACCCATCGTTGCTAAAAGCCGTGCTGCAGTACGATGAATGCGCTGTGTTGCTTGCCTCCTTGCGAATAGTAATCGTAGGTGGTGAAATATTGCAGCACCAACTGCTCTGTCGGTTTAGGGACCGTATACCGCAGGCTACACTTGTAAACGATTTTGGCGCTACGGAGGTGAATACTATCCTGCATGCTGCATTTACACCTTCGCAGCCACTTGACCAAGTGAATCCTGCCGCGGGTAGGCCTATTTCCAACATCAGCGCCTACATACTTGGCAAGGACATGCAGTTGCTTCCACCTGGCATGCCGGGTGAATTGTGCGTGAGCGGACACTCGATGGCCACAGGATACTATAAAAATGAAGATCAGACGAAGAAAAGATTTCCGGTTCATCCTTTATTGGGCAGGTTGTACCGCACCGGCGATATGGGGATGGTGTTGCCGGGAGGGCAAATAGAAATGAAAGGCCGTTTGGACGGCGCCATCAAAATCAATGGCTTTCTTGTTGAAACCACGCAGATTGAGCATGCGGTACAAGACATTCCAGGAGTGAAAAAGTGTGCCGTTGTGGCAAGAACATTAAAAAGTGGCAAGCATCAGCTTCATGCATTTGTTGAAACCATAGATGGTAACTCGCTACTAGGGCTCCGACAGCAGCTAGGCGAAATGCTTCCTTGGTATATGTTGCCTGCTGCATTCCATTTTATGCAGGTATTACCCCTGAGACCCAATGGCAAAACAGACAGGGTGACATTGCTAGAGATGACTGATATCCAGCCGATACAGTCCAATATGGAAGAAGAGCGGTCTGTACTTCAAACAATTTACCGATACGTGGCGGCCATACTAGAAATACAGGAATCTGCTGTTCCGCCCGGCAAGCCGTTCTTTGATATAGGTTTGGATTCGATGGGAGCAATAACGCTGGTGCAGCTACTTGAAAAAACTTACAAGCTTAGCCTGCCCGTCTCAACACTGTTCGATCATCCTACACCACAAAAGCTAAGCAGCCACCTCTTAGGATTGATCAACAGCATTACACCGCTTCTGGCACCACAAGCTCCTGCTACTGAAGATTCGGTAATTAAGCGTGATACAGATATTGCCGTTCTCGGTATTTCCGGCAGGTTCCCCAAAGCCGCCAACGCGAGCGCATTCTGGAAAAATTTATTGGATGCAAGAGACTGCGTGGAGGAAATTCCGGCTGAAAGATGGGATGTAACCGGCATATACGATCCTGACCCTAGCAAGAAAGGCAAGTCCCTCAGCAAATGGGCAGGCTTGTTAAGCGGTATAGACCAGTTTGAACCGCTGTTTTTCAATTTGTCTCCACAGGAAGCGCGCCTTATGGATCCGCAACACCGCATGATGCTGATGGAGGCATGGAATGCGCTGGAAGACGCGGGCTATACCCCGGATGCGCTTTCCGATTTGCAGGTAGGGGTTTACATCGGCGCAAAGAAAGGAGACTACGATTCATTGTTTGCGGAAGATATTACTCCTTCGGCAGAAACGCTCATTGGCAATGATGCGGCTGTGCTCAGTGCACGCTTGTCATATTTTCTGAACTTTCATGGTCCTAACCTGACCATTGACACTGCCTGTTCCTCCTCGCTTGTAGCGGTGCACCTCGCATGTCAGGCAATACAAAATGGAGAGATTGACATGGCGCTAGTTGGCGGGGTATGCATAAACCATGCGGCATCATTTTACGTGGCCACCAGTAGGCTTGGCATTTTTTCTGCCACCGGGAAATGCCGCGCTTTTGATAATAGTGCCGACGGCTTTGTGCACGGTGAAGGTGCCGCCTTTGTACTGTTGCGACCATTGGCCGATGCGAAAAGGAATAACGATTATATCTATGGGGTGATTAAGGCCACAGCGGTAAATCACGGTGGTCGCGCCAATGGGTTGGCTTCTCCGGGTGCTGCGGCCCAATCTGCCGTGCAACTTCAGGCCTATCAACGATACGGCATCAACCCTGAAAATATTTCCTATGTGGAAGCACATGGCACGGGAACGCGATTGGGTGATCCTATAGAGATAGATGCGCTGACACAATCATTCAGGAAATATACGCGCGGCAGCCAATTCTGTGGCATTGGCTCAGTAAAGACGAACATCGGCCACCTGACGGCTGCGGCAGGGATAACAGGGCTGATCAAGGTGCTGCTTTCACTTAGGCACAAGGTATTGCCCCCATCACTTCACTTCTCAAATCCCAATGAACATATTCGGTTCAAGGAAAGCCCATTCTATGTAGTCATGGAAAAGCGGGATTGGAAGTCTGCTAGCGGCCGGCCCCTGCAGGCCGCCATCAATTCATTCGGCATGGGTGGCACCAACGCCCATTGTGTAGTGCAGGAAGCGCCGCAGCAGGGGCAGGATCAACTTATAATTCCTTGGTACTTGGTGCCTTTAAGCGCAAGAACTCCGGCATCACTTTTATCCAGAATAAAGGAGCTACATGACTGGTTGCAGGAAAATCCAAATGCATCGCTACACAGCATTGCTTACACTTTATGCGTTGGCAGGGTGTTCTTTCCTTTTTATCAATTGTTCCTTGTTAGCAGCATGCAGGATCTAACCGGGCAGTTAGCGCAGGCCTGGGACAAGCCATTGTTCTTAGAAATACAGCCGGCATCCAAAAGGGTCGCAGAGCAACCAATGACGAATGCACGAGAGGATGCTCGACAATATTATGTTCAGCTGCTATCGCTTAAGGCTTGGATTGAAGAAGGGGGTAGGCCTGACTGGCAAGCGCTATTCGCAAAAACACCGGCTAACAGGATGCCATTGCCTGCCTACTCTTTTAACACGCAAAGCTACTGGGTAGGTACGCCTGCGATAAAAAAAGCCGATGAGCCCATGCCCGAGTCGACGGGCGGCAACGGCACTGGAAAGGAAGGGAATACCGCAGAAGAAATATTGGTAAACTCAGTGGCCAGGCTGCTGGAGGTTTCTATGGAGCAACTGGCATTTTCCGTTTCGTTAGCTAATTACGGTTTCGATTCTATTAAGGCCATGACGCTCAAATATGAACTGGAACAATCGCTGAAGCGTGAAATAAACATGGAGCATTTGAATCCGCATAATACGTTGGATGAGGTATTGCAAGGTATCCGTGGCGCAGAACCTGTTGCAGAAAATATTTCAATACAGGAGTTGGTTAATAAATTCCTTAATGATCAGCTTGAAATAGAAACGGTGGACAGCGCTTTGCTGGATAAAATATATGCATACATGGAAAATATCTCAAGCGGAAAGTTATAACAACTATGGCAGCATTCAACCAACTGAGTGACGATGAAAAGCGCAGACAGCTGATTGCCTTAAAAAACAGGCTGACAAAGGATGCCAGTCAATCTGCGGCGAAGCAGACTTATGGACCGCTCCCTGCCGCTTTACCAGACCAGGAGAACAGGTACAAGCCTTTTCCGCTGGCAGATATCCAAGCCAGCTATTTTGCCGGCCGTCACCTGTTGCCACCGAATGAGCGTGTAGGCTGTCACTCCTATCTTGAATTTGAGGTGCGGGAGGCCGATCTCGCCAGGATGGAATCTGCTTGGAACAAGTTAGTGCGGCACCACGATATGCTGCGAACCATTATACTAAAGAACGGCCAGCAGCAGATACAGCAGGAAACGCCGCATTATAACATCCAGTGCTATGTGTTTAACGACCACTGTCTGGACGGGCATTTACAGCTTGTAAGAGAGGAGATGTCGCATAAACATTACGGCGCCGGCGAATGGCCATTGTTTGATGTCAGGGCAACCGTTCATGGCGATGTCACAACCTTTCATGTGAGCATAGACTCCTGGATCACAGATGGGCCAAGCGCCTTTATGCTTTTTCAACAATGGCGGCAGCTATACATTGGTGGGGTTGAGCCAGAAACGATTAGTATCAGCTTCCGTGATTATATGCTGGCAAGCCGCAAGGTGGAGCAGCATCCTTTGTACAAAAAGCACTTAGCTTTCTGGCAGAGCAAGCTAAGTACTTTAAAAGGAGGACCAGCGCTTCCATACTGCAAGAACTCATCGGTTAAGAATATTGCAGAACGCATCAGGCTGGAATACAACACGGATGAACAGGCGTGGCAGAATATAAAATCGGCAGCACAGGAGATGGAAGTATCGCCAACGACCCTGCTGCTCACCTTGTTCGTTAATGTGCTCAGGGAGTTTAGCAGCGTCAATGAATTTGCCATTGTGCTCACCACCACCAGCCGCTTGCCGTTGCATGTCGACGTAACCAAGCTCTTCGGCCCCTTTACTTCTACCAGTATTTTTTACGCGGTCCACGATTCTTCGGCCTCATTACCCAATCAAGCAAAGGCTGTTCAAAAGCAATTGTGGGAGGATCTTGATCACAGCCTGGTAAGTGGCATTGCTGCTATGCGCGCAGTGTCAGCTGGAACGATTGCTCCTGCCATACCCGTAGTATTTACCAGCCTGCTCAACAGTAAAAAGGAAGCTGGCAGCTGGCTGGATACCCAAACGTACGGGGTAGCCCAAACGCCGCAGGTGCTGCTGGACCATCAATTAATGGAAAAGGCCGGGTGCCTGCATGTGAGATGGGATGTAGCGCACAATTATTTTGAAAATGATTTTACAAGGACTTTGTTTGATGCATTTTGCAGCAGCCTGCATGTATTAAAAAAGGGAGAGCCTGTGGAAGATATTGGTGCTGCTGAATTCAGATTTCCATCTATTGATTACAATTCGCCTGTACCTGCAGAACCATTCTCTTTAACTTCCTTACAGCAAAGCTACCTTGCGCACAAGCTGCATCCGGATAAGAAGCCAACTATCGTTTACCAAGAATTTGAAGTTCGGGAATTCGACGTGGCGCGCTTTGACGAGGCCATCGGTAAACTGGTGTGCATGCATCCCGCATTGCATACTATATTTACCGGAAAGGGAAGCCAGTATGTAAGCCCTGGAGTATGCTGTTTTGTAACCCCGCTCAACAGCCTGGTTGAACTGCCGGAAGCTGAGCAGCAAGCGCAACTTGATGCTACCCGCATGGAAATGAGCGGCAGGTTCTTTTCCATAAAGACTTGGCCGTATTTCGATATCAGGATTTCAGTAGTGGTGCCTGGCAAAGCCATAGTGCACATTGCACTTGATATGATGATAGCGGATGGTTTCAGCGTGCTGCTGCTCTACAGCCAACTATTTTCGCTTTATGCAGGTGAGGCACAGGAGATCCCTGAAATGCGGCTTACGCAGAGTAACTATGTGCATGCGCTTGATTCAAAAAAAGATGGGGCACTGTATGAGCTCTCAAGAAAATACTGGAACGGCAAAATAAAAACCCTGCATAAGGGGCCTGCATTGCCACTATTAGCCGGCAGAGCTCATGTCAAGTTACCTGTGCGTATAAGCGACTATTGTAGTGAATGGAATATATTAAGGCAAAAAGCCCTTGCATTAAATGTGCAGCCGGCGGCTATATTGCTGGCATTGTATGCTGAGGTAATAGCTGCATGGTCAAATACACCCGTCTTCAGCATTGTATGTGTGGACTACGAGCATCGCAGAAGGCTGGTAGGAAGCGAGGCATTGCTGGGCGATATGACTAACCTATGCTGGATCACATCCGAAGGGAAGAGCTTTACGGATAAAGTCGTAGCTGCAAACAGGCAGTTGATATCGGACCAACGTAATAGCCGGGTAAGTGGCATAGAGGGTTTTAGACAGAATGCATCTGATGGGAAGGCAACATCCCTTTCCTTCCCTGTGGTGTTCACCAATTGTCTTGACCTGCCTCCAACGCCATTGCCTGCATCCGTAACGCCGCTTACCGGCTTATCAAACACGCCGATGGTTTTGCTGGACCTGTTTGTTTATGAACAGGCTGGTGTGCTCCATTGTAACTGGGATTATGATGGCGCACAGCTATCCGCGGACCTTGCAAGAGGAATTTCTACTGCTTTTCACGAAATGGCCGGCAAGCTATGTACTGATACTGACTTTTGGCAGCAGGAGCGATTGGTACAGCAGGCAGATCAGTCTTTCAATAGCAATGCCTTGTCCCTACAGCAGCGGCTGGAACTGCTGACGCAATGGAACAATACTGATTGCGATTATAACCGCAACATTTGCCTGCACCGCCTTTTTGAGGAACAGGCTGAGCGCGTTCCGGAAAATATTGCTACCGTCACCTCGGAAAGCATGCTCACGTATAGAGAGCTAAATGGCAGGGCCAACCAGATGGCGCACTTTTTACAAAAGCAGGGTGTAAGCCCGAATATGCTGGTGGGCATTTGCATGGAGCGCTCGCACGACATGATCGTTTCTGTATTGGCCATACAGAAAGCAGGAGGTGCCTATGTACCGCTTAACGTTGGAGATCCGGTAAGCCGCATCCAATCAATTGTTGAAACGGCTAAAATAAAGATCATCATCACCAGTCTTTCTATTTATGAAAAAATGAACATAGATGGACTACGTTTCATTTTTATAGACGGAGATGAGGGACTCGTGCGGCGTGAGCATGCAGGCCATGCACCTATTACCAACGGTTCCGCCAATGATCTTGCATATGCTATATTCACTTCCGGCAGCACGGGCAATCCTAAAGGCGTAATAGTAAAGCACCGCCCTGTGGTTAACCTGATCGAGTGGGCACAAAAGACTTTTCAATTCACAGAAAAAGATCGTACGCTGTTTGTAAGCCCTTTAAGCTTCGACCTTTCTGTGTTCGACATATTCGGGTTGCTTGCTTTTGGCGGTAGCATCAGGATATGCACAGAGGAAGAAAGGCAAAACGCAAAAGCACTCAGTAATATTCTATTACATGAGCCCATCAGTTTCTGGAACTCCGCGCCTTCTGCATTGCAGCTGCTAGTGCCTTTCCTGAAGCTGCAGAAGGACATCACCAATGACTGCATGCGACTGGTGTTCCTAAGCGGAGACTGGATACCGCTTACTCTGCCCGGCGAAATGAAAAAAGCATTTCCGAGTGCGGAAGTCATTAGCCTCGGCGGCGCCACCGAAGCCGCTGTATGGTCTAACTACTATCCTGTAAAGCATATTAACCAAGCCTGGAGGAGTATTCCGTATGGCCGCCCCATCCAGAACGCGCGCTATTATATTCTGGATGAGGATAAGAAGCCCTGTGCCATTGGTGAAACCGGCGAGCTGTATATTGGCGGAGAATGCTTGAGCGAAGGCTACATCAATGCACCACAATTGACAGCGGAAAAATTCCTGCCTGACCCTTTCCATGATCGCTCCGGCTTTAGGATGTACCGGACCGGCGACTTGGCCCGCTTCTTCCCAGACGGTAATATAGAGTTCCTAGGGCGCGCAGACCACCAGGTAAAGATCAGAGGCTTCAGGATTGAATTGGGTGAAATAGACGCAGCGCTCCAAAAGTCCGGCATGGATGAAGCCGTGACCATCATGCGTGAGGAAACCTCCGGCAACAGGATGCTGGTGGCATTTGTCGTCCTACGCGCAATGGATAAGAATGAAGAACATGTAAAGCGGTCACTTTCCACTCTGCTGCCGGACTACATGATACCATCCCGTGTGATCTTTCTTGATGCTATGCCAATCACTGAAAATGGTAAGGTGGACAGGAAGGTTCTGACGGCTGAAACCATCCCTTCCATTGAAGCAAGATATACCAAGCATGGGCAGGAACAGGATAAGGCAAAAGAGCAGGAGAATGCACCGTCCAATAGGAAAATATTGAAAGAGTTGGTTGACAATTTCGTGAGAACGGAAGTTGCTGTCATACTTGAATGCAGCGAGGAGCGGGTGGAGCCGCTTTCAAACATTGGCCACTTGGGATTTAATTCACTGCATTACACCAGGCTCGGAGCAGAGCTGATGGAGAAATTGCAGAGCGACATTAATCCTACGGATTTCTTCCAGCACAATACAGTGGATAAGATCGGCAGCTTTTTAATTGACCGGTATGAGCAAAGCTTGGTGTGTTATTTTGGACAGAAGCTGAAGGCGGCATTAAACTCCCCATCGGCAAAGAATGAAACCATAAATAAGGAGCCAGCTCAGGTCGCAAAGCAAACAATCGATTTTAAGGTTTTTACACCGGTAACGGTCCGCCCAGATACCCGCAATGAGCAGGACGTTGCTGTGATAGGCATGTATGGCAAGATGCCTGAAGCTGACGAGTTGAATGAGTTCTGGCGGAATCTGGCGCATGAAAAAGATTGTATAATCGAGATACCATCTGATCGCTGGGATTGGAGAGCCATTTTCGGAGACCCGCAAAAAGAAGACAACAAAACCCTATCCAATAAAGGTGGCTTTATGAGGGTGATAGATCAGTTTGACGCGGCTTTTTTTGGCATTTCTCCCCGTGAGGCCGAGCTGATGGATCCGCGTCAGCGCATGCTGCTGGAAAACGTATGGCACAGCCTAGAAGATGCCGGCTATCCCGCCTCTCAGTTGCATGGAAAAGATATCGGCATTTTCATAGGCGCCACCGGTGACGAGTTTGCAAGCCTCAGCATAAACAAGAGCCCGCGCATAGACAACTTTACATTATCCGGCATATCGCGTACCATGCTCACCAATCGTGTATCTTATTTCTTCAATTGGTCGGGGCCGAGTGAAGTGATCGATACTGCCTGCTCTTCCTCGCTGGTTGCCATACATAATGCAGTGAACGCCTTGCACAACGGCGATTGCAGCCTTGCAATCGCCGGCGGCGTCAATATCATCATTGATCCCAAGCCACATATTTGCCTGAGCAAGATAGGTATGCTCTCGCCCGATGGCAAGTGCAAGACTTTCGACGCGTCTGCTAATGGTTATGTACGCGGAGAAGGCATTGGAACAGTAATCCTGAAACCTTTGAATAAGGCCATTGAGGATGGAGACAATATTTACGCAGTGATCAAAGCCACTTCGTTAAACCATGGCGGAAAAGCAAATGCACTGACGGCTCCTAATCCGGAGGCACAGTCGAAGCTGCTGGTCACTGCTTACCGCAGGGCAGGTATCGACCCGGCATCAGTCACATATATTGAAATGCACGGCACCGGCACTGCACTAGGCGATCCAATAGAAATCAACGCGCTGAAAGATGCATTCGGGAAATTGTACTGGGAAAATAGGACAGCGCTGAAGGCACAGCGCACGGCTCTGGGATCAATTAAAACAAACATCGGACACCTTGAATCAGCAGCGGGCATCGCTAGTTTCTTGAAAGCAGTGCTGGCAATAAAGCATAAGATGATACCTGGAGCCATCCACCTGAATGAATTGAACCCGCATATTGAGCTCGGTGGAAGCCCTTTTTATATTGCCCGGCATACAATTGACTGGAAGACTGTTTCAGATGATGAAGGTAAGGCCCTGCCTAGGCGCGCAGGGGTAAGCTCGTTCGGATTTGGCGGCGTGAACGCGCACATTGTGCTGGAAGAGTTCATCCCGCCAGTGTTGCAAAAGAAAGTGGTTCCTACCCTTCTGGTGCTCTCCGCTAAAGATGAAATGCAGCTGAAAACCTACGCGGCCGGCCTTCTAGAGCACTTGGAGAATAATAAGGATACTATTGAACTGGCAGATCTTGCCTATACGCTGCAAGCAGGCAGGGAGCATATGGAAGAGCGCGTTAGTTGCATGGTTCAATCTATACAGCATTGTATGGGTGCTTTGCGTGCATTTATCAATGGAAGCACGGAAAATTTGCATCGCGGCAATGTAAAGAGGGACAGAGACAAGATCCAATTGCTCGATGGCAGCGAGGGAAAAGCGTTCATCCGTGCGGTGATGAATGAAAGAATACTTGAAAAGATAGCAAGCTTATGGGCATGGGGAATGGAGGTGGAATGGCACCTGCTGGCAGACGGTAACTACCGCAGGATCCCACTGCCTGTTTATCCTTTCAAAAAAGAAAGGCACTGGCCTGCTTTCATGGAATCAGGTGCCAAAGCCGGAGCATCACCGAAAAAAATAGCTGCGTCGTTGCCGGGCTCAAGCTATTCAATCGTACTCACAGGTAGAGAATCTTTCCTTGAAGACCATGTAATCAACGAAAAAAAAATATTGCCGGGTATGGCCTGTGTTGCCTTTGTTTGCCATGCATACGAGCAACGATACGGAATGCAGCCCAACACGCTTTCAGATATCACCTGGCTGCATCCCGTTCTTTTTGATGAAGACAGGCCGCTTAGATTGGACTTTTCATTTGAAGTAAAAAACGAAAAGATACAGGCGCTATGCACCTCTGTTGGCGAGGGGGAGCAGCGCACGCATTTCATGGCTACTATGAGCCGGTGTGCCCTTACGCCGGAGCCGGCAGTTAGTCTGGATATCGTTAAGTCCGGTAACAAAAGATCACTAGAAGCCTGCTATAGCCTGCTAGCAGGGAAAGGCATCTGCTACGGCAAAACATTCCGTGTAATAAAAAAATTGTGGATGCAAAATGGAGATGCGGTAGCGCATATGGTGGGTACTGCACCTGCGGGCATAAAGGATGCAATACCGTTTTTAGATGGGGCATTGCAAACAGTGGCGCTACAGCAACTCATTACGCGTCCAGATAAAGGCCTTTCGATTCCTTACAATATAGACAGAATAAGGATTTACAAAATGCTTTCTCATAATTGCCTAGTACATGTGAAAGCACCGCTGCGCAGCGGACAGCTGGAAAAAACAGACGTACTGCTCACCGATGAAGCCGGCGAGGTGTTGATCAGCATCCAAGGCAGCACTGCAAGGTCCGCGCCTTTAAAAGATGCGGTCAACACTAACCAGCCCGTACATTTTTATACGGAGCAGTGGAGAAAAGCAGGTTTTATCAGTACTGTGCCCAGTAACTTTGGCTTGCAGCGGGTGCTGGTGCTGAACAACCAAGCGCTTGCGCAGCAACTGGAAAAGATGCAAACGCCGGTCATCAACGCACAGCATATAAGGGATGGCGTGGCAGTTTTTAATGACTGCGGGTTCCAGCTTAATTTGAATTCCTTCCTGCAGGTGAAGGAGCTGCTGCTATTGCTTGCAGGCGATGCGTTCCCCGGCAGCATCATATGGCAAATGAATGCCTGTACATTCCTAGGGCTAGGCGTGGAGGAGATGACCAGCACTATTTACCTGCAATTCTTCAATTTGTGCAAATTGCTTGTAAGGTCGAGGGTGCTGAAACCGTTGCAACTGATAGTAGTGTACCCAGCTGATCATCCGGTACGCATACCCGTAAGTGCATTGAGCAGCTTTGGCAAAAGCCTGCATAAAGAAAATCCCAGCCTCACCTTTAAATTTTTGGAAGCAGGAGCATCGCTGTTGCAGGATGAGGCGGCTCTAGTAGAGCGTATTACTGTGGTAGCTGCTGCACCAGCAATGAAGGACAGCTGGCGTTGTATGGATACGAAACCTGGAGCGCTGGAATTCCGTGAACTCATAGCCAACGGTGCGCCGCACCCGAAAGCCTCACTGCAGATAACTAGTAATGATATATGCCTGATAACAGGTGGCACGGGAAAGATCGGCTGGCTGTTAGGGAACCATCTTGCGGAAGAATTTAGATGCAAGGTAATATTAGCCGGCCGCAGCATATCTCCGGAACAATCGGAAGCATTGACAGGCTTGAATGAAAAAGGCTCACAAATAATTTATCATCCCTGCGATTTAGGGAATGGCTCGCAAGTGCAGGAGCTGGTTTCGCTCATTGAGCAGCAATACGGAATGCTCACCGGCGTATTTCATTGCGCCGGAACCTTGAAAGACAGCCTCTTGCGGAACAAGCAAAAGGAGGATGTAGAAAGAGTTTTTGCCGGCAAGCTGCGCGGTGCGCTTCATGTGCATGATGCTACGCAGCTTCATTCCCTGAAGTTCTTTGTATTGTTCTCGTCCCTTACCGCTGTGACAGGTAATATTGGGCAGACGGATTATGCTTATGCCAACCGGTTTCTGGAAGAGTGGAGCGATTATCGGAATACCCTTGCAGGGCAAAAGCAATGCAGCGGTGTCACTATCTCCATTAGCTGGCCGCTCTGGAATGAAGGCGGCATGCAGGTTCCTGAGCATGCCCTGGCAGCCATGAAAGCGCAAACCGGTATGGAGCCTGTGAACACCGCAGCTGCTTTCGGCATATTGAAGCAATGCATCAGCGCCGGGGCCGGCCGCTACATTGCAGTAAGCGGCAATCGCAGCTGGATTGACCGGTTGCTTATGCCGGAAGCTATTGATAAAGAAGGCACCGGAGCCCGGCCCCTGCAGGATGCAGTAACAGTTAAACGCTGAACCATATTGATTATGAAGGATCGCATTCCTCCTGCTCTAAAGCCCCCTTCAAATCTTATACAACATGTTTATGAATATTCTGTTCCAAACCGAAGCATTGCTTAAAAAAGTGATTGCTGAAGAAACGAAGTTGCCGCTCTCGTCCCTCAATAGAGATGAGACCTTTGAGACATACGGCATCGAATCGGTGATGATAGTGGAGATCACGCAGAAGTTGGAGCGCTATTTCGGCCCGCTTTCAAAAACCCTGTTCTTCGAATACAGGAGCATTAATGAGCTGGCGGAGTATTTTGCCGAGCACCATGCAGGAGACCTGCAAAAGATATTCGATGCACGGGAGATACCGGCGCCGCAGCCTCCTCCCATTGTTGCGCCCGAAGCAAGTGGTGCCACTGGCTTGGTGGAAGCTCCTCAGCCACCATTGGTGAAAGCAGTGGAAGTTCCAAGACCTGCACCCGGGGCTGCTGCCACGCAGGAGCAAAAGGAGGTAGCCATTATAGGCATCAGCGGCCGCTTTCCGAAAGCAGCCAATATGCGTGAGTTTTGGAGAAATCTGAAGAATGGCAGGGACTGTATTTCAGAAATTCCCGGCGAGCTTTGGGACTTAGAGGAGTTCTTTGACCCGATTCGCGGCAAGGATGGGAAATCATACAGCAAATGGGGCGGGTTCATGGATGATATTGACAAGTTCGACCCCCTGTTCTTCAAGATGTCAAACCTAGAGGCTGAATCCATTGATCCGCAGGAGAGATTATTTCTTCAGACAGTTTATCATACGTTGAACGATGCAGGCTATACTAGCGAAAACCTGCAAGGATACAGGGTAGGTGTGTATGTTGGCATCATGTGGTCGCAATACCAATTGTATGGGGTGGAAAAAGCAAATGCAGGCTCATCTTATGCATCCGTTGCAAATCGCGTTTCTTATTTTTTCAATTTCAACGGTCCCAGCATCGGCTTGGATACTATGTGCTCCTCTTCGCTCACTGCCGTGCATCTCGCATGTGAAAGCCTCGTGAGCGGAGAGACAGACGTTGCCATTGCAGGCGGAGTGAACATTACCGTTCATCCGAATAAATTTTTATTTCTGACCAAGACGGGCTTTGCTTCTTCAGATGGCCGCTGCCGCAGCTTTGGCGCAGGCGGGGATGGCTATGTGCCAGGCGATGGTGTGGGTGCGCTGCTGCTGAAGCCACTAGCCAGGGCCATCAGTGATGGCGACTATATCTACGGCATTATCAAATCCACCTCAATTAATCACGGTGGTAAGACAAACGGGTACACCGTTCCTAATCCGCGGGCGCAATCCAGCCTTATAGCAGAAGGGCTTAGAAAGGCGAACATTGATCCGGCCACCATCAGTTATTTCGAAACGCATGGAACAGGCACCGCTTTGGGAGATCCCATCGAGCTGCGTGGGCTAACAACTGCATTTGCCGGTACCAGCGAGGTGCAGTTCTGTTCCATTGGTTCAGTTAAATCAAACATAGGGCATCTGGAATCCGCTGCTGGTTTTGCAGGTATAGCCAAAGTGCTGTTGCAAATGAGGCACCGCCAGATAGCCCCGTCCCTGCATGCCGAAACGCTAAATCCAAATCTCGACTTTAGTAATACGCCTTTCTTTGTTCAGCAACAGCTGGCTCCCTGGAAGGCTCCGGTGCTGGAGCGGGACGGGGAGAGGATCATCGTTCCATTAAGAGCCGGTATAAGCTCATTTGGTGCGGGAGGCGCAAATGGTTTTGTGCTGCTGGAAGAGTTTACGGCAGCAAGGACGGTGCCTGTACCAAAGGACGGCGAGTTCCTCATCCCTTTGTCGGCGCCCAGCAAGGAAAGGCTGAAGGCCTGCGCGCAGGAACTACATGAATTCCTGGAGTGGGAGTTGGGCTCAGCCAAAGGAGAAACGGAGAAGCCTGCATTATTGGAGAACATGGTGACTAGAGAGGTGCTTGCCGCCACTTCAGAGATGCTGAATGTAAATGAAGTATTGTTGGATGCCGACGATCATTTTCAAGATTATGACCTGAATGAAAACCACTACAAGCTGCTGGCTGAAAAGCTGGACCAGACGTTTGGAATTACCATCCCGACTTCAACGCTCATCTCGTTTGACACGCCCCTGAGGCTATCCAGATACATTGTACAGGAATTGTCCGGCGGCCACGCAGCTTATACCGCTATAGACCGTATAGCGTACACACTGCAAACAGGCAGGGAGCATATGCAGGAGCGTCTGGCTATTATCGCCGCATCATCCGCCGGGTTGCTTGAGCAATTGCGCACCTTCCTTCGTGATGAAAAAGCAGGCGGCATCTTTACGGGCAATATAGCAACGCTCAAGGATGAAAATGTCCGGGACGATGGATTTGTGAATAACCTCCTCGAAGGGCGAAAGCTGCAAAAGCTGGCCGACATCTGGTGCAGGGGCATTAATATTGACTGGAAAAACCTCTACAATGGCATTAAGCCGGTGAAAATTCCCTTGCCGGGTTATGCATTTGCCAAAGAGCGCTGCTGGGTGTCCGATCCAACGAATTTCTCCTACACCAAACGCAGGCAATTACATCCGTTGGTACACAGTGTTGATACACTTGCCACGCTCAGCATGGGGCTTACTTATCAAACCAGCTTTGCCGTTACTGACCGCCTCATCAGAGATCACATCAGCAATGGCATTGCAGTGCTTAATGCGGGTACGATTTTAGCCACACTCCTCGCTGCTGCAACGGTTACCAAGCAGGGCATCATAAAATTGGAGAGCGTGCAATTAGATGATCATTCGATCAGCAATGCGGATCTAAGCCTTCGCACGAAAGTGTCTGCGCAGGGTGAATCATTTATCTTGGAGTTGAGCACGAATAATAAAGCTATCGCAGGAGCTCAGGCATCCTATAATAACAAGGGGGAGTCGGCGCAAATGGCGATCAAGGAAATTCAAGGCCGATACGATCAGTTTGCGGCAAGAGATTATTTTTACAATGAGCTGCTGCAAAGAGGAACTGCTTACGGGTCCTATTTCAAAATATTCAGGAATGTCGCCTTTTCCGCATCAGGGGCGATGGGCCATTACCTGTTAAGCACCGCACCTGTCAGCGAACCGTACTGTCACCCGGCCATACTACAGGGAATATTCCAACTGATAGGTTTTGCATCGGACGGGTCCGAAACTTGCCGCTATGTCACCAACCTGTTCATGGATGAGATCCCGGGGCAGGAAGGTTATGTGCAGGTGACGAAAAATTCAGACAGCAGCTGGTCGGCCATCGTGATGAATGAAAAAGGAAGGGTGTCGCTGCGGGCGGAAGGCATAGCCACAGCAGGCAATGAATTGGATGCGCTGGACAGGTTCTTCTACAAGCCTGTTTGGAAGAGGTTGGAGATCACATCGGAGGATCTGCTGACGCCGGGCAGCCGTATAAAGAGGAACATCCTGATCGTTTACCCACAGGAGGCCGGAAAGTTAAAAGAGCAGTTGATGGAACTGTTGTATTACTGCAATTTTTACGAGATTCTGCTTGGGCAGGAAACACAGGTAATTTCAGAGAAAAGCTGGGAATTAGGCGTTGACCATACAGAATCTATTGCTGGCTGCCTCAAGCATATTAGCAACCTGCAGGAAGTATATTTCCTGGGCGGCATACAGGAACAGAAGGAAGATGCTGACGCGGGTTACCTCGAACGCATGCAGAAGCAGGGCATAATTGCACTGATGCACCTGGTAAAAGGCCTGTTTGAAAAAATGAAGGATGATGCAATTGTATTAAAGGTGGTCACCAACAACTTATATAGCATCAGTGAAGATGAAAGGCCTTATCCATATTCAGCCTGCGTGGCCGGATTTGCAAAAACCATTGAAAAGGAATTTCCCAAAATAAATACGCAGCTAGTGGACATTGACCTTTTTGCCGGCAGCGCCGAAACCGTCGTCCTGGAAAGCATTGCCGTTGCCAGGCACGGATTGAAGGAGTGGGCGCTTAGGAAAGGCAGCCATTACCAGCGCAAGTTGTTGCCAGCACCTATTGCGCCTGCGCAGCAGACCGCTTTCCGCACAAAAGGTGTCTACCTGATGGCAGGGGGTTCCGGCAACGTAGGATATAAGCTGAGCTGCTACCTGGCCGGGCATTATCAGGCGCATATAATCTGGACCGGCCGCAGCGCCATGAATGAGGGTATCCGCGAAAAAGAAGAGCAGCTAGCAAAGCTGGGCGGAAAACTGTCCTACTTTCAGGTTGACTTAAAAGATATTGCCGGTTTCACCAGGTGCGTGGATGAAATAACAAGGAACATTGGGCAGATCAACGGCATCTTCCACTCAGCGATGGCGTTTGATTTTACTAGGATATCGCAGCTTACTAAAGAATCGCTCAGTGAAATGCTTAAAGCAAAAGTGCAAGGAAGCATGACGTTACTTCTGGCGTTCCGTAAACATCCCCTTGATTTTATGACCTTCTTCTCATCCGGCGAGGCATTTGTTGGCAATACCGGATGGAGTGCATATGCGGCAGCGTGCAACTTCAAGGATACGATAGCACAGTACATGCGGCAACTGGTGCCTTTTCCTGTGCATGTGATCAATTGGGGTTTCTGGGAAGGTAATAGCCGCGGCAATGAAGCTATCCTGCGGGAAAAGGGCATTTATCCCATAACAGCCAAGCAGGGCATGGAAGTGGTGGAAAGGGTGGCGGCATCCAGCATTACACAAACACTTGCGCTGAATGTGGATGATGCAGTACTGCAGCTGATGGGTGTGGAGCTGCCCTCCGCAAACAGGCCTTTTCCAAAAAACGAGGATAAGCCTGCCCCGCAGAAAATGGGCGTTGCTGAAACGGCACCACCGGCCGCAAAACCTGCGGCAGCTGCTGCTTTGCCGGAGGCAAGCTATCAGCTGGTATGTGATTACTTAGTAAGTGTATTGTCTAAAGTGCTAAAGATCGACAGCAGCAATATTGATATAGAGGCCGACCTAGCCAATTATGGAGTTGATTCGCTCATTGTTATCAATATACATAAAGCTATGGAAGAGACCCTCGGCACGTTGCCTGCAACGCTCATGCTGAACTTTCCTACTATTAGCGAAATTGCCGGTTACCTATTGGAGCAACACAAGGAGGCTGTTCAGAGCACATTGCTGCCTGACGCTTTTGCAACCGTAAATGATGGCGAAGAGCAGCCAGGCAATGAGGAGGTTCAAATGATATGGCCTGTAACGGACGGGGAGGAAGATGATGCAGCCCGCGGTGTTTTTGAGGTGGTGCGCGTAATTCCCGCCAGCGAAGCCGGCGATTTTCTGGAGAACTATGGCAGGCAATTCCGCGAAGGCACGTTGAACAACGCTAGTGATAGAAAATTATATAATATTTTCCCGTGGCATCTAGTGCACGGCAATCTGGTGCAGCTTATGGTGACCACTTCCAACGGTAAAAAAGTAGAAGTTATCCTTTCTGGCAAAGGCTCGCCGATTTTGTTCATACCTCCTGTTGCACTGACCGCCCCAGTCTGGTATAACCAGTTTATGAGCATGACCAACAAGCATTGCGTGACTGTGATACATGCCCCGGGTTATGGCCTAAGCGAAACTATTAGAGAAAACAACACCAAAGGCGTGGCAGAAGTATATGCTGAAGTCATTGGTCTGCTATATCCGGGCCAGCCCGTTCATTTGATAGCATCGTGCTTTGGGACCATTGCTGCGCAATATCTGGCCAGTCATAATGCTGATCAGGTGGCTTCGCTCACGCTTGTCGGCGGATTTTACGACAACATCGGTATTCCGGACATTGATCCTGAAAAGCTGGCTATTGACGAATTGTTTGCCCTGGTGCAAAAGGTCTCCGGGTCGCTGAAAGCAGATTTTGACAATGTACTAGCGCACCTGCCGGATACTGAGGAGGAAGCAAAACGACGCAATCAGGTGCAGCGGTTTGCAGACCTGCTGCTTAATAGCCAGTGCGCTAATCCGCTGGTGGCCATGAAATATCTGAACGAGCTGCTCACGCTCTTCACCCTACCCTGGATGCCGATGATTGAAGTACCTACTCTGTGCATCTATGGAAATTATGATACCGTGGTGGATCCTAAGGCTTCCAGGGTATTGCACGAAGGCATTGCGCATTCAAGGTTGATCGAAATAAAAGGTGCTGGCCATTATCCCTTTCTAACGCACGACGACCAGTTCAATGACCTGCTAAATGCTTTTTTGGATGAGCAAAAGGCATCCATGCAGCATATCCCGAATAGCCCAACCAAAATCAAAGCATAATATATGAGCAGAAGTAAGGAAACAGCAATAGCTGAAGGCTCTCTGGACATTGGGCATGCCCGCGGTGCCAAAACAGGCAACTCTTATATCGAAGGGCTGCGTGATAGCCGGGAGGTATGGCTGAACGGCGAGAAAGTCGACGTTACTACGCACACCGCATTCAAAGGTAATCTAACAGAGCTTGCGCGGTTATACGACCTCCAGCACACGCCTGCCTTGCAGAAACAGATGACATTTGTTTCTCCTGACACAGGCAATCTGGTGAGCTATTCCTATTCGCTCCCGGATAGTCCAACTGAACTCGAGCTTAAATGGCGCAACTCGCATATCTGGATGGAGAACAGTTGGGGACAGTTACCAAGGCTGCCGGATTTTATGTCGAACGTAATGGTGGGTGTGTACGATTACCGCAACGAGCTTGGCCTGGCCGACCCGCGCTTCAAGCAGAACGCGGTCAATTATTATACCTACTGCCGCGAGCACGATATATGTCTGACCCATGCATTAGGCGATCCGCAGATTGACCGATCGGGCGGTCCGGCCATAGATCCGGACATGGCGTTACGCGTGATGAAAGAAACTGCCGATGGGGTTATTGTCTGCGGAGCCAAACAACTGGCCACGCTGGCCCCTGTTGCGGATGAAGTGCTGATCTATCTCTCTCCTTCATTCGCCATGCGTGAGCACAAGGAATTTGTGCTGTGGGCGGCATTACCTCTGGCCACGCCAGGGTTGAAAGTGCTGTGCCGCGAACCGCAATCACACGCCAATGAGGCGTGCGGTCACAGTCATCCTTTTGCATGGAGATATGATGAGCAGGACGCCATGTTGTTTTTTGACAATGTGCTCATACCTTGGGAGCGGGTGCTGCTGCTGTATAATAGTGAAATTGCCGCGAAAGGGTTTGAGCGCATAAATGCATGGTCCTTATACAGCGGGCAGATCCGTTTTTATCACAGGCTGCAAACATTCATAGGCGTTGCCTCCCTCCTTGCCGAGTCAATTGGGGTCAATGGGTTCAGAGAGATATGCAACTCGCTCGGGGAACTGGCATCCTATGCTCAAATGACAAAGCTGGTGCTGAAGGGACTGCAACAGGAAGCGTATCTCACGAACGGAGGCCTCTATGCGCCCGGCGATACGACCGCCTCCGGCGTGTTCGCAGCGCAGGTATCGCCGAGGTTAGTCGAGATTCTCAAAGAGATCGCGGCTTCAGGGTTGGTAATGCAACCCAGCGAAGCGGACCTCAGTAACCCCGAATTAAAACCTTTTCTTGAAAAATACATGCGCGGAAAGGATATTGACGTTTACCAGAAATCACGCCTATTCCGGCTTGCCTGGGACCTTGCAGGCGATAGCTACGGCATGCGGCAGGAGTTATATGAGCACTGGTACCGTGGAGACATTGTCCGTAACAGAATTAACCTGTTTGCGCAATACGATTGTAAGCAAATCAAGCAGAAATTGAAATCGCTTATATCAAAACCAATACAACCTTAAATTAAAACCTTATGTCATGAACGAACAGGCAAATCCCCTTTCGCTTAAGGCGGCAGGAGATGCAAAGGTGTCCAATCTGGTTGGGCTCTGCGCTACCTGCTGATCGCTATTGCCAACGCCTACTAAATTGTTATCGTGTGATTTACGGCATGATGGGTGTTTGGATATGATTATGCATTGATGAAGTACTGCGCGCATCCATCAATTACTGGAAATGGTCGATACACAAATGGATCAAATACCAGATTGAATATACAAACGCGCTTTATGCCTGCTGTTATTTGCAGCAACAGCGACAAACTTTCTTTTCTTTACCGAAAAACCGCTTTATAAAACTGAAGCAAACAACAGAAATAGAGTAATTCAGGCTGGCAGGTATTTCGGTCAGGCTGAATAATGAAGAAAAAAGCCTGAAGGAAACTCCGCAACTCTGGGAAAAATTCTTTAAGGATGGGTTAATGCAGCAATTGGCAGGTGGCCAGAGCAGGCCTATTTAGAGGCATACTTTGATTACGATAGCGATGCATCGGACAACTACACCCTTATGCTGGGAACGAGGACAGCCGATTGCTGGATGGTATGATTGATAAATCCATCCCCGCCGCAACTTACGCCGTATTTAAAGTGGGCGGGCCAGACAAGAGCAAGGACGCATGGATGGATATATGGAGCAGCAAGAAGCTGAAAAGAACCTATACCGGCGATTTCGTTGTTTTACAAGACAATACCGTTACTATTTACGTAACTATTAGAAAGTAAAATAAAACCCATGGATACAAAAGGCGTTCGTCCTGCCCTTACACCCGAGACTTCCATTGCGGACTTCAGGAATTTTTATTGGTACAAAGAAGAGCTTATAAAGTTCTGTGCAACGCATGGCATCCCGGTGAGCGGCATGAAGCACGAACTGTATGAACGCATTGAGGAGTTCTTGAGGACAGGCAAAGTGAAAAAGGAAAAACTAGCAAGGAAAATTGCTGCCGCTACCATAAGGACTAGCCCGCTTACCCTAGATACCCTAGTTAATGAAACCTACCGGTGCAACAATGAGACTAGGAACTTCTTTAAATCTGTCATCGGTGCTCATTTTCATTTTACCGCACACCTCCAGGCTTTCCTGAAGGCCAATAGGGACTGTGGCCTTACTTACGGCGACCTCGCAAAAGAATGGGAGGCCGAATACGAACGTAGGAAGGATAAAAGTTATAAAGCTCCCATTATGAAGACTTGGGAGTACAACCAATTTACCCGGGACTACCTTGCAGACACTTCAAATAAAGGCAAGGGTATAAAAGAGGCTGCCGCCGCATGGAAAAAAATCCGGGCCAACAAAGGGCCCCGAACCTATGAAGAATTCAAGAAGCTGTTTTAATGCTGTACGAACACGCAGCCCGGAAGAAAAGGTCAGGGCCGGTATCCCAGACGGCAAAATATTGATTACCAGACTTTTATTTCGAATTTTACCATTAAAATCCCTCCATTCCCTATGCTCATCTATGCATTCCCCGGCCAGGGCTCACAAAAAAAAGGAATGGGATCCCATCTTTTTCCGAAGTATGCATCGCTAATGGAAAAAGCAGATACCATATTGGGATATTCTATGCAACAGCTGTGCTTAGAAGATAAAGAGCGACAACTGTCTAACACCCTTTTCACGCAGCCGGCGCTATATGTTGTGAATGCGCTCCATTACTATGAGCGGCTGGCACTTACAGATGTAAGCCCCGACTACCTCATTGGTCATAGCTTGGGGGAGTTTAATGCGCTGCTAGCGGCTGGTGTTTTTGATTTTGAAACAGGCCTGTTGCTGGTGAAGAAAAGAGCGGAACTCATGAGTAATGCAAAGAAAGGCAGGATGGCTGCCATTATCGGCGCATCGCTCAGCACTATCCATGAAATATTGGAAAATGCATCGTTTCCCAACATCACCATTGCTAATTTGAATGCTCCGCAACAATATATTATCTCGGGGCCGGAGGATGACCTTATGCAGTGTCAGCATGCATTTCAGGGCGATGTGAAGTTCGTCCCATTGAATGTGAGTGGTGCCTTTCATTCGCCCCTGATGGAGGAGGCAGGCATTGAATTTTCATCGTACATAAAGCAGTTCAGTCTCTCCCCTGCCCGGATTAAGGTCATTTCCAATTACACCGCTAGGCCCTATACAGCAGACAGCCTGTATGAGAACCTGTGCAAGCAGATCACTTCCCCGGTGAGGTGGATGGATAGCATTCAATACCTGCTGAAGCAAGGGCCTATGTTACTGGAGGAAACAGGACCGGGAAACGTTTTAAGCAAGCTGGCTGAGCAAATTGCACAATGCAGGTTAAATTAATATTATAAGTGAGCGAGCGCATTATCCCTCTTAAAGTTTGTCACGGCACTTGGAGGAACTTCTGTTATTTCATCCGTGACCCTGCAACTTCCGAAGCTGTGATAGTGGACCCGGCCTGGGAGCTTTCTACCATCATGCAGGAAATAAGTCGAAAAAAAATGCACCTGAAAGGTGTGCTGCTCACGCATGGCCATGAGGATCATTCCAACCTTGCAACCATGGTACAGAAGCTCTACAAGGTGCCTGTATTTGTACATATAAAAGAAATTGAGAGCTGCAACTTCAAAGGTCCTACACTGGAGCCCATCAGAACTGAAGAGACCATATGCTTGGGGGAAAATTTAAGAATCGAGCCATGGTGGACGCCAGGTCATACTAAAGGCAGTATTTGCTATTTTGCATACGATGCGCTTTTTACCGGCGATACTTTATTCATTGAAGGTTGTGGAATATGCGACAGGAATGATATCGGTTCAACCAGCGAAATGTTCAACACGCTGAAGCGGATCAAAAACTCGCTCAGCAGCCATTCTAGAATATTTCCCGGTCATTCTTACGGCTTTCCACCTGGTACAAGTTTCGGAGAAACAATTAAGACAAATATTTATTTGCATTTTGACAATGAGTATGACTTTAGCCGTTTTAGAATGAGGGAAAACCAAAGGTCTATTTATAATTTTAAGTGAGCTCAATAAGGGGTTCTCGTATGTTTGCTAGTGTTGTTGAGATAGGGGATAAAAACCGATATTGGCTGGCGGAAAGGGAGAGTAATTGGGGTTTAAACGGCCGATAACTCGGTACGTTGTGAAATGAAGTAAGTCCTCCCTTTCGAGTCAGTCAAAAGTCAGAACAGCACCTAAGACCTTGTCTTTCGGCAAGCAGTCAGAATAAGGGACGAGAAAAGACTACACCCTATCGCAACAGACATGAAGACAAACCCCATCCGCCAATGCGTTGGTATTGACATCAGTAAAGACCAGTTTATGGCCAGCTTCGCCACCTTGGATGAAGCATTCCAGGTGACTATTAAAAGTACTAAATCGTTCGCCAACACCCTAGATGGATTTGAGAAAATGACTCGCTGGATCAGCCAGTTGGAGCATGCTCAAGTGACTATACATTATGTCATGGAAGCTACTGGGGTGTATTATGAATCCTTAGCCTATTGGCTTCACGAGCAAGGGCAATCCGTGAGTGTGATTTTGCCTAAACAGTTCAAAGCTTATGCCAATAGCTTAAACATTAAGTCGAAAACGGATCGGATTGATGCCCGGGTTTTGGCTCAGATGGGTCTAGAGAGAAGCTTACCTGTTTGGCAACCGGCCAGTCCTATTATGAGACAGTTAAAGCAGTTATGCCGGGAGAAGAACACGCTTAAAGAAGAGAAGAAAGCTCTTAAGAATCAGCTACATGCACTTACCTGTAGCTATCTACCCAACGAAACAACCCATCAACGGCTCCTACGGCGGCTGGCTACGGTTAACGAGTTGATTCGGGAAGTTGAATCTGAATTACTGGCAACTCTTCAAAGCGATCCCCGCTTAGCTGAGCGAATTGAAAACGTCTGCACCATTAAGGGCATTGGTCTAATGACAGCTCTAGCATTAATAGCCGAAACGAATGGATTTGCTCTGTTCACAAGCAAAGCTCAACTGGTGTGTTACGCTGGTTATGATGTAGTTAAAAATGAGTCGGGCACATCAGTTAAAAACCCTACTAAGATTTCCAAAAGGGGTAATAATCATTTGCGAAAAGCGCTGCATTTTCCGGCGTTAACAGCGATTCGCTACGAACCTCGGTTCCAGAAAGTGAGCGAGCGTATCACAGAGCGGTCTAGCTTAAAGATGAAAGGGGTCGTAGCAGTTCAACGGAAGTTATTAGTACTGGTTTACACCTTGTTCAAAAACAACACACCCTTCGAGGAGCAGTATGAGAGTCAAAAAATAATTAGGCAGAGCCCAGTACTGAACCCTGCCTAAACTGCATGGTCAAGTAGACCTGCTTAGAAGGCCTGAAGTTATAAATTTTTCTTTTCCCCTTTTGTATTTTAACACAGCACCTTCTTCCAACGGGGCATTCCTACACGCTAAGCAACTAAGGCCTTAGTTTTAAGCCTGATTTTCTGTACATAATTGTAAACAGTGCCATAGGCCACCCCAATCTGTTTGCTAATTTGATTCATCGACACGCCCTGGCCGTACAACCTGGCAATCTCGGCCTGTTTCGATTCGAGCAAGGGGGGACGAGCGATATGTTTACCCTGCGCTTTGGCACGAGCCATGCCCGCTCGTACTCGCTGGCTAATCAGCGAACTCTCGAACTGAGCCAGCGAAGCCATCACATGGAATATCAACTCGCCCGTCGGCGTGGTCGTGTCGATATTCTCCTGATACGAGATAAAGTCACCCCCCAGACTCTGGAACTCTTTCAGGGCATTGACCAGTGCCTGCGTCGAACGGGCGAAGCGGTCATACCGCCAGACCAACACCACATCGATCTGCCGTTTGCGGGCCGCCCCAATCATGGCCCGGTACTGCGTCCGCTCCTCAGTTGTTCCCGAAGCCGTATCGACGTATTCAGCGGCCAGAACAAAACCGCGCCGGTGGGCATACTCCCGCAACGGCCGGAGTTGTGTTTCGGGGTCTTGTCCTTTGTCCAGGGTGGACACGCGGGCGTATAGGGCTACCCGTTTGGGTTGATCCGACGGTTTTTTGGCCATGCAAGCTTATCAAAAAGGAGTTCCTTTTTGATAAGACAGGGAACCCGCATTATTTGCCAAACAAGGGTCATTTCAGGCAAGAATAAAAGTAACCTTTTTTGATAATCCGCTGAATGTCAGTCCCCGGCTGACTTCAACTATTTTTATAGTTGCTTAGCGTGTAAAATCGCCCCGTTGGAAAAAGAACCCCAAAATGGGTGACAAAGCGGCTGCCTTTATCCGTCAGCACCAGGACCGGCCTTTTTTTCTGTATCTGCCCTTTACCATTCCGCACGCATCGTTGCAGGCTCCGGATGCCGCCGTGGCGGAGTATCGGGATCGATTCCCGGAAACACTCTATCATGGCCAGCAAAATTATGCGGCTACGCCCTATCCCCGAGCCACCTACGCAGCCATGATTACGTACATGGATAAGAAAGTGGGCGAGGTTATGGCGCTTCTAAAGGAACTGAATCTGGATGACCATACCCTGGTGCTGTTCACCTCCGACAACGGCACTACCTTTAACGGCGGAGTGGACGCGGCTTTTTTCGAGAGCGTGGGGCCTTTTCGGGGGCTCAAGATGGATGTCTTCGAAGGGGGTATACGGATGCCTATGATCGCCCGCTGGCCCGGAAAAATTGCGCCGGGTCGGGTTACCAATCACCTGGGAGCCCACTATGACATCTTAGCCACGCTGGTGGATGTGGTGAAAGCCAAGCCGGTCAAAACGGATGGTATCTCGTTTCTTCCGACGCTGCTTGGTCAGGTGGCCAAGCAGAAAAAGCATGAGTATCTGTACTGGGAATATCCCGAAAAAGGAGGCCAGGTTGCCATTCGGATGGGTAACTGGAAGGGTGTAAAGGTAAATATGAAAACAAACAAAGCCGCCCGCTGGGAGCTGTATGATCTGGAAAAGGATAAAAGCGAAACAACTAATCTGGCCTCCAAGTACCCGGCAATCATTGCAAAATTTGACAATATCGTCTGGAAAGAACACCAACCCTCGCATGTGCCGGAATGGGAATTCATCCGGTAAGAGGATGGCCGATTAATATTAAAACCCTTCTGATAAACTCATGCGGTCGGCAAACGGGGATCAACGAGGTAGGGTACAATCCGAATCACACGACAAGCCGCCTGCAGCGGATGAAGGGGGTCTATTAACACGTTCCGGGACGGGGAGAGTGGTACCACCGCTGAGGGAACCGCCAGCGCCAGGGCGTCGTGGCGATTGAACTGTTCTTCGGCAAACTGAGGTAGTTCAGCCGGCGTAGCGTACGGATCATCCCAGCCATCGGGTAATTGATGAGCCTCCAGGTAGGTGATCGACCCGGCTGGAATGGCGATCTCACACAGAATTAGCGGGGGCAGTTCGGCCAGCGGACTACCATCCAGGTGTACCATGTACTCCAGAAAGCAAAGTTCCGGAGTAGTTGCCGTATACACCATTGGCCGACCTTTGACATTCCAGCGACCACCGCGCAAACGGGCACCAATGCCGTCGAGAATCGTCTCGCGGTGCGCATCGGTTTGAATTCGGTAAAGCAGGATAGGTTCTTCGATAACGGACATCAGCTAAACACCCCGTATTCAATACGGCCCAGAATATCTTCCACCAGTTGAATACCCGTGGTGCTGTCGAGCAAATCCAGCGGAGAGCGGTCAGCCAGTAGCCTCAGCGGCCGGCGCAACCAGCGGGTAAACTTGCCCTGATCCTGAAAGACGGTAGCGCCGTATACAGCCAGACGCGTGAGCAGCAGCAAGCGTTCAGAGGTAGCTGCGTCCAGCCGCTGCAGTTTAGCCTGCCGGTGAAAAGTGGCCACTGACTGATTCAGCAAGCGAGCCATCTCTTTATCAGACACGTCCAGTAATCCGGCAACCCGGCCGGCTTCGGTGCCGATGAGTCCCTGCCGGGAGCGGTCGATAAGTTGAAGGGGACTCAGCTTTCCCACATTTTGTAAAGCGGATGCCGGTTGAGTAGCCATAGATAAAGCACAGGTTAAAACAGGCTCATTTGATTGCAATATAACACGCTTTTGCAACAGTTTGTGCCCGTATTGCTACTGCTTCTTAATATACAGCGCTGTCTTACCTATTTCAATACGTTGGGGATAGGTCTCTAACTCCCGGTCAATTAATTTATTATCGTAGGGAACGGGTCGGCTAATGAGTTTAGTATCCACAAAGACGATATTCATTCGTTCGTTAACGCGATCATCTACTCGTTGTGTGTGCTTCAGCAGGTGCTCATTGGCAGTAGCCGTTTTCGTTTGTTCATCATCTTCAAAATAGCGGTAGGAACAGTACCAGTACCTGTAATAATGGTGATAATTGGATAAGCAGAACTGGTATATATCAGGTGTGCGTAGCATAGACCGGAAAAGGTCATCTATTTGCTGAAGCTCTTTTTGCTGGTTACGTCTCAGCGGTTGCAAAAAGGAGCGGTTGAAAAGTTCATCGCGGTACTCTTTCAGATATTGTAAGGCCTGCTCCCGACTTACCTGCCGATCAATACTGTATTTATGCTTCACAAAGAAGGTCAGCGAAATTGCCGGCCGTTCGTAATTGACCAGTTTTAAGTTTTTGTAGGCGTCCCCGGGCCGGTGGTACGGCTTAAAAAGATTCATGTGCTGGTGGGGCACGAAATAAATTTCGAGTTCGGGGTCCGAAGGAAGGGCACTAACCTGATGGGTAAAGGGCTCCAGCTTGATCTGGCAGCTAAATAGTACCTGGCGAAGAGCAGGAAGGGGAGCAAGATCAGTGCGCTTGGCAGTTCTCGGCATGGGAATTATGTATAAATAATCACTTATTTCCCTTAAAGGTAAATTTCCCTTTCAAATCTTTCCAAATTCTTATTTGAAATTTTTTTCACGCATCTCAACACCCTAGTAGCCGATCAAATCAATGGTAAAATTTTTAGTTCTTTGAATTGAAAATTGTAGATTGTAGCCATTTCAGTATTAAAATAATATGGTGATTTACAACTATTTAACCGCTAATTAGCGGAACAAAGGCAACGTAAACCCTATTTTAAGCAACATCTGACCTATTTGGCGCAACGTATCCCCTATTTACAGGCAACGGGTACTCTAAAAGTAGCCCTGTAAAAGCAACGTTTCTTCTACTGAAAGCAACGCACGCCCTATTAATGGCAACATATCCCCTACTTTTATCCACAGCCAGATTTTGCTAAAGGCAACGTAGGCTCTACTCTTCTCCACAACAAAAGCAACGTATGTCCTACAGGGATTTTTCTCATAACATTACTAAAGGCAACGTAAAATCTATTTTAACAGACCTTATTTGCCTGCCAAAAGCAACGTAAACCCTACTTTCCAAAAAGGGCTTATATATCAAAGGCAACGTTTGCCCTACTTCTTTATAATCAAGCTCAAGCAAAAGCAACATATCTCCTATTTCCCGACAGATCATGGATAAAGGCAACGTAAACTCTACAATTTATTATTGAATTGGGCTTGAACTGCTGCCATGTAGCCGTAGGTAGTAAGTTAATTTGAGTTAAAGCAACGTTTTTCCTAAAATTAATTGGCTCATTTAGCCAGTAAGCAACGCAGCTATTTTATACGTTGCATTATGTTGGGCTCTTTTGTACCTTGTCGGGGTATTCAGACTAATCCCTGCATGGAATTACTGCCCCAGATTAAGGAACCGCTCACTCTGCTCCTGGCCCGTCATGAATTTACGCTGCTGGAACGTCGCATCTACTGGGCTGTTCTGAAAGCCTTAAAAAACGACCAAACCACCAGTAAGGAGATTGCCAAATTCGAAACCAACAAAGAGTTTCGTATCCATATCTCCGAACTCTTTGCCACCGACACGAATCCAAGTATCTCGGACCTAAAAAAAGCAGCCGAACGGATCACCTCCCGGCGCATTGTATTTGAAGAGGCAGAGAATGACAGCTTCAGCTATATTGTCCCATTCCCTTTCGTGAAGTACCAGCGAGGATATATTCACATCGTTATGCTGGCCAACGTGGTACCTTACTTTATTAATCTGAGTCGGGGATATAGCCAATACCAGTTGAAAGCAGCTATATCGCTGACCAGTGAGTACGCGCAATTGCTATACCCCCGACTGTGCCGGTTTCTGGACACCGGCTTCTGGCGGATTGAAGTGGACGAATTGCGTCAGCTATTACAGGCGGAGAAGTATCCCCGGTATTCAAATTTTAAACAGCGGGTATTGGATGTATCATTGAATGAAATAAACACCCGCACGGATATTACAGTTGGCTTTGAGGAAGGGAAAGAAGGGAAAGCCGTACGCTGGCTCACCTTCTCAATCCGAAAAAAACACGAGCGGGAAGACGAGTACCGAACGTTCCTTGATGAGGTGAATACCGCCTTGAATCAGACACTGGAGCGTCGACGGGCATTTGTCATTCATGTATTACCGAATTACAACTTTACCCCCAGTCAGCAACAACAGATCCTGGATGATGAGGAAAAACTGAACAGGTTCATCCGGGCCGAAAGTTACGTAGCTCAGGGGGTAGGGGATATAAAAGATCCGACCGCTTACATAGCGTCCAGCGTATTTGGTTACACTAAAAAGGGAAAGAAGGCAAAGTAGATTATAGCGTAACGCCAGCTTTAAGGCTGAGCCTTGCGTTTCTTTGCTGGTTTGTTCTCCTGGAGGAGGTTCATCATTAATTGCTTAAAATCTTCGAATTCGGCTCGGAAGCCGCTCTCCGCGTCCAGCTTCTGCTGCAGCGCTGTCAGCCGCTCTTTCAATTGAACGTTTTCAGCCCGGCTCAACTCTAACTGAGCGTCAAGATCTTTTTCCTTTACTAACCACTGCTGTTTTTCATTTGCTGCCTGGTTCACCGATTCGATAAGTTGATTAATTTGCTGGTGAGCCTCGTCCCGGCTAGCTTCCACCTCCAGCAGTTGAGAAGCCAGATGGTCAATCTGTTCCTGTTTCTCGGTTTGCAGGGTTTTCGCGTTTCCAACCTCGTTGTTTAGATCCTGTATCAGCTTACCGAACATCAATCCTAGTTCTTTATACGAATAGGTATGAATGGCCTGCGTGGTCGTGAAGCGACCCTGTGCCAGAGCTTGCTCATCGTCGTCCAGAACAATCAATTGAAGGTTGTTGAGTTCCGGGTAATCGCGTACTTTGAGCTTATTAGCGGTTACTAATTGTGAGATACGACTCTCACTTATAGACTCTCCCTTCGTTTTCTGTACAAAATCTATGTACTCTTTACGAGTCAGTTCTTTTGTTGTGTCAATTGTGATGATAGCCATACCCTGTAACTGTTTGTTTGCAGACCAAAATTAATTAAACTTAATTATACATTAAAGTTTAGTTTATAAATTCAACTTTACTTTATAAACTAAACTTTAATTCAATTAATGAATGGATGGCCTACACTAATTTTGACCTTACCTTCTTTTTCTAATTGCCGAAGGTATTTCATAGTCAGTCGGAAATTGCGCTTGCTTTGGTAGGAAACTAAATCGGCAAGGGCCCACATGGCGGCAAATGGCCAGCCAACAATTGTGAGCTGTAGAAATAGGCTAAAAATCGCAGCAAAAGGACGGGCCCTTAGTAGAAAAGATAGGAACGGAAACAGAAGGGATAACACTCTCATAGCTTTCTCACAGATACGAATCCTGATGTCCCAACCAAATTTGGACCATCAGGAATAGTCTGTCAAGTATACTATAAGAACCCGTCGACTGTGTTCAACCTGTGACTGAAATGGTCAAAATATAGCAAAGGTACCCCCGTTTTTTAACACCTCTGCTAAAATTGTCAGTTTGCAGTCAGTTTTACTTCACTTACAATTCAGCGGAATACCTAACTGGCGAAGAGTCGATTGATACTGCATGCAGTTCATTTTTCTGTTCTTAACTACATACGCCCGTAGCTCCTTACGGGTATATGAGTCTTCAAGATTCAGATTATTGTCAGCGCAGAAATGGGCATACACTTCCGCTGTGATACCTCGCTGCCTTGCAAACTGCTGGTTGATGGTTACCTCATCGCTCTGCTTCCGCTTACGTTCATCGGCCCGCCAATTTGCAATCGCGGCTTGAGGGGTAAGACCGTGCTGGACGATGTTGCGGTATTGTACACAGTAATCCCAGGGCTCCTCCCCTAACATCCGGCGGTAAATTACCACATCACCGATTCGCCGGATTTCATCTACTGTAAACCGTTGATTAACTTGAATACGACTCAATTCGGGTGGTAATTCCTGCTTCGGTAGTCGGTGGACTCTGGCAATAGCATACACCAGCCACTGGTCCTGCCAGGATCGAACCGGTACTAAATGCGCCCGTCGACCAGATTTCACCTGGATAAATTCAGCATAACGTTCTACTCCTTCACCGTTCGTATCATTCCTCACAGCAGACTCAGTTTGTCGCTGTATAATAAAGTAGTCGCCGTAGCGGGTGTATTGGTCCATGTTCCCTTTTTTCTCGAATTCTGCAGGGAACAGGTACGTACCTGTTTGAACAATGGACAGACCAGACGGCATTTCGGAAAATGAGGGCATGGCTAAAAAGATAAGTCCCAGCCCGTAAAACTACAAAAAGACTGGTATCCTTCAGGGGATGACCTTCCCTGTCCATCCAGAAACAGGGGGCACCTTTGCTATATTCTTTACCAACACGTTGCCAGATTTTGCAAAGAATCCCATATTCCGGTTTACCGGAGCCACTAGTTACTTTACCACATGAATAAACTTTTTAGATTGCGAAAATCAAACTTGCTGTACCAGGTGCGAAACCGATGGATTTGGCAAGTTGCGTTAATAATAAGTGTCCTATGGGGATGCCGAAAAGAAACAGATCTGGAGCCCAGTTTGGTAACCGGTAGCTGGCAAATAACCACCATAACAGCCTCGCCGGCGGTCACCACCTCCCTGGGTGATGTTACTGACGTTATATCCATTTACCAGCAGGTGGTTAGCCCAACCTGCATTGCGGAAACGCAACTTACCTTTTCTGCCGCCAAACGCGCGACCCGACTATCCCCAACCTCCTGCTCGTCGGCCGACAAAGTGTTTTCCTGGAAAGGGGGTACCTGGACCGTTAAGCGTAACGAACTGGTACTAACCATTGATAACGATCAACCAGGTAAATACTTCGGTACGTTGACCTACACTGATGTGAGCGTCGACGGTAATACGATGACCTGGAAGAACCGAATTGATGCTGGTGACTTTGATAACAAACCGCATGTATTTACCATAAAGCTGACCCGGATTCGATGAAAAACGGACGAAGCTCCTGGAGCGTTCCAGGAGCTTCGTCCGTTTCAACCTGTCAGTTTAGCGTTAAGGCTACCAATCGATGCAGGGCGGCTTCATCAGCTTTGAACCGCTCGCTAATGGTTAGACTGGAATCACCCTGGTGCAGCGCATAGTTAACGGCGTTATAGACCAGCCACAGGGTAGGCTCAGATTTCAGCAATCGTTCTTCATACTGCATACGCTCTAGCGCCAGTTTGGCCAGCATTTTTGGCAGTTTAGTAGCAGCCAGAACAGTTTCTACCCGATGATCGGCCAGCGATGTCTGGGCCAACCGCTCATACACCTGTGCCGTCAGGCTTCCTTCATGGGTTAGGAAAGCCCGGATGGTTTGTTTCAGGTAGGTGGCCAGCCAGTCCAGTTCCAGATGCTTGTGTGTAAAGCGGCCTTCTACCACCATTTCCTTGTCCGTTTCGGTGTGGACCACTTCCTCAATGGACGTTCGCTCATCCCGAGCATCTTCATATTTCTTCGGTTTCCCGGCAATCAGCCAATTCAGATACTCATCCATACTCAGAAATGAATCGACCCAGCCCATTAACCCATTCGCACAAACTTTTCGGTAATAGCTGACTCGAACCCGGCTTTCTCGTCTGGTGCGGGTATTGACCGTCATACCCTGAATGGTAAAGGGCGTTTTACCCGTATATGAATTGTTGATAATTAAGTTCTTATGGAGCCGCTCCCCTCCTACCTGGATAATATCGGGCAGGATGATGTTGATGCTGTACTCGCCTTTCTGAGAAGCGCGGATATTCATTTCATAACGGGTTATCTCCTGCTCGACTACCGACCTGATGAGAGCATTGGGTGCTATGCTGTAATCTTCACTCTGGACGGCAAATACCCCTTTGGCACCATTGGGCAGGTCGCCTACTACAATGCGCCGGCGGTCCGATGCTAGCACCTGAAAATCATTCGGTAAATAATCACATAAACGCTCCGCCCGTACCGGAAAGCAGATGGTGTCCCAGGAAGAAGAAGTAGTCAGGGTATTTGAAATTGTAGTCATGGCTTAGCTGATTAATTAGAAGTTTGAATTGAGAATTGCAACTGGAGGAAAAGCTGCACCCCTCAACCAGAAAGCCAGGACAAAACAAGACGATATAACAGAGACGATAACAGGGCTACACACCCGTGAGGCAACCGAAGCAGAAACATACATTTAGTGGCCTTAACACCGCCACCCGCATTGTTGAATAACACTATAAAGATAAGGCTTACCAACGCAACAAACAAGACCAAAATCCTGATTAACAGAATCTTAAAACACCCTCCTTCCCTTAAGCAGACATTAAACTATTAAGGTTTAAAATGAACATAATTGAACAGGACTAGTGCCTCAGATAAGGGGAAATCCAGCCTCTTCCAACACGGTAGTAAAGCGCTGAACTACCTCCGGAAGTGACAATTCACAGGTAAACAGCTGCTGCGTTGGCCACGTACTCACATAATGCTTTAGAAAGAGCGGGGTTAGCCGCTCAATGGTTGCCGGATGCCTGAAAAGGTACCAGCATATCTGGCGAGCGGTTTCCAGGCTACCCACTTGTAACCCACCCCATTGAAATTCTAAACCTATAGTGGAATCGTAAGCGCTGAAAAGCCTGGTATCATTTACCCATAGTTCGTTAACGTTTGATTCGCCACCCACGATTCCTTTTATAGTGACAGTCGTTTTCAAGAGTTCAAAGACGGCCGCAACCTCTATTTTCTCTGCCTCCTCAATGATGGCGTTAAATTCAGGCTGAGGAATAGGGTACCATTCAGGTTCATAAAATTGAATCGTACCGGAAATATATTTCCAGGATTCAAACTTAACCCAATCCGTTGTTTGCTCGCGGTTGCCGTGCCGGTACTGCTCAATAAAGCGCATCGTTTCCGGGTTAAGCGTAAAGCGTTGACAAACTAAGGCCGCTATTGTTTCCACTTCGTTAGTGACGCTGGTACCCTCACCGATGTCGGTCAGCACGGCGAATTGGGAGGCCCGGTACAGGTCAATACGGCAACGGCTCGGATGAACTTTATAACCTAAAAAGGAGAGCCAATGCACCTCCGCTGATGGACTCAGCACAAAAGAACCTGGAGAGGCTTCGGAAACAAGTATAGCACTACTGTCCGAAACAGTTTTTTCCTCCTCAACTGATTCGCTGAGGTACTGTTGGTACAATGTCTCCTGCTCCTGAGCCTGCTCAATACGTTCACGGTTTTCCAGAATAAAATCTGTTACATCGATCTCCAGATGAAAAGGCTTCCCTTGCGGCCACCGGGCAACAAAGACTCGTTTAAAGTCCTGGTACAGGACACGGGCAATAAAAGGTTCTTTAAAGATAAACAGGCAGATCGCTAAGGCGGTTTGAGCAGGACCACTGCCGGCATAGCCGTATTCAAATCCGCCGGGGGAGTGATTAGCTACTGCCAGGCTGGGGGCCAGTGGTAGTTCCTGTCCATCAACCCACAACCGAACATCTTGCTGCTGATGTTGCGGTTGTCCTTCAATCAGAAAACACGTTTTATCAATAGCTAATGGCATGAGTGAAAATAATTCAGGGAATAGACTGATGTAAACTTGTGTACAGGGGTAGGGCCGAAAGCCCCACCCCTACCTACTTACATTAGGCCACTGGCTCGTTATCAGTAGACGCAGGCAAAGCGTTTCCAATTTGCGGTTCTGCATCCGCCTGGGTTTGAACCTCATCAATGGCCGCTATACCCTCACAGGCTTCACACTGGAACGGATTGTGATAATTATAGGCGGTCTTGATATTGGCAATATCGGTGAGCGTTTCCTGCCGGAAGATCTTGGTTACCTGGCCAAATTGTTTTAGTACTTCGGTGGTCTCACGATCCGCCAACTTATAGCTGAAGGTAGCAATGTAATACACACCCTTCGGCTGTATTTTTGTATTCTCCTTCTTCTCGGCCACCGCCGTAATGACGACATCAGCCAGCGTCAGGTCATCGTAAAACAGTGGTTCGATAAGTCGGAAAATATTATCCACTGAATAACCGTGAAATAACACCGCCGATACGTTGTTCTTCTCATCGAGAAAGAAGATTTCCGCCCAGTTTTTGGTCCCCATACCCAAAATGTTGTCCGTGAAGATCCGCCAGGCCAAGGGCTGGAAGGTGAGCGTCCTGCCTATCTTATCGGTCCCATTGATATTAAATACGCCTTCCTTAGCATCAAAACGGTACTGACGCGGATGGCCCTCAAGATATTTAAATCGGGAGAGTTCTTCACCACTACCTTCGTCTACATACTGCCAGGGGTAGAGGTTTGGGGTGGTCGATTCGGGAGCGGATACTGGGGCAACAAGGGCGGACGTTTGCGTGGTCTTTGCCATGATTAAATCCAACTGTGACACCGTTGGCGCAATAGTTAACTGATTGATTAACAGTATAAATTTAGCAAAAACAGGCGAATACGCCAAGCATTTTTAGGCTATATTCACCCGGATAACACATTCCCTGCCACCCTCCTCCCCTACGGCCTGATTAACGCGTTAGCGTTTATTAATCCTGGTTGTTTCAGTTCAATTAAATTCTCAATTGAGCCTGTAGCTGAATATCGCCCTCTTTAGAAAGCGCCGGCAGTTTTCTCTTTGCTTCGTTCTGTTCCTGGTTTGGCTTGGCTGGTATCGGAATGCCTTTTTTAATACGGAGCTGATCGTTCCAGTCCTTCTCCATAGGTCGTAAAATATGCACCTGTTGGGAAAGTCCATTCAGTTGTATTATGGCTTTTTCAGCCCGTACCAGGTATTCCCGGCGATTCGGAAACGTAAGCGTCCGTTGCCATGGCTCATTAGTTTCTGCGGGGTTGCCTGGTTCGGACGTTAGCTTTAACGCCTTGTACAGAAAGTTTTCTATTTCCTTTAGTTTCTCAACCTGACCCGGCAAAACAGTCAGTTCTACACGGCATTGGTCTTTAAAGGCTGTGAAACGAAATTGGAGCGAATTCTCCAGCTCCGAATTCTTTAAAGCACTCAGCAGCCGTAAATTCAACTTAATACCGGGCTGGTCATTATCGTTACCGAGTACAATCCGTTCCGGCTGGTAGGTATCAATTAATTGTTGAATATACCCCGGTGTTTGTTCACTGAATGTACCACCTGTTGCCAGGTATAACCGATCCAGGGGTTGAGCAGGGGGATGAAGTTCATGGTAAGCCAGCGCGTCAATGGGATTTTCCGTAATGAAAATTTCCTTTGGGTGCATTTCTGTATCTAACCGACTTAGCCAGATTCCCAAACGTTTGTTGCCAATGCTGATATTAATGCCATCATTCCGGATGATCAGCGCGTGAACCTCTCCCTGCCAGGTTACCGGGAAAGCCGTATTGATGTACTCCTTTCCGGATTTCTCGTGCTGGTAGTGCCAATTGTGAATAGCCCCGGTAAATTCTGTTGCTTCCAGCGTACGCTCCGACAGGTGCCGGCTTTGTATCAGGTAGTCACGCTCCGTAAACGGCAGCAACGAAAAAGTCGGTTTTCTGGGTTCATCGACCGACTTCGTTGTGCCGTGTTCAGCAATCACATGGTTTGGGAGTTCATTGCCGAGGTAACGCTGTACTACTACCGCCACTTGCCGCCAACCGTCCTTCGATTGAATACTGACCTTTAGTTTGTTCGCTAGGTAATCCAGGAGGGTACCCCGTTCGCGATCATCGTTCGGATTAAAGTATCGGTTCTTGGCTCTGGAAACGATCAGCGTATCACCACTTCCTTTTCCTCGTTCAAAGACCACAAACTGCGCCGTCAGGCTACCTTTATCGCGCCGATGGTAAAGACCCTCATGGTGCAGGAAGAATTCAATCAGATCAATCTGCTTATAATCGAGACTGGACAGGGGGCGCTGCTGCGCAGGCTTAATGGACAGCGAACGACGGGCTGCAGAAATCTGAACCGATGCGGAATACGTCTTACCGGTGGGTGATAGCAGGCCTGCTAATTCGATGCGTTTTCCACTGGCTAACTCCTGTTGTTGCTGTGGGGTCAACGAAACGCCTTTAACCTGTTTCGGTAAGCGGAAATCCTGCTGACGCATAAAGACCAGCGCCTGACGCTCAGGCTCAAAGGCTACGTACGCCTGAATCGGTCCTGCCGGCGGTTCATGGAGGGTTACTAACTTACCTAATTCACCGACGTGGGAAAGGTTCTGTTTGTCTTCTTCCGAAAACGTATAGCCCATAAAGGTATCTGGAATAGTATGTATCATGAATAGACGGATTAGAAATTTTAAACCTTGAGTTTGGGCGTTTTCTTCGGCGATGTTGTATTCTTGGCCTTGGGCAGCTTACTCTTTATCGTTTTTTCGGCTGGCTTCTCGTTTGCGTTTTTGGGCTGCTTCCGCTCACCCGTCTTCTGGCTAGTTGCTTTATTAGGCTTGGTTACTACCTCAGCTACCGGCGTGACCTGAGGGTTAGCGTCTGCTTTCTGTTGTTCCTGCTGGGCAGGCTGCGGCAGTCGCCGAAAAATTAGTGACCGCTTGGCCGCCGATACCTGCACCAGCGCATCGAATGACTGTCCATCGGCTCCAGTCATGCCATGAATTGGCGTTAGTTTGCCATCGCGTAGGCTTTCTTTCTGCTGCTCGTTGAGCTGTACGCCTTTTATATGCTCCGGAAACCGGAATCGATCTTCTCGCAACACCGTCAGTGTTTTAGTGTCGGCATCGACACCGATATATCCTTTAAATGGCTGGTTCGTAATCGCATCGTTGAGGTCAACCCGTCGACCCATTTCTCCGTATTTCTGAAGCCTGTTTTTGTCTTCTTCGGTGAAGGCGTGACCCAGATAATCACTGCTTAGGGTCAATTCTTTGCGCGGTTCGATCTGGTTGATATGGATACCCTGGTCGGGAGAATGGGTCAGGTAGAACTTACGTATGGTACCATCCGGCAACATCTGCAGATCTGTTTTCTGCCCGTTGAGCAATTTTTTGGCATTCGCATCATCCAATTCAATACCGAATCGGGATGTCAGCTCTGCGAGTAGGGACGTAGGATACCGCGCCGGGCGGTCCTGGCTGGTCTGATTTGCCTCCATATGTATAATTTAATTTTTTGGTTTACTGTAGAAACAGGGCGGCCAGCCTGGGCTTAAGTCTCTCGGGACCGGCGCTGATTCAGTTTTTTAGCAGGTTGATTTTTGATCTTAGGTAGCCGGCGCAGTTTTTGGGGATTCTCCAGTTTTACCTGTTGCTGGTCATTATCCCGCTTCATGTTGTTAGTCGCTTTGGCTGTCTTCTGCTCCGTCTTCAGACTATGTCGGCTATCGGTTCCTTTCAAAGCCTGGCTAGGCCGTTCCAATTCCTGAGCAGTGGCCACATTGACTGTTTGTTTGACCGAATTTCCGGCAAGGGGAGCAAAAGACAGCGACCGTTTGGCCGCGTTGATTTGAACGTAAGCCTCATACTTCTGCCCATTGCTGCCGGCTAGTCCGGAAAGCAGTACCGCACCACCTTGTAAAAGTTGCTCCTTCTGCACCGGGGATAGCTTCACCCCTCGTATTTCGTCGGGCATTTTCAGGCGATCAGCCCTAAAAACAGTTAGGCCATTCGTTTCCTGATCGATTCCGATGTAGCCTTGAAACGTTTGCCGGGAAACATTGTCCTGTAAGGTTACGAGTTTCCCAAGGTTACCATTCTCTTTGAGGGTTTTCTTTTCTTCCTCATTAAAGGTAAAGCCCAAAAACTCGTTGGGAACCGTCAGGACATTTCGTTTCGGCTAGAAGTGTACCCGTGGTCCAAGTTCGGGATGCGCTACGATGTAAATCTTACCGACCAGCACCTGAGGATTGTTGTTAATGGTGCGCTCCAGGGTAATCAGTCCGGTTTTACCACCATTAAGAAAATTTTGAAGTGCCCCGGTTTCCTGTAACTTCTCTGGTGTAAACCCAAAATGGGTAAGTTGATCCGCAACCTGGTCCCACTGGAATCGGGTGGTCTGCTCCAGTTTTTTCAGATTCGATTGTTCCTGACCCGGTAATCCATTGCTTTCGTTAAGATCAGGTGAGGAGACTTCCAGGAACCGCAGCGACTGGTAAACCTGAATGTTTGCTGCGCTGTAATTTTTTTGCAGATTATGAAAAAAATTGGCGAGCAATCCTCCCCTGACAAGTTCGATTCCCAGTTCCGGCGGAATAGGTTCAGGGGCCGGCGGAACGATGGTCGACTGAAGCTCGGTATGCTGACCATCTGACGGTATTGAATATTGAACCCGGTATGTCTTAGTGGGATCGATGTTACTGAGGTCAAGGTCCTTTACGAACTCATGAACATCCCAGAGGTAGTCAGTTAACTGGTTTACATGCTGTGGGTTATCGGTGACGCCAATGGCTTGTAGTTGTGCCGCCAGTTCCTCTTTTTGTAAGCCAGCGTCGTATAAGCGTGTAGTCAGATCCGGATTAGCTAGCAGTTTATCGCTTTCTAAATAACTACGGAGGTGTTCTGCTTCGGGTGGTAACAGCAACTGATAGTCCTGCCTTTGTCCTTTCTCGGCGTCAGTCGCTATATCCCACGTGACTTGAATTGTAGGTTTTTCCTCTGCGGGTGAAGACTCCTTATGTTGAATCGGATCCTCTGCATATGCCTGAACAGGTCGTTCTTCAATAATCTGATCGTTCGTTGACGCTACACGCTCCCGATTATTTTCAGCCGTTTTTGGAATCTGTTCGCCCACGGGCAGGCTAGTCGATTCCTGATGAGGTAGCGGTGCTTGTTGTCGTTGTTCGATTACAATTGGTACGGTGACTAATTCATTCTCTGTTTTAACCGGAGCATTCAACGTAACAACAGAGTTTTCCGGTACAGTTGGACTTTGAGCTTTTGCCTGTAAAGCTTCTTCGTGCCTGGCCAGGTTTATCGGATAAGTACTCTCGCGCCAGATAGCCAATGAGTCGGCTTCCTTTTTGTATTCAGGTACTCGGTAAATCTGAAGTAGTTGCTCAGGCAGGTTAGTTTCCTGACGCCACAATCGGCGTCCCAGTTCCATCCGCACAACTTCTTCATGAGCTGGCCGCAGCCGACCCGTTTGTTGAAACTCATCCCATACAGATGGAGGCAGCTCTCCCCTGGTTTGCAGCCGTTCCATATCCTCTTTTGTAAATCGGTACGGTTGGTTGGCCACGTCGGTTGGTGGCGCTTGTGTTGGTGAAGACATACTGATTAGCGTTTTGGTATCAATCTCATTTTCTCGCACGGTTTGCCGTGCTTTTTGCACTAGCCATCGGTCGACGGTTTGAAGTAGTCAGCGAAGCATTTTCTGACTTCATCTTCTTTAGCTTGATCAGCAGCAGAAAACAAAAATCAGACGGGTTTAAGGCCACGCCCTTTTGAGTCACTGCATAGTGCAGGTGAGGCCCCGTAGATCTGCCGGTTGAGCCCACTTCCGCTATTGATTCGCCCTGGTTTACCCACTCTCCCGGCTTTACCGAATACTTGGATAAATGCCCGTAGATGGTTTGAAAACCGCTTTCATGCCGGATATAAACGGCTATTCCCAAACCACCAGGCTGCTCCACCACTTTATCGACGATCCCATCGGCCGCAGCATACACGTTGGTACCTTCGGGGCTGGGTATATCGATACCGGCATGGTTTTGTAGCTGCCCCGTTATCGGATGCCAGCGAACGCCGAACGGACTACTGACACGAAACTCCCTTTGGAAGGCCAGCCGGATGGGTAGAATAGACGGTATGCTGCGGTACCGGGCTAACAGGTCCTTTTTTCGTAATCGCTGAGCCTCACTCACAGCCTGCCTAAGATTTCGCTCCAGTAGCTCCAGAGAATCAAGTACCTGATCAATCCGTTGCGCATACAACTCCGTGTGCTGACCCAAAGGATGTATAACAATTCGGCTGGTGTCAACCGCACCATCCTGTTTTTCTATGGCCTCCCGATCCAGCCGCGTAATGATTAGCGGCTTTTCACGCTGTTTAGGGCTGAATATCACCTGAGCCTGACTGTTCTTCGGAAAACAGCAACCCAGCAATAGAAAAAGTAAACGGTAATTGGCAAACATAGCTTTCGTGTTATTCAGCGCTCAGCATCATCAAATGACAATTCCTCGACCAGGTGCGCGTATTCTTCGGAATCCCGCAGGCGGTACAGTTCTTCAATCAGCAGGTTGTTAATATCCGCTTCTACCTGCCGGTAATTTTCGGCAATGACCTGTTCGAACTCAGTATTCGAGATGCGATCTTCAGTGAGGTCATCCAGTTGAGGCAGAGGCATTTTCTCAAACGCTTCGATCTCTTTCTTCATTTCCGGATCGACTACCAATTCTGCGTGGAATATCTTTTGGGCAACGCGTTCCGTGAAGTTATCGGCCACTTTACCGACGAAGTATCCTTGGCTGAGGTTGGCTATTTTGGATTCGGGAATCAGCGAATCCATATTCTCCGAAAACTGGATATTAGTATCGTCTTTGGTGAAGGTGAAGTTCTGGCGAATCTGTTTGTTCTTTCCAAAACTGGTTGACAGGATTCGGGCGGTCTCCCCTCCTACCTGGCCGCTGAACACGTTTCCGATGGTATTGAACAAGGCCTCAGCCTCCCGGTCTCCGTACTCCCGTTTCAACTGGCTGAGATCCTGTACACCCAACGTGGTGCATACCTTATTGGAGCGGCCGGTTGCAATCAGGTTATCAAGTCCCCTAAAATAAATGGTTGGTAATTCGTCCACGATAATGGAGCATTTACGCCGACCTTTCTGGTTTACTAACCGAAGAACCCGTGAGTTTATAAGCCCTAACGCTGCACCATATACGTCTTGCCGTTTTGGGTTGTTGCCAACGCAAAGTATCTTCGGATCGAGCGGATTATTAATGTCTAAGGTAAAGTCATTACCGGTGAGCAGCCAGAACAACGTCTTGGAGTCTAGCCGTCCCAGCGGGATGCGGGCGGAAGCAATTTGACCTTCCAATTGATCAAACGCACCTTTTTCCAGCGCACTGGCAAATGGGATGAGCAGGCTGTTCAGTTCGGGCTCGGATTGGAGGAGCGGGAACAAATATGAGTAGGGTAAGCCTGCCATTTTTATAGCATGCGGAAACGTGCAGTAGTTTGGCTTAGGTTCCGCAGTCTCGTCCTCCCGGCCCTTAGCCTGCCATTCCGCCATTTTCCGGTCCTGGTATAATTTCAGGTACCATATGATGGCCGCAAAGAAGTTGATAGGTGACTCGGTAAAAAAGTCGCCCTGTTTCTTAATCCAGGATTTGTTTAAATTGAGCAGAATCGTTTGGGAAGCCTCCAGGGCATCGACAATATCCGTCATGAGTTCAGCCGCCAGGGGATTGCAACGGTGCGAACTGCGGGGATGGTCGAAATCGAGAATGTAGAAGGTCGGGAAGTCTTTGCTATCCTGACGGTACTTGCACGCGTAGTAATAGGCTATTTTGGTCAAGTCCGGAAATTTGAAATCATAGATGTACATGCAGAACCCTTTCTCCAGGTGCTGCCGGATAAACTGAAAAATAACAGCAAACGACTTACCTGAGCCCGGTGTTCCAATGACGATGGTGGCCCGGAAAGGGTTTGGGACGTTTACCATCCCCTGTTTGGTCTTCCCTTTGTAGTAGTATCGGGTGGGGATATTGATGGAGTACTCATTCTGTAGCATGATCTCCTCCTGCTCAAAGGATTCATTATCTCGATTAAAGGGATCATCGCCCATTTTCAGGTCTATAATCCGATTGGCATAGGCCCCTGCCCTGATGAGCATCAAATAGGCAACAATGGTCGTGATTCCGTAGCCAAAGGCTCTGCTATCCACTGACAGGGTTGACCAGTGTAATATATACCCGTTCCCCATCAGGAGCATAAAGCCAATTAGGGCGTACCGACCAACCACAGCCCAGGTTACATCTAGTGTTTTCCTTGTTTTGTTGCCGAATGTATATACGCCCAGCACGAACAGAGCCAACAGTTTGGAAATAAATGGATGCCCGAAAATACCGGAACTCTGATTCAGGTTTCGGATAAACGTATCCAGAACGGCAAACGTAAGGTTATGCTGCCTGAAGCTGGTGTAGCAGTAGTAATACAGATGAAAGCCTATTAGCACAAATCCAATGAACAAGATTGTCTGGAGAATGCCCCGCCACTCCTGATCGTAGTTGCTGCTGCCCGTAGAACACATAGTTGCAATTGGAAGATGATTATGTATATTTCTCTATGCTACAAAAAGTGCCTAGTCACCCTTAGTGCGGCATTGACCCCTAGCTTTGAAAAAGTAAGAAGTGGAGTTGATCCTATGCCCTGAGATAAGTATTCGGGTTAGGCTTCCAAAGTCGATGCTGCTCACGAAACGCTGGCAATCGACCGTCGGCAATCCGGCACTTTTCTCCATTGGAAAGCACCAGCAATCCTGACCGGCGAACCCATGTTCTGATATGTTGGGGATTGACCAGCTTAGTCCAGTGGATACGCCAAAAAACAGGGAGAAACGAGTGTGCTTTCCTTAGGTTAGCCGTTGTAATAATTTGTTCGCCATCTTCAAGGTGAAACTTGCAGTACTGTCCCATACTGGTCACCTGAATGATCTGGCTGAGCGGAATTTCACGACGCTTTCCTTTCCATAGGATATACGCCCTATTGTCAACTACCTTCATATCTTACCCTCCTTTAACTACCCAAATATAGTCGAGGACAAGTATAAATCAATACTTATAACTGTATTTTAAAATTTATAAGAATCTTCTTATTCCCTGATGCGTATATTAGAACCTGAAAATCAACTGGTTTATATCCGTAATGGGCTGACTAATATTCATTGTCTAGGTCGTTTTCGGGAGCCGGTATTTTTCAATTTCTGACTGTACATCGGTTTTTGCCGTCTGGTATCGGTAGCTTCATCAATAAGGGTAAATAGCTCCGAAGTATTCCCCAGGACATCCACCCAATTCAGCTCTTCCGAATTTCGCTGCTCCACATCCCGCTGTTCCTTTAGATTGGTTATCTGGCTGAGCTTATGCCGTTCAAAGCTGTTCACGGCTACCTCAGCTATTTCCCCCGGATACCCTTCTGCCCGTATGCACTCCACCAGGTAGGTATTCGGAAAATGTTCGGCAACCTGGCTTTCAAACGTTAACGGATTATTCTCGCGAAATTGCCGGTAGTGGTAGGAGACTCTGGCGGCCAGTGCTTTTGCCTCTTCTCTCGTGAGAGTGGCCTGAGGTTTATCCGTCTTGTTAAACAGGTTGGTAAGACCGTCTTTTGTATAAGCCTTTCCAAGATCATTTGCGGAGTAGATTAACTTCCGTTGACGATCCAGGTAGAAGTAATCCTGAGTATGGTCTATCAAATCAATACGTTGCTTAAATAAAACCTCCTTCAGTTCCTTATTTGACGACAATGTCTGTGAAGCAAGAGCCGTTTTCAACGTTTGTCGTATTTCGGCGACTCCTTGTTCCTTTCGGCTTCCATTTGATTTGAATTGCTTCTCCAGCTTATCCAAGGTGGGTGTAAAGGGCAGCGCACTGGCTTTGATGGGAGGTGAGATTGGCTTCTCACCATCGGTAAGTTGATAGGTAAGTCCACGGAGCGGTTTACCTTCCTGGCTCCCTCCTACCCTATTGAGCTGAATGCGGTTTGCCCTTAATAACTGCGAGAACTCCTCCAGCGAGCTATAACCGTATTCCTCGTAAAGCCTGCGCACTGCTTCGCTTAATTCGGCTTTCGCTTCCAGCTGAAATGTGCTCTTTTGTACTTTTTTACTTAACCTGGCCTCTTCGGCCCGTACCAGCCCATGGCGTATCTCTAATTGTTGACGGGTCGAATTGATCCGCTGCTTAAGAAAAGAATCCGAAATTTTATCTCCGTTTATGTCAACTGACACGGTGACAATATGGATGTGCGGATGATTGGTGTCATCATGGCGGTAGACCAGGTATGGTTGTTTTCCATACTGAATTTCCTGTAGAAACTCACTCGCAAGGGTGCGGAGTTGGGCATCCGGGATTGTCTCGGACGGATGAAATGATAACGAAAAATGTGCGCCGGGCTTGCTGATTCGCTCGTTGAAACGTGCGTAGGTCTCTAATACCTCAATACGATGTTGTAAGTACTGCTGAGCTGTTTCTTCGTCTGGATAATTACTGATCTGTATCCGTTCGGCGCTCCCTTTCTGTACTTTTCGCTCGTTGTATAACACAGCGCCGGCTACACTTTTTCCGGTGGTAACCCGTACAACCATACCTTTATTTGGTAGAAAGCCCTCTGTAATTGTTCCTTTAAATCCTCATTTTCTGGTAAAGCCTCGCCCTCTGCTAGCTGGGCTTCTCTCCTCGCTTCAACCGGTTTATGACCCTTAATTCTTACTTCTAATTCAATGAATTGATTTCCGATTGTGTCGAGTAGCCGTCTGATTTCGCCCAACTGAATCAAACTTGCAAGTCCTAAATGCCGTGCCTCCTGTTGGCTTTTATCGTGATCTGCCGGTTTTAGGACCTTTTCTTTTACGTATTCCTGCAGGGATACCTTTCTTCCGGCTGTCTCTGCCTCATGGAGACTTTTAAATTGATTAGCCTCTTTTTCTGTAAGTCGCAAGTTTATGTACTGGGCAACGGGGTCTTTCTGCTCTTTTCGCGGCCGCCCACCATTTTTACGACTTATCGGCTTTGTCTCTTTCTTCTGATTCATGTAAACACGAAAGCCTTTTATATTTTGTAGCGGCAAGATATACCCGTTTTTTGTATACATAAAACACATCTTGCTTTTCTTAAAATTATCATGCAATACTCAAGTTACTTTCGTTCAATGCGTCAATCAGTAAACTCGTTGATAGATTGAATGGTGTTGGCAGTGGATTTAGCAGGTCTTACTCTGGTCTAATTTGAAAACCAGATTCAACCCGTCAATGTGTTAATTAGTTGATCGGTTTACCCGTTGAATACAAACAGCCTCAGTTTTCAACGGATGGACTCATCAACTCGTCAATCGGTTCATTCGTCAACGCATATACCAGTCAATACGTGGACGGGTAAATGGGTGCGGCTATCAATTAGTCAATACATCAGCGATTAAACCCATAAACTAATTTATTATCAACGGGTCAACAAATTGTCGAGTCAACGCATTTATTCGTTTATCAATTGACTTATCAACTAATCCATCTGTAAACTTATCAATTTATAAATGGATTTATACATTTATTGATGGATAAATGTATGAGAGAATTGATACATGGATACATCAATCAATAAATAAACACATCAATAAATGGACGTATGGATTGACAGATGAAAAAAAGTTGAGTACATTTCGGCTATCGAATCAAAACCATTCAGCATGGCAACTTTTATATCCATTTTCAGCCAGAAGGGGGGGGTTGGCAAAACCACCCTGACGATGGTACTAGCCACTCATTTTGCCGTGGTCGAAAAACGTAAAGTAATCGTCATTGATGGCGACCACCCGCAGCACAACTTCTTTCACGAGCGTGAATTGGAAATGGCTAAAGCAGAACAGAACGAAGCATTCCGGAAATCAGTCGAAGCGCAGGGCGTTGAACCTTATCCCGTGCTGGAGGCAAGCCTGAGCGACCTGGCCTTGTTCATTGATCACTTTCGCAAGGAGGGAGGGGATGAGATTGTGTTTATCGACCTCCCGGGTACTGTTAATACACCTGGCTACATGGACGTAGTTAATCGTCTGGATTATGGCATTCTGCCGATGGAGGCAGATAAATTCACCTTTGTATCCGGATTGCAAACGCTCAATGCGGTTTACGACCAGCTTCAGGAGGGCAAAACTAAGATTAAGATGTTTATGCTGTGGAATAAATACATGGAGCGCGAGCGTCAGAATATCTACACTACCATAAACGCCCAGATACAGGAAGCAGGTTTTGTAACGGTCCTCCACAATCGGGTGAAGCACTCTGTCCTCTGGAAGAATCAACGTTCTACATTAATTCCTGAGGTATCGATCAAGCCAGTGGCTGACGAGATCAGTACGCTGCTGTTTGAGACAAAGAAAGTCCCTAAAAAGAATGTCCTGAAAACTGCACCCGCAAACCTGTAATCCAAACCGACCATGGCAAAGAATAAAGCAGCCGATGATATAACGACAATGGTCAGCCGGGGCATTGGGTCCGGCTCAATACGCGACTACCTCAGTTCCATCAAAAAGGAAGAGCCTGTTGCCGCTCCGGCAGAAACGGTTCAGCCTGAATCGCAGCCAGCACCAACGAATGTCAAGAAAGGGGAGGAGACCCCCAAAAATAATGAGGACAAAAAGGCACCTGCGGATACCCAGGCAAGCGCTGCTCCGGAATCACATGCATCTACCCTGGACGAGAAGGAAAAAAAGAAGCTGGACAAATACGCCCAGACCTTCCTAAAGAAGAACCCCCGGTTCGTCCGGTCATCGAAACAAATAGCGATTTCAAAGAATACCCACGCACTGATTACATTACTCGTCAGGTATGCGGATCAGACAGGGAATAAGGTATCAATCATGGAGGTCCTCGAGAACATCGTGGAAAATCACATCCGTGAAAATGAAACCAACCTGAAAGCGATCAAAGAAGAGTTAATTCAATTAGAGTTTAAAATCTAACGATATGCTCTCCCCGTTGGAAATCCTGTTGTTGGCCGGGGTTTGCCTGGTAGGCTACGCCTGGTACCTATTAAGGCTACCTCTCTGGAGCATTGCACCGGCCAACCTTCGTACGCAGCCTCAGTCAGGAGCCCGTGCCACGTATAAGATGCTCGGTGGCTCGAAAACCGATTGGAAAGGACTGCTCCAAAAACTTCGGGAGGAAGCCGCCCAAAAGCAGCAGAACGATCAACAGTCCGATGAGGAGAATAGGGGAGAAGCCTGGCAGATTTCACAAACAACGAACTTTGCCATCGACGAGGATGAGGGAGAAGGCGAGTCAGACTTGATCATGCTGGAAGAAGATCTGCCCCTGGGGGAAATCGGTGACGCGGCCGATGAAGGTTTTGACTTGGTGCAATACTCCGAAAACCTGAACCAGCTTACCGAAGTCGTTAAACAGGTTGAAGAGCCAACGCTATCGGCGGAGCAGGCCAAACGGATTCAGCGCATGTTGAAACAGTTAAACCCAAAGGGTGCCATGGTCGACGAATCGGTAGAGGCCACCCTCAAAAAAGGAACGTTCTTCGATGTTGCGCAGCTCTCGGCGACGTTCGACCAGCTTTGGGATGAACAAGATGAAGTTCCCAACCCGAAAGGAAGTAAAGAACGGTAAACATACATTCCATTCATGTATTAAAGCCAGGCGTCATCGTCTGGCTTTTTTGTTTGCTCAAAGTGTCTATTTTACGTCAAAGACAACTATCTTATTATCAGCTTAAAAGCAGCCATGTAATATTCGCAAGACATAATAAATAAAGTGGTGTAAATAATTTTTTACAGTTATAAGTATTGATTTTATATGTATTCTGCATTAGTTTTGGATTAAGGATAATGTGATGTCCTTATTTTCAATCACCTTCTATCGTTTAAATCATTCATGAAAAAGCGAATTGTTCAAGTGGCTGGGGGAGCTATCCTCCTCAGTTACCTGGTATTGGCCAATGCTTCAGAATGCCTGGCGCAGACCGGTTCGGGTGCCGCTAAAAAGGGGCTGGATGAGGCCACTAAAGAAATAACCGGAGCCTGGGAAACGGTTGGAAATTTGATGTATGCCATTTGTGCCATTGTCGGTGTGGTTGGCGGTATCCAGGTGTATTCCAAATGGAGTAACGGAGATCCGGACACCCGGAAAGCAGCGGCCAGTTGGTTTGGTGCCCTTATCTTTGCCGGTCTTGTCCTGCTGGTCATAAAAGCGGTCTTCAATCCATAATGTACCGGGTGAATAAAGGCGTGGACCGACCACCAGAGGTTCTGGGTATTCGGGGTATGAATTTTCTGCTTCTGCTGGCGGGTGCCGCCGTTGGCTTACTGCTGCTGGGTGTCATCATCATGGTGGTCACCGGCATTTCATCTGGCTACATCTTTGGTGCTTATTTTTTCGTGCTCGTCTTCCTGTATGGTCAATTGGTGCGGCTCTCCAAACGCTTTGGTGAACGAGGATTGAGCAAGCACCTGAGCCGTACCCGACAACCTAGTGTAATCTATGTGCGCTCAGCTTATGTCTTTCGCCGGCTGAACAGCCCGACCCGCTCTTAAAAGCGCTCTATATGCAAGTAAAAACGAGGGACATTAAAGACCTGTTCCCCATTGGCGCGGTTCAGGACGATCTGATTTTTTCCAAGTGGGGCGATATCACTGTAAGTTTCGAGGTTATCCTACCCGAAATTTATACGCTAAACGTGCAATGGGACGGCGAGGGTGACAGCCGCGTCGAAATGGGTGAATACCGGGAACTGGTTGAAGCCTGGTCTAAAGCTATAGGTGTACTGCCACCGCACACCATCGTGCATAAGCAGGATTGGTTTGTCGAAGAGAAGTACCAACCGAAGGTAACAGTAAATGCCTTTCTGGACAAAACCTCAGAGCGGCACTTTAACGAACGGCCTTACCTCAACCACAGATGTTTTCTGTTCCTGACGAAAACACATCCGGAACGCCGATCGGTCAGTGCCGAAGCCATTACGCTGGCAAGGACCAGGTTGGTATCGAAAGAGGTAGCCGATGCCAAAAAGCTAGATGATTTTCTGAATGCGGTCGAACAATGTAAGGCAATTCTGGAGAGCACCCGCCTGCTCCGGCTACAGCGCCTTACCACGAATGACATCGTTAGTACTGCCATCTCGCAGGGGCTGTTGGAACGCTACTACAGTTTGTCACTTCAGGAAGAAGTTGTGACACTGGCGGATATAGAACGTGATGATTGTTTACGGATAGGAGGGAAGTTCGCCAAGTTTTACACCATCTCCGATGTGGATGATATGCCCGATTGGGTACTAACCCATAACCGGGTGGATGCGTACTCTTCGGAAAACTCAACGGTGTCGGTCTGTTTTGCCGCTCCGGTAGGACTTATGTTGCCTTGCAATCACATCTATAATCAGTATGTGTTTAAAGACGATAAGCATGTATCGACTCCGGAACTGGAACAGCGGGCCACTCAGATGCGCTCCCTGGCGTCGTTCGGCAAAGCCAATGAAGTGAACGCCATGCTCATCAATGAGTACCTGACGGAAGCTTCGCAATACGGATGGAATCCTATTCACGCACATTTCAATGTACAGGTCTGGACGGAGGAGAAAAGTAAACTGCCGGTATTGCGCAATCTGGTAAGTTCGGCTATTGCCAAAATGGGTGCCCGGCCCCGGGAAAACAGCCTTGATGCGATGGCGTTATTCTGGGCGGGTATTCCCGGTAACGCGGCCGATCTGCCGAAGGAGGACCGGTACTGGACGTTTACACCCCAGGCGGTTTGCCTGTTTAACCAGGAGACGAACGATGAAACCTCGCTGGCCACATCAGGTATCAAACTGACTGAACGATTGAGCGGTAAACCGATAAACGTGGATTTCTCTGATGAGCCCATGAAAAAAGGCTGGATTACGAACCGGAACAAATTCATCATTGGTCCGTCGGGTTCGGGTAAGTCATTCTTTACCAACCATGCAGTTCGGAGCTATCACGCCCAGGACAGCCATATCGTAATCGTCGATGTGGGGCATAGCTACAGCAGTTTATGTGAGATGCTGGGCGGAAAGTACCTGACCTACGATCCCGCGAATCCGATTTCTTTTAATCCCTTTGTGATTGAGGGACGCGCTCAGCCGGATATCGAAAAGAAAGAAGCCCTGAAGACACTGCTCCAGACGCTCTGGAAGCGACCGGAACAGCAGCAGACTCGCACCGAAGATACCGCCTTAGCCGCAGCTATTGACGGGTATTACCAGTATCTGGCTCACCATGAGGACATTTTTCCTGGTTTCGATTCCTTTTACGAGTACCTTCAGAATGGTTTCGTCCGGTATCTCGATGAACATAAAGTCAGGGAAAAACACTTTGACCTGGAGAACTTTATGTACGTGCTTCGGTCCTTCTACAAAGGGGGTGAATACGATTACCTGCTCAACAGCCGGACCAATCTGGATTTGCTCCACGACCGCCTGGTCATCTTTGAACTCGACAATATCAAAGATCATCCAATCCTATTTCCGGTGGTCACCATCATCATCATGGATGTCTTTATCGCTAAGATGCGCAAGCTGATGGGGATTCGTAAGATCATCCTGATTGAAGAAGCCTGGAAAGCCATTATGAAGGATGAGATGGCCGAATACATCCGGTATCTCTACAAGACGGTTCGAAAGTTCTTTGGCGAAGCCTGGATTGTTACGCAGGAGGTGGATGATATTATCGGCAACAAGATTGTCAAGGACAGTATCATCAATAACGCAGACACCAAAATCCTGCTGGATCAGCGTAAGTACCAGAACAAATTCGGGATTGTGCAGGAGTTGCTGGCGCTGACTAAAAAGGAGAAAGATTTATGCCTGAGCCTCAACCGGGACAATGATCCGGGCAGGCTCTACAAAGAGGTGTTTGTATCCTGGGGCGGTCAGCATAGCAAAGTGTACGGTGTCGAAGTATCACGCGAAGAGTATTATGCTTTCACCACCGAACAGCGCGAAAAGCTCAACGTACAGCAGAAAGTGCAGCAGCAACGCGATGCCGGGGCAGACATCAACTACGAGTTAGCGATCAAAGAGATCGTCGCGGAAGAGCGCGGATTATAGGCAACGGATTTTCTACATTTTATTCCCTCAAGTGAATTATGAGAAGACATTTTCTCAGGCAGGTGGGCATTGCCCTGCTGCTTGGCTGTATCACATCCGGTGCGATGGCTGCTTCCGGCTGGGTACCGACGAAAGCGGTCATGGCATCGGATACCACCGATGATCCCGCACAGCCGCAGAATCCACAAGTGCCGTTTGTGCGGGAAGTAAAAGGCAGCGGAGGGAAGCTGATGGAGGTGACTTTTCCCGGTCAATCACCCATGCAGGTGCCTTCCGCGAAATTAGGCGAGGTGCTCGCGTCTTACACCGAGGGCCTCGTCAGTCAACTGTTTCCTAATTATGGTCCAGCTCTAATTCAACGGGGCTGGAGTGGGGTTAAAGATGAAATTACGGAGGAGGTCGAACAGATTCTGGGCGAGTTGGAAAACGACCTCATGAACGGCATTAAAGACGAGATTGAGCAATTAGCCCAGCAGGCCTTGGGCTCGCTGCTTAACATCTCGCCGATTTCGGAAGTAGCCCGGCTGCGGAAGATGGTTAAAGATGGCATGAGTAAGCACCAAAAGATTGAATATCAGAATTATAAGGTAGACTACGCCTGGAAAAAAGCGCATACTGAGCTGTCGGAAAACTTCGTCAGCTACTACGAGAAAAAGGAGCTGAAAAAGAAGTTTCAGATGGTATCCATGCAGGAGGAAGGCGGCCAGAAGCTGTTGAACTCCGGCGTGTTTACCCCGGCTGAACAGCAGCAGTACGGCAAAATTCTGTCTACACTATCGTTTACAGATGACCTGGCGGCTGAGGTAAAAACCGCCTGTAACCTGTCACAAACGGCGGTATGGATGTCGGAGGGGGAACGCATCAACGTACTCGATATGGTAGAGGAGGATTTGTTCACCCGCGTAAAAAGCCTGAAGGCCTACAATGCCGAAATCGCCAAAGCCGCCACGGCTCGTCGAAAGCAGCTCATGCAAAACCGGCTGACCAAATCCCTCTACCGGGAGGGCACCAAATTAAACCGCAACGTCTCCACCTATAAAACGATATGGGAATGATTCAGAAGTTAGTATCCGGGTGCCTCCTAATCCTGGCGAGCGTACCGGCCTGGTGCCAGATTCCGGACGCCAGTCAATTGAAAAAAGGCCCCAAAGACGAGTTTACGTTGCGGTTAGCCATCGAAGAGTTGCTAGGTAATACGGAGACCGACCTGATGCAGGGAGTTCTTGATCCGGGTGTTGATTACGGAGCGATTCTAACGGAAAAGGTTTTGGATGAGCTGATCAAAGCGGTAGCGGATGCGGCCGTACTTGCGCCGGCGGCCGAGAAGATTATGGCTACCTACTACGAGAAGAAAGCCGAAAAGCTGTCGAAGGAAATTGCCAAGCTCCGGGAGGTATGGAAAGACGGGCAAACGAAGATTCAGAAGATTCGATACCAGGATCTGAAGGTCAAGACTCAGTTTCGCAAATCGATGAACGAGCTGCACCCGATGCTGGCGCAAAGTAAACGGAAATCACTGGCGCAGCAGGACATGAAAGATCTCTACGGCAGTTTCGTGGGTGTGGCCGGCGAGGTGTTTACGGGTGGTGGTCCGCGCCAACAATTGATACGCGAAGAGTTTGACGCCTACACACAGGACGAAGACCTGGGCTACTACGCGCTGGCCACCGCCGGCGGTTTGCTGGGTGATCCCAAATCACTGGAAGTTAAGCTGAAGCTGGCCGACCGTGAATCAAAAACGGCATTTCTTTCCCCGTACGAACGCATTCGGCTGTACCGCAACACGTACCGCGAAAGCCGTATGCGCAACAACTCTATTCAGCGCATGCAGGGGGAGTTGTCGGCCGGTATTAATCAGAAAATCAAAAAGCGCATTATTCAGTCGCAGGCCCGCAGCCTGGGCCTGAAGCGGTATTAACGACAACTTCTCTGAACGTATGGAACAAGCATTGGATAATTTGTACCAGGGCATGCGGGGCGACTTCGGAATGCTCATCGACTTCGGCCGCTCCATTGGCTTCCTGGGTGCTGTCTTTTATGTTTTTTACCGCATCTGGGGGCATCTGGCCAGAAACGAACCTATTGATGTGTTTCCGCTCCTCCGGCCTTTTTCGCTGGCCTTGTGCCTGCTTTGTTATACCTATATCGTCGACGCCATGGTAACCATTGGCAATGGGCTGGCGCTGGCCACCGAACAGGTCGTAGCCAGTAAAGAAACACAGGTAATTCAGTTGAACCAAAAGAAAGATGAACTCCTGAAGCAAAAGATGAAGGAAATAGCCGGCGTCTACACGGCCGACGGTGAACTAAGCTACTGGGAGTTGGGGAAAGACTTTTTCGGGCGGCTTTTCTCCGTCGACAATTCGGTGCAGCGCTCGGGGGTATCGTTTCTGATCAGCACCTGGATTGATGAACTGCTTAAGTCCGTCACGCGAGTGCTGTTCGACGCAGTTACCCTGGGAATAAAGATCATTGCGACGTACTTTCTAATTATTATGGCCATCTGCGGCCCCATCACCATTGGACTAAGCTGCTTTGAGTGGTTCTATGGTTCTCTGGGAGCCTGGTTCGCCCGGTTTATCCATATCCTGTTGTGGATACCGGTGGCCAACATCTTCGGGGGCATCATTGAAGAGGTGCATATCATTATGCTTCAATCCGACATTGCCCAGATCCAGGCCGCTACTGCCGAAACCTTTACCGCTACCGATTTTATGGAAATCCTTTTTTACATCATCGGAACGGCCGGCTATCTGCTGGTGCCGCTGGTGTCGACCTGGATTCTGGAGTCGACGGGAGTCGGTAATGCCATCGGTAACTTATCGCGTCCGTTTACCGCGCCGGCGACGGCAGCCATGGGTGTAATGGGTGGAGCAGTAGGTACAGCCCTCGGCAGTGGGTTTGGCGCGGCACGGGGATCAGTGGCTCCACCGATCTACGTATATCCTACACCGTCAGCAACAACGCCGGCGCAACGGCCGCAGCCGGTAAACAAGGTGTAATCTGAAAAATGACATGAAGAATCCGACCAATTTTCGATACCTCACCAATCTGGAAACGAGTTTTCAGATGGTTCGGTGGCTGGCATTCGGCACTGTTTTGGGGAGTCTGCTATTCTGTTCGGTGGTGCTGTACTGGTGCATCCGACAGGTAGATGTTAGCCGGCAGAACATCTACGCCCTCGACCGTGGTAAATCGTTTCTGCTTACGCTGTCGCAGGAAATGAACGAGAACCGGCCGGCCGAAGCTGAGGACCATATCAAAACGTTTCATAAGCTGTTTTTTGAACTGGACCCCAATGAGAACCAGATTAACGCCCATATCCGGGAGGCTTCTTACCTGGGTGATCAGTCGGTTGTGCGGCTTTACAAAGACCTGAAGGAAAAAGGTTACTTTACCCAGCTTATTCAGGGTAATGTCATTCAGAAAGTAGAAGTCGACAGCGTACAGATCCACTACAATCAGTCGCCGTTCTACGCCAAGACGTACGCCCGGCAGATTCTGATCCGGGCCAACTCAGTAACCATCCGCCGGCTGATTACACACTGTTACCTGCTGGAAACGCAGCGTAGTGTAAACAACAGTCACGGCTTTATGATCGAGCGCTTTAAGGTACTGGATAATCAGGACCTGGAAACCATTGAACGGGAGGGAAACAAAGCGTACGCTTATCTGAATAAACGATAAAGCCATGAAAACGATTGAACGTTTCGCGCTCCGGCCAGCAGAAAAGCCACCCCATGCCTGGGCCCTGCGTATGCAGTATCGCTGGTATTTACACTGTAAATGGACCATCGGACGATTTGCTATTGCCAGGGTAAGGAAATGGGAACGGCAGCCGATATCCACACGCAAGCAACAGCTTGGAATTGCGCTCTGTCTGTTGCTTATGCTGTGGGCGCTCAGCCTGGCTTTCTCGCATCAATGGAACCTGGTTCAGGCCGGTCAGGTGCATCACCTGGACCACACCAGGTCTACAGCCCTGACCCACAACCGGCCAATTAGAACCGTCCGGTCAAACAACACACATCAAGTCGAAAAAGGAGATAAAAACAACCATGGAGCACAACCGGGAAAAACGAAAGATTAAGGAGTTATTCTCCGACAAACGATTCCTGTACGCCGTTGCCGCCTTTCTGCTGATTGCCTTCGTTACCATATACCAGATGGTTTCGCAGGCCGGTAAACCAACGGCGGCAGAGGGAGAGAACGCCATCAACGCTACCGTACCTACGGCCATGATCGACACGACGCAGGCCACCAGTAAACTGGAGTTGCAAAGCGAAGTAGATCCGATGGCCATGCCGGGGATTGATCCGGCAGTCCAAAATAAACAATCGGGCTTGCAGTCACCCGTACCGGAAACAATTAACCCGTACCTCTACCAGAAGAAAGCCAAAGCCGACGATCCGGAGATGGCGGAGCTAGATGCGGTCTACACGACAAAGTCCAACGATAAAGGAAATGCCCGCAACCAAACAGGTAAACAGGAGCTTGATGAGGAAGAAGAGGAAGGTGCCCAGCCGGCTGACTTGCAAAAGCAGCTAGCGGAGCGAAAACGACTGCTGGTATTACTGGAAGAATACCGCCGGGATAAGGAATTGAAAAAGGTCCAACAGGCAGAACAAATGATGAAGCCCCAGAAGGTTGTTGATGTACCGGTAGTCTCCAGCCTGGATAATCCAATGCCTGGTCGGGGCAATGACTTTTATGGTTTGCATTCGGACCGGGTACGCCGGCAGCAGCAGGCCCGCAATGATTCGACCTCGGGAACGCTCCGGGCGGTGATCCACCAGGATCAGACCATCATCAACGGCGGACGCATTGGCCTCCGTCTGCTGGAAGCGATTAACGTACGGGGTACGGTTATTCCGGCTGGCACATTGGTGTATGGCCTTGGCCAGTTCAGCACCGAGCGGGTGAATGTTCACATCACCAGTATCCAGTATGAAAACCGAGTATATCCCATTCGCCTGACGGTGTACGACATGGATGGCATTTCCGGAATTTACGTGCCAAACATTCTGGCGGTGCAGGAGTCGCGACGGGCCGCTGCGCAGGCGGCAACGGGTATCAACATCCAGACCCCGGTGATGGGCACCAACGCGGCTGCAGTGGCTGGTGCATCGGCGGCTAACGCCGGCATCAATGGCCTGCGATCTTTCTTTTCCCGCAAAGCCAATCTGCGCAAAGCCCATTTGAAAGACGACTATTACGTGCTGCTGCGGTAGCCGAATTTTCTCCAGACATCCAAGATTCTTCAATTATGAACAAGTTAGGTATTTACCTGATGGGGGGCATACTGTCCCTCCACCTGCCGGCCACAGCGCAGATACTAAAAGACACTAGTCAGCTCGGCCCTTTGGCAATGGCCAACCGACTACTACAACGCCCGTATAGTGCAAAGCGGACGCCAGATGCCAGCACCAGAATCCAGTCCAGCTTTGTTGAGCTGGCGTTTAATAAAACGACTTGTCTGATTTTTCCCAGCCCAATCCGGTCGGTGGACCTGGGCAGCCGGGCCATTATCGCCGACAAGGCCAGCGAGGTAGAAAACGTACTTCGGGTCAAAGCCAACCAGATGGGCTTCAACGAAACCAATTTCAGCGTGATTACGGCCGACGGTAAGTTTTACAGTTTTATTGCTTCCTACAACGAGTTTCCAGATGTGCTGGCCATGAATCTGGCAGGGGAGGAGCTACACGCAACCGCCCGGAAAGAAGGTACCATCCAGTTTGAGGGAGTGGATGCTTCTCAGAACGATATTGTCTACCAGTGTGACCAAGTCATGCGCCAAAAGCGGTGGGCTAAACTGGCGGGGACCGAAGACGGCAAAATGGAGGCCTCGTTGCGTGGTATTTACGTTAAGGACAATGTGCTTTACTACAAAGTAGCCCTGGCGAATAAATCCAACCTGCCTTACGAACTGAGTTTCGTCCGGTTTTTCATCGTCGATAAGAAGGTAGCAAAGGAAGCATCGAATCAGACGATTGAGGTTACTCCGCTATATGTGTACAATGAACCGTTACGCAAGGTGACCGGCAAAAACAGAGTAGAAAAGGTGTATGCATTCCAGCGATTTACCATTCCCAACGACAAAGCGCTGCAAGTGCTCATCAACGAAAAGAACGGAAGCCGAACGCTATCCTTTCTGGTCAGCGGAAAAGACATCATGAATGCTGATACGCTGTAAACCCATGAGAAAATTTGAGCACCCCGTTTACCTCACACCTGTCAAGGGTGTGAGGTACGGGCAGCCGTTTATCAAGATAGGACTTAAGCATTCTACCAGGAGAAAGTTAGTTTATAGCTGGTTACTGATTGGCGCTGTATTTATTTGGATTACCGGTTTAGTTGTTTGGCTAGATCTGTATGGTTGGTCGTGGCTGATGAGCTACCTTCAAGAAATTCACCTACCTCAACATCAGTGGTATACGTATTGACAGCCAATAGGAGATTATAAAATTTTTCATATGCTAATAAATAGAACCAGAACTACCACCGATCTTTAAAACGTCTATTTTCGGGCCAGTCCGACTCCTATATATTTAGAATACTTGATGCAAAGTATCTTAATGAAGCCTATATGTTCAGAAGTATGTTATACTAAGCCGTTCTTGATAGCAAAACGTAAGAGTTCTGCCGTGTTCTTTGCATTTGTCTTTTCAAGCATGTGCTTACGATGGGTTTTCACAGTGTGCAAGCTACGGTGTAGTTTATCGGCAATGGCTTGACTGCTATACCCTTCAATTATCCATTTTAGTACTTCTATCTCTGCCTTACTGAGAAGTTTATCCTCATCTACATTTGGAAAGTAGTTCTTACAGTAGAAGGTCTCCCAGATTCCGTTCTCTAGGAGACGCTCAATTCGATGGGAGATGCGTCCATCTGCATTGAAAGCGGTGATGTCGGAAACAGTACCGAAAGTGGCTAGTGGTAAGCCTGTAGGAGCAGCATTAATGATTGTACTCTGCTGTAAACAATCAGTCCACTGACCGTTAGGTCGTTTGAATCGATAGTTATAACTCACCCTGTAGCTGCTTAGCTCATTTGGTGGCACTGACATGAAGAGTTTAAAATTTTCAGAGAAAATATGTTGGTTAAAATAAAACAAATCATTAGGATGCCACCTTGATAGCGTAAACTCCAGACCTCCTTCGAGAAATGCAGCTGATGGATGGCCTGATAAATTAAGGCAGTTTTCTGTAAAGGTTGTATACTCTTTATTTGTATAATCTAGGATATAAATAACTTGGCTTGCATATTTAGCCAAAAGTTCCGAAAATAGTGACTCGTGAGAGTCAATTGGGCTTGTTGTAATTTGGTTAAGCTCATCATCGGTCAGTCCCTGTAAAAAGGACATAAATGTTGGCTGTAGCAATTTCTTCATATGTTTCAAGTATACGCACAACCAAATTTACAAAACCAAGCTGATTGCTAAAATAGTGTTGTTCTGTATTTATCATACGTAAAAATACCTCTTTCGAGCGATTGACTTTGGTAGCCGAAGTGGCCGAATTTTGTAAAAAACAAAGGCCATGAAAACCACTTTAATTTTCACAACCCTGCTGTTTATCAGTAGTTTATCAGTAAGTCAATCGTTAACAGTCAGCACCTCAAACATTGACATTTACTCCAAGATTACCCTAGGTAAAGAATTTGATAGAGTGAGTTACCGGGTACTTAACAAGACTTCGAGTAAGTTAGAAGTTACTATGACTACTATCGTCACTACAAATACTGGTCGTGAGATAATTAAAAAAAAGAATTGTATATTTAGAATCAAGCCTAATGAGAGTCAATCCGGAGGAGGTATCGCCACAGATAACGATTGTCTGTGGCCGGATGATGTTTATAAAGGAGATAGAATAGGATATGCACTGAATGAAATATACAAGAATGAACATATAGCAAATGTTCGTATCAGAGTAAGTACTAAGAACTTAGATGTTGAATCTCAGCGTCAAAACGAGCAACAGGCACGTCAGCACGAACAAGAAAACATTAAAAATTCAGAACAAAGAAATAATGTCACTTCGCTTTCTAGGCAGCAAGGAACTATAATTAGTGCTGATGACTCGCAAAGGTTAGGTAACATTCCTTCCAGTAAGGCAAATGCTCAAACCGAGATAGAAGAACAAAAACGCTTAGAACAACAGCGGCAGGAAACCATTGAACGCCAACAAGAAGCAGAGCGTCAGCAATATGAAAATCATCAGAGGTCCAATCAATTATCCAACCAAATCTTAGACCGAGCAAAAGACCAAGACCCAATCAACCGAGCTGTATCTGAACAACAGGTCAGAATTGCGAATTCGTCGTCTGACCCGGCTTTACGTCAGAAGCTTTTAAGTGAATTTAGTAATACTCAGTCACAGATTATTTCTCAGCAGGCACAAACACAAGCGACACAACAATTGATTCAAACTGGAGCAGAAACTATTATCACAATTGCAGATGCTATAAAGGTTGGAAATGAAATTAGGAGAGAGCGCATAAGTGTCGAAATAGCGGAATTCAATCAAGAGACTGAGCAGTTAGAACGTGTTTAAAAATGGAGCGCTGGGGTTAGAAAAAGCGGAAATCAGCCTATCTTGAGGGTTAATCCGACCAAAGATGTACCCCTCCGACTTGACTGATTC
>NZ_BAABHD010000073.1:0-73674 GCF_039541915.1 Nibrella saemangeumensis
CGTAATAAGCTAATTCATCGAATCTATGCCGTAGTAAAGCGGGGCAAAAAATATGACAAATTTTATGCCTCAACTCTTGCATAGATCATAGAAATCCGCCCGGCTAGCATCGGAATGACAAAACCACTCAATCATTCAATCACTCATTCACTCAATGAAAGTTCTCCTCCTTCCCTTCGCCATCCTCTCACTGGTCGTCGGCCTGCTCACCGGGCTGGTCCGGCTGGGCTGGGCGATTCCGGTGACGGAAGCGGCCGGGCAGCACGGCGCGCTGATGGTGGGAAGTTTTCTGGGAACGCTCATTGCGCTGGAGCGGGCGGTGGTCTTTAAAAATCGCTGGGCGCTGCTGGCTCCGGGGATTAACGCCCTGAGCCTACCGGCCTTTCTGCTGGGTCAGCCGCTGGTGGCGCAAGGGCTGCTGTTGATGGGTAGCCTGGGCATGGTGGTGATGACGTATCTGTTCATGACGCGCTATACCGAAAAATACTACTACCTGCTCTTCGGGGGTAGCATATGCCTGGTTATTGGCCATGTGTTGCTGCTCCAGACGCATTTTTACCCCATTGCTGTGCCCTGGTGGATTGCCTTTCTGTTGCTGACCATCACAGCCGAGCGGCTGGAACTAAGTCGCTTTCTGCCTGTTAAGCCCTGGCAGCGAAATGGCCTGTGGGGGGCCGTTGGGTTATTCCTGGTCGGGGTTATGCAACCCTTTCACGGGGTCGGACAACCCCTCACCGGTGCTGGTATGCTGGCCATTGCCGCCTGGTTGCTGCGGTTCGATATGGCGTTTAAATCGATCCGTAAAGCCGGTCAGCCCCGTTACAGCGGCACGCTGCTGATTATCGGCTACGGCTGGCTGCTGGTCAGCGGAGGGTTGTTTTTGATCTCAAGCCAGCACCCACTCTGGTACGATGCCGCGCTGCACAGCTTTTTCCTGGGCTTTGTGTTTTCGATGATTTTTGCCCATGCACCCATCATTCTGCCGGGTGTAATGGGGCGGTCGGGTGTCCTTTACCACCGGAGCCTCTACATCTGGAGCGTACTCAGTTCGGTGGCGCTGGGTTTGCGGCTGGCCGGTGCCTGGCTGGAGTGGCCCCAATTGCGGTCCGTTAGCGGGCTGCTGCAATCAATTGTAATTATTCTCTTTTTCATAACCATACTCCTCCGTTTGTGGCGTACCCGTCTGCCGTCGGTAAAACCGCGAACCGGCGTTCCGGCGGCAAACGTTCCGGCGTTCACAGAACGGGTGAGCCGTACTTAACCAATTACCGCTATGCGATACAGAAAACTTTGGCTTGGTTTTGCCGCCGTTCTCATCGGCTCATTTGCCGTACTCGGCTATTTTGGCTCGGAAATTTACCGCCAGGCACCGCCCATTCCCGATAGGGTTGTCACGACCTCGGGACGGGTGTTGTTTACCGGCGAAGACATCAAAGACGGACAGAATGTCTGGCAGTCGATTGGTGGACAGGAGTTGGGCTCTATTTGGGGCCATGGCGCGTACGTAGCCCCAGACTGGACCGCCGACTGGCTGCACAAAGAAGCCATGTTCATCCTCAACTCGTGGGCCGAAGCCACCAAAGGCAAAGCCTACGCGGACATCGATGCGGAAACTCAGGCGATGCTGCAAACCCGTCTGCAAAAGCTGATGCGGAAGAATACGTACGATGCCGGCGGCCAAACCATCACCGTTCCGGATGTACGGGCGGCCGCCATTGACGACGTGAGCCGTCATTATACCGGTCTCTTCACCAACGACCCGGCGCTGGAGGCTTACCGCGATGCTTACGCCATTCCGACGAACAGCATCAAAGACCCGGAGCGGATGCGTAAGATGAACGCTTTTTTCTTCTGGGCGTCGTGGGCCTGCGTGACGGAGCGTCCGGGTCAGGCAGTTTCGTATACTAACAACTGGCCGGCCGAGACTCTGGTGGGTAATCGCCCGAGCAGTGATCTTATCATCTGGACGGGCTTCAGCGTCATCGTCCTGCTGGCCGGTATCGGACTGCTGGCGTATTATTATGCTGCCAATAAAGAAGAAGAACTGGATGTAGCGAGTCTGCCGAAAAAAGATCCGCTGCTCGGTTTAGCTTCTACGCCATCCATGCGGGCTACCTTAAAATATTTCTGGGTAGTGACCGCGCTGATTGTGGTGCAGGTTATGCTGGGTGTGGTAACCGCCCACTATGGGGTAGAAGGGCAGGCGCTCTACGGCTTTCCGCTGGCCGAGTACCTGCCCTACTCCATCTCCCGGACCTGGCACGTGCAGATTGCCATCTTCTGGATTGCCACCTCCTGGCTGGCCACGGGGCTGTACATCGCTCCGGCCGTATCCGGCTATGAGCCAAAGTTTCAGCGGCTGGGTGTTAACTTCCTGTTCGGGGCTTTGCTCGTCATTGTAGTTGGGTCGCTGGCCGGTCAGTGGTACGGGGTGATGCAGAAACTGGGGCTGGTCGAAAACTTCTGGTTCGGTCACCAGGGGTATGAGTACGTGGATTTGGGTCGCTTCTGGCAGATATTCCTGCTGGTGGGCCTGTTCCTGTGGCTGTTCCTGATGGGCCGGGCCATTATGCCGGCGCTGCGGGCCAAAACCGAAAGCCGCCACCTGCTGACCATGTTCCTGATTTCGTCCATTGCCATTGCTTCTTTCTATGCCGCCGGGCTGATGTGGGGCCGGCAGACGAATCTGGCCATTGCCGAGTACTGGCGGTGGTGGGTGGTTCACCTGTGGGTAGAGGGTTTCTTTGAAGTATTCGCCACGGTGGTCATTGCCTTCCTGTTTGTGCGGCTTGGCCTGCTGCGGACGGGTATCGCTACCGGCACGGTCCTGTTCTCGACCATCATCTTTCTGTTCGGGGGTATCATCGGTACGTTCCACCATCTGTACTTCTCCGGCACACCGACGTCGATCATGGCGCTGGGGGCAACCTTCAGTGCGCTGGAAGTAGTGCCGCTGGTGCTGATCGGGTTCGAGGCTTATAACAACCTGCAGATCAGCAAGTCGACCGAATGGATCAAAGCGTACAAGTGGCCGATCTACAGCTTTGTGGCGGTGGCGTTCTGGAACCTGGTCGGCGCGGGTATCTTCGGCTTCCTCATCAACCCGCCGATTGCGCTCTACTACATGCAGGGGCTGAACACCACACCGGTACACGGCCACACTGCCCTGTTTGGCGTGTACGGGATGCTGGGAATCGGGCTGATGCTGTTCGTGCTGAAAAGCATGTCGGCCGGGACGGTCTGGAAAGATGGCGTTATCAAGTTTGCTTTCTGGTCGATCAACATTGGCTTAGGTCTGATGGTGCTGTTGAGCGTGCTGCCTATTGGATTGATTCAGACCTGGGCTAGTGTGGAGTATGGCTTGTGGTATGCCCGCTCTATGGAGTTCATGCAGACCGACACCATGGAGATTCTGCGCTGGCTGCGTGTGATCGGTGATACGGTATTTGCCGCTGGTACACTGGCTTTGGGCTGGTTTGTGCTGGGCCTGCATACGGGCTGGTCGGTAGAGAACGAACCGTTCCAGCCGGTACGGGATGCCGTCGAAAAGCAGACTGACGAAGAGGTTCTTCTCTAAACGTATATAGGATTTTACACACGAAATCCCGGACTGATCAGTCCGGGATTTCGTGTGTACTACGTTTATAAGTGCCTGATATATAGAGGATTGACCGAAGTGAGATGATCTTTTGCTTTTAACAGGCTTTTAACGAACGTTTATACTTAATTTAATATGGGAGAGGATCATACCAGGTAGCTTTGTTTACGGTTTTTTAAACAGGTTCTACCATTCACCAAAAGAGCATATGGCTGATTCACACCCCATCCTTGTCATTAGCACGAATCCAGCGGATCGGTTTCAATTACGGGAGGCTTTCAGTAATTATGGCATTGTAAGCCGCCATTTATATACAGAAGTTGACTCAGTTGTGGCCAATTACCTGGATAATTTTCTGGAGCACTTCCTGGCTCCGCCAAAATTAGTGCTGCTTAATCTGGATATAGCCTATCAGGCCTCACTAAGCATTTTGGCGTGCATCAAACAGCATCCGCTCACACAGACGGTTCCGGTGATTACGTACGGTCAGCACAGTGCTCAAACGGTCGTGAAGCTGGCGTATGAGCAAGGTGCATCGGCTTACCTGGTAAAACCAGCCAACTGGTCCGTGCTGGTCAGTACGATTCTGAACAACTGGGGTCATTGGTCGCTGCTGCCAGGCGTTCAGACTCTCAATTAACAAAACGACGTAGGCTTGACCATCAGCGTTTGAAAGTCACTACTCGTTCAAACGCTTTCTTAGGCTGGCCGTTCTGATCGAACAGCAGGGGGTAATCCTTGCGGCCCGGAACGGGAAAATTATCCAGCCAGGAGTAGCGGTCCGACAGGTTCCAGAAGGTAACGCCAGTGACCTTGTCGCGGTGTTTGCGGAACGTATCGAACAGCATCTTGTAATGAGCGGCCTGCTTCTCGTTCATCTCGGCGGTAAATTCGCTTTTGTCGGTATCCCGGCGCTCCCGGCGCTCGTGCTCTTTAGGATATACCGATACGTCGAGTTCGGTGATCTGCACTTTTAGGCCCAGGCCGGCAAATTTCGTGATTGACTCTTCGAGCTCCCTGGCCGTGGGTTCGTAGATAGACCAGTGACCCTGCAGACCTACTCCGTGAATAGGCACACCTTTCTCTTTCAGCTTCTTCACCAACTGGTAAATGCGCTCCCGCTTCGAGGCATTTTCGGTATTATAGTCGTTGTAAAACAACTGTGCCGCCGGGTCGGCTTCGTGGGCGTACTGAAACGCTTTTTCGATGTAATCTTCGCCGATGATCTCGTAAAACTTTGACTTGCGGTAGATGTCGGGACCGGCATCCGGGACGGCTTCGTTCACCACGTCCCAGGCGTAAATTTTGCCCTTGTAACGCCCGGCTACGTCGCTGATATGCTGTTTCAGCCGGGCCAGCAGCACCTCCCGGCTCACCTGTTTGCCCTCCGCATCCGTAAAGAACCAGCGCGGGGTCTGGTTGTGCCAGCAGAGCGTATGACCGCGCAGTTTTATGTTGTTCTGCTGGGCAAATTCGGCAATGGCATCGGCATCTTTCCAGTTGTATCGGTTCTCCTCCGGGTGAATCGGCCCCATCTTCATGGCATTTTCGGGCGTCATGCTGTTGAACTGGGCTTTGATCAGTTCGGCGTCCGGACCGGGCTGCACCATCCGCGGATTTACGGCCACCCCCACGGGGAAATAGTTTTTATAGGCTTCTTTCAAGGTGGGCAGCGCCGGCTGACTGACCGGCTGCCAGGTTGCCCCAAAAAAGGAAAGGCTGGGAATCAGAATGGTTAATCCAATTAACTTTTTCATGACTGATGATTGAAAAGGGTTTAGAACATTCGGCAAATTTAGTTCGGAAAACACCACTGCCCGAACTGGCTATGGCAGTTGCTTTCGTTGCATAACCCGTCTGGCAGCCTCCACGATATGCGACGCACTCAGCCCGTATTTCTCCATCAACTGGGCGGGTGTGCCTGACTCACCAAAGGTATCTTTCACGGCAACATACTCAATCGGAGCCGGTAACTTCTTGACCAGCACCTGAGCAATTGAGTCACCCAAACCGCCGTTTTCCATATGCTCTTCGGCGGTGACTACGCAGCGGGTTTTGGCCACCGATGTCAGCACGGCTTCTTCGTCGAGGGGCTTTATGGTGTGAATATTGATCACTTCCGCGGCTATGCCTTCGGCTTCCAGTGCTTCAGCCGCCTGAATGGCCTCCCAAACCAAATGACCCGTGGCGAAAATGCTTACGTCAGTGCCTTCGCTAACCAGCCAGGCCTTACCGATTTCGAACGGCTGGTCGGCATCGGTAAACACCGGGATTACCGGCCGTCCGAAGCGCAGGTACACCGGACCTTCGTGGTCGGCAATAGCGATGGTGGCCGCTTTGGTCTGATTGTAATCGCAGGGGTTGATCACGGTCATGTTTGGCAGCGCCTTCATCATGCCCAGGTCTTCCAGAATCTGGTGGGTGGCACCATCTTCGCCCAGGGTCAGGCCGGCGTGCGAGACGCAGATTTTGACGTTCTTATTGGAATACGCCACCGACTGCCGGATTTGGTCGTACACACGCCCAGATCCGAAATTGGCAAACGTGGTGGCAAACGGAATCAGCCCGTTCAGGCTCAGCCCGGCCGAAACGCCGATCATGTTGGCTTCGGCAATACCACATTGAATAAACCGGCCGGGATTTTCCTGAATAAAGGTATCCAGTTTGAGCGAGGCCACCAGGTCGGCGCACAGCGCCACAACATCAGGGTTACGCCGGCCCAGCTCGGCCATACCCGCACCAAATCCGGAACGGGTATCTTTCTTTTCGGTGAAGGTGAATTTTTTCAAAATCGTAAAAAGTGTATGAGCGAAAGAGTCAATGAGCGAAAGAGTGTTTCGTTACGCTCTTTCGCTCATTAACTCTTTCGCTCTTTATTTAATAATCTCCCAGCGTCTCCGGTAATTGCGCCAGCGCATCGCTCAACTGATCGTTGTTAGGGGCGGTGCCGTGCCATTTGTGGGTGTGCATCATAAAGTCGACACCCTGACCCATTTCGGTTTTCATGATAATGCAGATGGGCATACCCTGACCGCAGGCCTGGCGGGCTTCGGTCAGCCCCCGGTTGAGGTCGTCGTAGTGGTTGCCGTCCATCTGGATGACATGCCAGCCGAAACTCCGGTATTTCTGGCCCAGGTCCCGGTTGTCGAGTACGCTGGTGGTTGGACCGTCGATCTGCTGTCCGTTAAAGTCGATGATGGCGATCAGGTTGTCAAGCCGGTTATGGGGCGCAAACATAGCTGCTTCCCAGACTTGTCCTTCCTGCTGCTCCCCGTCGCCCATTAGCACAAACACCAGGTTAGGGTCTTTACGGATTTTCTTACCGTAGGCAGCCCCACAGGCCACCGAAAGTCCCTGACCGAGCGAACCCGATGCGATGCGGATGCCCGGCAGGTGTTCCGCCGTAGCCGGGTGCCCCTGAAGTCTCGAATTCAGCTTGCGGAAGGTAGCCAGTTCCGACACCCGGAAGTACCCACGACGGGCCAGTACAGCATAGTAGAGTGGTGATATATGCCCGTTGGACAGAAAGAACAGGTCTTCGCCGGCTCCGTCCATGTTGAAGACCACCTGACCGTCGGTATCGGTTTTGAGGTTCATCTGCTCAAAAAACAGGCTCACAAGCAGGTCGGCGCAGCCTAACGAGCCGCCGGGGTGACCCGAGGCTACCGCGTGAACCATGCGGAGAATATCCCGGCGTACCTGCGAGGCAATGGCAGTTAGTTCGGTGGTTTGAGTTGTTTCGGTAATCATGCGATGGGAGAAGCGTTTGGGTATTGGGCCAGAATAACCGTTTCAGTTAAAAACTTCATGGGGTTTACGGTCAGATATACTGGTTGATCAGACTTTCCAGCCACTCCTGTTTGCCGCTGCGCATCGGCGGTTCACCGTTCTCCAGAGTGTAAGCCCGCAGGTCTTCCAGCGACAAATTGCCTGCTTCAAAGGCCTTTCCCTGCCCGTTATCGAACGATGCGTACCGCTCAGCCCGGAATTTCAGGTAATCGGATTCCCGCAGCAGCCGGTCGGCCACGATAAAGGCACGGGCAAAGGCATCCATGCCGCTGATATGCGCCACGAACAAATCTTCCGCGTCGGTCGAGTTCCGGCGCACTTTCGCGTCGAAATTAATCCCACCGGGTCTGATGCCGCCGGCCTGTTGAATCACCAGCGCGGCTTCTACCAGTTCATAGAGATTGATGGGGAACTGGTCGGTATCCCAGCCGTTCTGGTAATCACCGCGGTTGGCATCAATGCTGCCCAGCATCCCGGCATCAGCCGCTACCTGCAGTTCGTGATCGAACGTATGGCCGGCCAGGGTAGCGTGGTTCACTTCAATATTCAGTTGAAAATCCTGGTCCAGCCCGTACTGACGCAGGAACCCGATCACGGTTGCGGCATCAAAATCATACTGGTGTTTGGTGGGTTCCATGGGTTTGGGTTCAATAAAGAACGTGCCCTTGAAACCCTGCTTGCGGGCATAATCGCGGGCCATGGTCAGGAACCGGGCCAGGTGCTCAATCTCGCGTTTCATGTTGGTGTTTAGCAGCGACATATACCCTTCGCGGCCACCCCAGAACACGTAGTTTTCGCCATCCAGGGCGATGGTGGCATCAATGGCGTTTTTCACCTGGGTACCTGCATAAGCCAGCACGGCAAAATCCGGATTGGTCGAAGCGCCGTTCATGTACCGGGGGTTAGAGAAGACATTGGCCGTTCCCCACAGCAATTTTACGCCACTTTCCTGCTGCTTTTGCCGGGCGTATTCGACGATAGCCTGCAGCCGCTGCTCGTATTCGCGGGCCGATGAGCCTTCGTCGACCAGGTCGATGTCGTGAAAGCAGTAATAGGGTGCCCCAATTTTGGTGAAAAACTCAAAGGCGGCATCCATTTTATGCCGGGCTCTGGTCAGCGCATCCGGGGCCTGGTCCCACGGAAACTGACGCGTGCCGGGACCAAAGGGGTCTCCGCCGGCTCCGCAGAAGGTGTGCCAGTAGCTGATGGCAAAGCGCAGTTGTTCGCGCAGGGTTTTTCCCCCGACAACCAGCTCCGGATTGTACCATTTAAAAGCCAGCGGGTTTCGGGAGGTGGGGCCTTCGTAACCAATGGCGTCTATTCCTTTAAAGTATTCGGTCTCGCCCAACGTGATGGAGGGTGCCTGGGTAAGCGTTGACATACGGCTGAATGAATTTATGTGTAACGGAATCGGGTTCGTCGTACCTGGAAAAGCCAGTAACAGTGATGTTGCCTGGTGTTAAATGTTATAATGACATTTAATATTAGGTGTAAAGGTGACACATAATTTTGATATGTCAAACAGACACTTAATTATTTTTTGTAGAAGGACCCGATTGCTAAAATTCTGGCAACTCATTTTTACCTTAGCAAGTGCGAAAGTGTAATCCTCATCGACCTGATATGATCCGTACCCACCCCCACATGTTAGCGCAATACAAACAGCAGCATCCTTATTTAGTAGCCCTGGATTCTATAATTCTGGGTTTCGACGGAGAGACCCTCCGGGTGTTGCTGGTAAAACGGGGGGTAGAAGAAGAAACGTGGTCGTTGATGGGCGGGTGGCTTCAGCCCGATGAAACGCTGGATCAGGCGGCCAACCGGATTCTTTATGAGTTGACCGGCCTGACCAACGTATACCTGGAGCAGCTCCATGCCTTTGGTGATCCGCACCGCGATCCCATCACCCGGACCGTCTCGGTGGCGTATTTTGCCCTGATCAAGGTGGCCGACGACGAATCCAGGCTTTCCGATGCCTACCAGGCCCAGTGGTTCTCCGTGTATGACCTCCCGCCCCTGTTGTTCGACCATGCCGACATGGTTGAGCTGTCCATTAAACGGCTGCGCTACAAGGCCGCTCACCAGCCGATAGGCTTTGAGCTGATGCCCGAAAAGTTTACGATTCCTCAGCTCAAGAAACTGTACGACGCCATTTACAACACCGATTTCGACAAGCGGAATTTCAGCCGCAAAATTCTGTCGACGGGTCTGTTGATCAAACTCGATGAAAAGCAGAAGGGGTATTCCAAAAAAGGGGCTTTTTACTACCAGGTAGACAAAGCAAAGTACCAGCAGGCCATCGAATCGCTGTTGAGCTTTATTGCCAACTAACGGTAGCAGGCCAAAACCGGCTGTGCGATCCTGTGATGCTTTCGCTTACTTCCTGATTATTTAGGATGACCGTTAGTTTTCCTTCGTCAGCACCCTTTCCCGACCGTTCCGGAGTAAACGCATCTGGCTTTGGGCGGCATCGAATGTGATTACGATTCCCGCCGATTCAATTTTAAACGTATCCTGTGTCGTCGGTTCGAGCGGAATCGCGGATTGCCCGGTCATCTGAACGAAAAGTCTGGTATCGTCACGGGTGACCGTAAATTTTACGGGTGCGCCGGGGCTGGAATACACGCCGACATATTGTTCCAGCACTTCCGGGCTAATCCTGATTGATTCGAACGTAGGAATGGTAAAGGGTTTGTTGTAGTAGATGTCGAAAATACCGTCCATAATATTGGATACCGGATATACCTTGGCGTTTGTGGCGTAGGCGACGGCCAGCTTTTCTTCCGGCAGGTAAACCAGCCACGACCCAAAGTTGTCGATCCCACCGGTGTGCCCATAGAACGTTTTGCCGTTGTAGGTAAAGGGTTCCATGGCAAACTTGTTCTGCTTCATCTGGCTCAGACTTTCCTGCGTAATTATCTTTCCATCGAACAGGGCCCGGATGAAACTGGCCAGGTCGTTGGGCGTTGAAATCAGGAACCCCGACCCAAAGAGAAGACTTATATGGGTTTCAGGCTGCTGTTCCCAGTCGCGGCCGTATTTATAGGAGAAACTTTCATCGCGATCCAGATCAATAGGTCCGGTCCCGGGGTAGGTATCCTTTAACCCGATCCGGGAAGTGATCCTTTCCTGTAGGGCTAGCTCGTAGGATTTACCGGTCACTTTTTCGACGATCATGCCCAGCACCACATAGCCGGAATTACTGTAGGCATACCGTTCGTCGGGCGCAAAGTCAGGCGTGCTTTTCGCGATTATGGCGAGCAGCTCATTCTTTGAGATTGGCCTGAACCGACTGGCCCGAAACGCCGGAATATTCATTACATCCTGAATACCGCTACGGTGCGCCAGGATATGCGCAATCGTGATTCTGTTGGCGTTCGGAATCTGCGGGAAGAAGCTGTTCAGGGTATCGGTCAACTTCATTTTTCCTTCTTCCACAAGCTGCAGGATCATGGCGGCCGTGAACATCTTGGTGACAGAGCCGACCCGGAATCGGGTTGCGGAGGTCAACGGTTTCTTTGCCGTTCCGTTGATGTGGCTGTAACCGATGGCGCGGGTGTAAAGAATGGTCCCGTCTTTGGCAATGGTCAGGCTCCCCATCGCTTTGTTCCTGTCGGCGAGCCGGTCAAAAAACTGGTCAAGTTTTGCTTTATCCAGCGGCTGGGTATAGCCCGTCGCAGAGAGCGCCGATAACAGGACAATGGTAAGGAATAGTGCTGATGCTTTGATTAAACCGCGAAGGTGTCTGGCCGAAACTTCGTTGTGAGTTGATAGTGTCTTCATCGCTTCTGGTGATTTGTGGTTTGATAATTGTGCCATTAGGCTGCCTGCCGGTTATAGTGGGCAGCATATGTAATTTGTAAATAAAAAGAACTTTGTTTTACAAAGTAAATAGATAAAAAAATGGGAGCTTGCTGAGTTTGCGTGAACAGGTTTCTGCTTCTGTAATCATCATTATTTCTGGGAGTTGATTAGTTGTTCGAGTGCTTTAAGATGATCCTCAAACGCTATTTTTCCTTCATTGGTCATGAAGTAGGTTGTATTCGGTTTTCGGCCGACAAATGATTTAGCTACCCCGATAACCAATTCTTTTTCCAACCCTTTAAGGTGGCTTGCCAGATTTCCATCTGTCACAGCAAGATATTCCTTGAGTGAATTAAAATCGAGCTTGTCATTAACAGCCAGCGCCGACATGATGCCGAGCCGGATTCTGCTTTCAAACGCTTTGTGTAATCCATCGATTGCTATTTTCACGTTTCGTACCGGTAATGCATATAAATGCCATAAACAATATGGATGATTCCAAATCCTAAAGCCCAGCATAACAATCCATACTCCACATAGTATGTGCTAATCAAGCCCAACCCGATCTGAATAAGCCCTAAACTTTGCACTTCCCTGTAGGTGAAGTTGCCGGCATTAAACAAGGCCAGGCCGTAGAATAACAGCGTAACCGGGGCCAGCAGTCCTACCAACCCTTTGGCAATCAGGATGAGCGCCAGGAGTCCACCAACAATAAGTGGGACCGCCATATTGATCAGAAGCCGTTTCGTAATGGCATTCCAAAGTTTTTCACCTCGTTTGGCGGCTTTCCTGACGGAAAGGAAGACGGCCGTACCGATAGCCAGTAGCAGTACGATGGTGGCTAATAAAATTATGTTCCCTAAGCCGGCAGCTAAACCTGCTGAAGGGAGACTGTAAATGATTTTATCCGGATTAAACGAAAGAAATGTATAAGCAACATAGGCTCCCGCCAGGGCATACAGGCCCGCCATGATACCTGCCCAACCGGAGAGAGACAAAAATTTGGAAGATCGCTCCATCATGGAACGTATCTCGGCTATATCCCGAATATAGTCTTTATTTTCTTTCATTTAAAAGTACTTTGCGTTTCAAAGTTAATCATAGCCTTGTATTACACAAGCTCAGGCAGAGAATTTTAATACTTACCTGGTGGCTACCGGCATGGGGTAATTCTTACCGGCATCGTCCAGCACCAGCACCCAGTCCTGCCCGTAACCGCTGGTAGGTGGGGTAAAGGTTTGCCGGCCCTGATTCGGGTAGGTGGCCAGTGCTTTGGCTTCGCCTTTACGCGGGTCAAACCAATGGGCATTGATCTGGCTACCGGTCAACTTCCCCATCTCAACCGAAAACGGCTTGCCGGTCGCGGAATAAATAAACGCGTAGTCTTTGCCGCGGGTAGCCTGAATGCGTTCTGCCGGGTTCATGTTGTTTTCCACAATCAAGGTCTGATCCGGAACGCGATCCAGCAGCGGGCGCGATTCCAGCAGACGGCGAACATGCTTCATCTGGTTCGCACCCGGCAGATCCAGCGCGTCGTACCAGTAGAAATGAGGGCCATTGACGGCCTCCCGGTTAGGTCCGTACATCTGCCAGATATCGTGGCAGCCGTAGGTATGCCCGTGTGCGCCTGCGAACAGATCGAGGTAGGCATACTTGCGCACATCATAAGCGTTGGAGGTACCCAGGTCTTTTGCGTTAAAGCAGACGGGGTGGTCTTCGTAAATCGGTTCGGCGTCCATAACCGGCTTAACCGGCGTTCGCTGGTACACGGCGGCAATGCGGTCGTAAACGGGTATATCACGGCAGTGACCGTTTTGAAACATATTGAAGTCGAGCCACTGGTCATTGTGGAACCACTGCGACGAGCCGCCGTACGGAACATTGCCGGTAGGCTGGGGATGAAAGCTGAGCAGCGCTTTGTCGTGTCCGCCAACTCCTTCGACTACCCCCTCGGCCATGGCCCGCCACACGGCCACATCACCATCGTTGCGCGGGTTGCGGTCGCCCCCCATAATCCAGATGATGTTGGACCGGTTCCGGTACCGGTTGCCGATCCATTTACCATAGGCGCGGGCGTTGGTGGTATTGAAGATTTCCGGGCCTTTACCCCAGGTCGATTTGAATAGCTTATCGCCCCAGGTGGGCAGCAGGCCCACCGCAATGCCGTATTCAGCCGCTTTGTCAACTATATAATCAACATGCTTAAAATAGGCTTCATTCGGTTTGGTGGGGTCGTTGTTCAGCAGCGGCTTGTCGCCATTGGCATTGGGGGAATCAAGTCCGTCGAGTTCCGCCAGCGCCACGGCCTGAACAACCGTGAATCCCTGTTCGGCGCGTTTTTTCAGGTAACGGTCGGCTTCGTCGCGGTTAAGCCGGTGGAACAGTTCCCAGGCCGTATCGCCCAGCCAGAAAAAGGCGGTACCGTCCTGATGAACCAGGTACCGCTGGTTGTCCGACACGCGCAGGCGTCCGTGGGAGAAGGGAGTCTGGGCCAGCGTCCATCCGCAGGTGGCGAACAGGCCGGCCGTGATCAGCCATTTTTTCATAGGAAAGGGTCAGGATTACCGGTCAGATCGGTTTTGAAAAAGCAATTTGCCGCCAAATTAAGATATTTGCAATGATACCTGCCATTTTTGCCCGTCGTACCAGATCGCTGCTTTACCGGTCGCTACCCATTGCCTGCCTGGTTTTGGGTGGCGGTGACCATGGCCCGGTTTTGTTACGTTACCGAACGGTCGGGGATAACCAACGCCGGGTAGTTGTCGTTATCTGTGTATGAAAAGCAGCCTAAACGATCTGATTGCGCAGGGGGAAGGTGTCCGCCTTGAATTTAAAAGTTCGATATCCACGGCTGCCCGCATTGCCCGGACGCTGGCGGCCTTCGCCAATACCGCCGGCGGTACCCTGCTAATCGGGATTGGCGATGACGGACGCGTAACGGGTGTTGAATCAGAATACCGGGAAATGCAGAAGATCGAAAAGGCCACCGATTTTCATGTTGACCCTGCCCTCCTGGTGAGTTATGAAAAACTCGCTGTGGAAGGAAAGCATATTTTGGTGATTGAAGTAGCTGAAAGCACCGACAAACCGCATTACGCCATTGATGAGCAGGGGAATCGAACCATTTATGTACGGTCCCGTGATAAATCGGTGCCGACCAGCAAGCTGATTTTGTCGCCGGCGCTTACCGACACGCAATTGCTACAGTCGCCAATGGTCCGGACGCTGCTGCAGTTTTTGCGGAAAAACGATACCATTACGGCCGCAAAACTGGCCCAACTGGTCAATATATCTGACAGCCGGGCCAACAAGCTACTGCGTCAGCTAGCCGAACAGGGGCTATTGCTGATGATCGACCGGCCGCGGCCGGTGCGCTATTCGCTGAAGGTCTCGGAATAATGAAGTCAGGATTTGGGATTGGGGATGTCGGATTTGGGATTTAGTGGTCGCCTGGCAAATCCGAACCTCAGGTGGACCAGTCCCAAATCTCAAATTCCTACTGCAAGACCGGCATGAGGATTAATTTTGCCGGTAATCCAAAATCCGACATCCAAAATTCAACATTCCATTTTATATGACACTGATTACCCGTATCGACACATCATCAATAACTGACTATTTTCAATCGCTCCAGGACCGGATCTGCGACGCCCTCACGGAAGCCGACGGGCAGGGGACCTTCCGCGAAGACCTGTGGGAACGGCCCGGTGGCGGGGGAGGGCGCAGCCGCGTTATCCAGGATGGAGCCATAATTGAAAAAGGAGGGGTCATGTTTTCGGCCGTCCACGGAGAAGCCTCCGAGGCTACCCTGCGCCAGCTCAACCTGACGGTCTCGGCTGAATTTTTTGCGACCGGCGTCTCTATTGTGCTGCACCCGCGCAACCCTATGGTGCCCATCATTCACATGAACGTGCGGTATTTTGAGATGAGTACCGGCCATAACTGGTTTGGCGGGGGAATCGATTTGACTCCGCACTACGTGGTGGAGGCCGATGCCCGCTGGTTTCATCAGCAGCTGAAGGCTGTCTGCGACCGGCATAACCCCGATTACTACCCCAAATTCAAAGCCTGGGCCGATGACTATTTCTTTCTGCCCCACCGCAACGAAACCCGGGGCGTAGGGGGCATTTTCTTCGACTACCTGAAACCATCAGCTGAAACGCCAAAAGAAGCTCTGTTTGATTTTGTGCAGGGGGTTGGGAATGCGTTTGCGCCAGTCTACACCCACTTTATGCAGCAGAATCGTGACCTGCCCTATGGGGAGGCCGAAAAACACTGGCAACTGCTGCGACGGGGTCGCTACGTCGAATTTAACCTGGTCTGGGATAGGGGCACTAAATTCGGGCTGGAGACCAAAGGCCGTACCGAATCCATTCTAATGAGCATGCCGCCCCAGGCCAACTGGATCTATGATTATATGCCCACCCCTGGCAGCGCTGAAGCGCAAACGCTACAACTGCTGAAAAAAGGAATGGATTGGGTGTAAACCTGAAAACTTTTATAAAATTTTTACGAAATGTATGTAACCAATGGTGTCGCTATAACTGATTGATTTATAATGACGTATATAGTTATTTATAAATGGATAGAAAGATTTATCCCATTATAGTAAGTATAAATAGAACAGGATTGGGTTTTAATTGCATAATTGGTTCGCTTAATTTGGGGTGATTCATGGCGGTCAGCAAGCAGTTGCAAAGCCGCAGAGAGTTTTCCACTTATTCATTTCCAACCAAAACAGCCGCTTCTCGGCACTCTAACCTCTATGCAAAACCCTTTACGTTCGCAGCACTGGCTAACAACCAATGCCTTTGGTGTGCGAAATCTCAGGACAACCGGTACTTTACTGCTGCCGGCTATCTTCTGCGTCAGCCTGGCGGTGGCTGCTCCGGCTCCCGGAACCGCGCCTGTTGAAAATCCTGCTCTGGCTATCGCCGACCGTGATCTGGTCGGTACCGTGAAAGACGAAACCGGCACTGGTCTGCCGGGCGTGAGTGTCGTGTTGAAGGGTACTACCCGCGGCACGACCACCGATGCTGACGGCCGCTACCGGCTATCGGTTCCGGATGCCGGCGGAACGCTGATTTTCTCGTTTGTCGGGTATGCCTCCCAGGAGGTTGTCGTTGGAAACCGGACAGCGGTGGATCTGGTGCTTAAACCGGATAACAAGACGCTGGATGAGATTGTCGTTATCGGTTACGGTACCGCCCGCAAAAGTGATTTAACCGGTTCGGTTGCTTCAGTAAAAGCCGATCAGCTGATGGAGCGTCCGGCTCCGTCACTGGCGCAAAACCTGGCAGGCCGTATGCCTGGCGTGCAGGTAAACACTAACTCAGGTCGTCCGGGTGGCCGTACCACGATTCGCATACGGGGTTTCAGCTCGATTAACTCATCGAATAACCCACTGTACGTTGTGGATGGTGTGATGCTGCCGCAGGGTACCCTGAACCAGTTCAGCTCGGCCATCGACTACATTAACCCGAACGATATCGTATCGATTGAGGTGCTGAAAGACGCTTCGTCGACGGCGATCTACGGAGCCCGTGGTGCCAACGGCGTTATCCTGGTAACGACCAAGAAAGGGAAAGCCGGGGAAGGTCAGGTAACTTACAACAGCGACTTCAGCGTCAACACCATTGGACCGAACCGTCCGCGCGTGCTGAACGCCAGAGAATACCTGGATACCGAAATGCTGGCCTGGAAAAACATGGAGAAGTATGACCCCGCCGGCTGGGCCGCTGGTCGCTGGGCGTACCTGGACCCGATTGCCCGCCGGAAAGATTACGCTTCCCGCTACCCCGGTGTTTTCGATTCTAACCTGAATCCCCTGCACGATACCGACTGGTTCAAAGAAACGACGCAGAATAAGCTCTCGCAGAACCACCAGCTTGGATTCAGCGGTGGCAATGAGCGTACGCAGTATTCGGTGTCACTGGGTTACCGCGACGACCAGGGCCTGATTAAAACGTCGTACATGAAGCGGTATTCGGGCCGGTTCACCTTTGACGATCAGATCAAGAAGTGGCTGAAAGTAGGCGGTACACTGAGCTACAACAATCAGACGGAAAACCTGGTGGACATCAACGACGCCGTTGCCCGTCAGATCGTAGAAGACTTCCCGTTCCTGCCGGTGCGCTACCAGGATGGAACTTATGCTAACAACCGCGACTATCCGTTTGCCGAAGGTACGATGAGCTCTTACCACCGACTGATGGGTCGTAAGTACATTCTGAATACGCAGACGACGCTGGGTAGTCTTTACTCAAACATCAACCTGGCTAAAGGCCTGGAGATGCGCACCGTCTTTGGTATTAACGTGCTGACGCAGGAAAATAACGAGTCGCAAACCCGGACCCTGAACATAGGTGGTAACGGAAACGCGGCTACCCGTAACTATAAGGAAAGCTTCTGGTCGCTGGAAAATTACCTGACCTACAATAAGCAGTTTGCCGACATTCATGCGGTGAACGCTGTTTTGGGTATCTCGTGGCAGGAAACAAATGCCTTCAGCATGAGTGCCACTGTAAACAACTTCGCCACCGACTACTTTGGTTTCAACAACCTGGGTGCCGGTGCCACTAACCCTCAGGTGGGCTCGGGTGCATCACGGTTTGCCTTCAACTCGTACTTCGGCCGGATCAACTATACCTTGATGGACAAGTACCTGGTTACGTTCACGGGCCGGGCCGATGGTTCATCGAAGTTTGGTGCCAACCACAAGTTTGCGTTCTTCCCGTCGGCGGCTGTCGCCTGGCGTATTTCGGAAGAACCCTTCCTGAAGAACAGTCCGGCAATCTCAAACCTGAAACTGCGGGCCAGCTACGGCTTAACGGGTAACTCCGAAATTCCGCCGTATTCATCCCTGGCCCTGTTAAGCTCCAACTATTCTACGGTGTACAACGAGGCCCGCGTAGGTGGAACGGGTATTAGTCGTCTGGCAAACCCGGACCTTCGTTGGGAAAAAACCGCTCAGACAGACATTGGTCTTGAACTGGGTCTGTTCAACGGTCGGGTCACGCTCGAGGCAGACTACTACTATCGCAAAACGACCGACATGTTGCTTGATGCGCCGGTTCCGCAAACCAGCGGCTACGCAACAATCCGTAAGAACATCGGTTCGATGGAAAACAAAGGTGTTGAACTGGGTCTGAATACTGTCAACATAAATTCCGGCCGTTTCCAGTGGAATACCAGCTTTAATATTTCCCTGAACCGAAATAAGGTGCTGTCGCTGGCTACGCCGTCGGACATCTTCAACGTAGGTGGTCCGAACTTCACCAACCCAACTAACGTCATTCGCGTAGGCGAGCCGGTGGGTGCTTTCTGGGGCCTTACCCGTCTGGGTGTGTGGAGCGAAGCCGAGCGCGAAGAAGCGGCCAAGTTCAGAAGCTACCGGAATGGTCTGACCATCCTGCCGGGTGACATCAAGTACCTGGACGTAAACGGCGACTACGCCATTACGGATGCTGACCGGAGTATTATCGGCAACGGTAGTCCGAAAGGCTGGGGCGCCCTGACCAACACCTTCAAGTTCGGTAATCTGGATGCAACGCTGGAACTTCAGTACATGTACGGCAACGACGTCATGCTGATGAACCTGCACCCAAGCGAAGACCGTCAGGCGCTGGCCAACAGCTACACCTCGGTGCTGAATGCCTGGACTCCGCAGAACCAGAACACCATGATCGCCGAGATCCGGGATACCCGTGCCGGTTACGTAACCAACGTCGATACGCAGTGGATCAAGAATGGCTCGTTCCTTCGGGGTCGTAACGCTCTGATCGGCTATACATTCCCGAGCCAGCTGACGAGCCGGTTGAAACTGAATCGTCTGCGAGTGTACGGAACCGTACAGAACTTCTTCCTGCTGGTAGAAGACCCCATCGTTGGCGATCCGGAAGTGACGCCTACCAACCAGGGTAACGGCAACAGTGCCTTCTCGCAGGGTATGATCTGGCACAACTATCCGAAGCCGACTACCTACATGCTGGGTCTGCAGGTTGGTTTCTAATTCAATACAAATCCTTAATGTGAAAGCTAAAATGGAATATAAAGTAATAAAAAAGTTAAGTAAGGCCGTGCTGATGGGGACTATGCTGATCAGTCCTTTCGGCTGCTCAGACTTTCTGGACGAGCAGGCCCCTTCCAACCTGACGCCGGATAACTTCTACACAATTCCGGACCATGCTGAGGCTGCCCTGGCTTCTGTTTACGCTGACCAGCGGAACCTCTACGGTGGAGCCGGAATCTTCTCGTCGACCTGGCAGTTGCTGGAAGCCCTTACGGGTACTTCCACCACCGAAACCGCCCAGAACTCCGACCTGAACAACCTGTATAGTCTGGTGCACGATGGCAACACGGCCCATGTTGTGAACTACTGGAATGGCTTGTTTAAAATAATTGCGCAGGCCAATCAGGTAATTGACCGCGTGCCGGCCATTAACCCTATGCCCGAAGCCCAAAAGAAGAAAGTTCTGGGTGAAGCCCGATTCCTGCGGGCATATGCCTACTTCAATGCGGTGCAGTTATGGGGAGATATTCCGCTCATTACCAAACCGCAAACGGCCGGGTCGGAAGATTTTCTGCCGGCACGCGCTTCAAAAGAAGATGTGTATAAGGTAATTGTAGAAGACCTGCTGGCTGCCGAAGCGGCCGGTCTGCCCTGGATGGACGTCAGCGGCCGGGCTACTATGGCCGCTGCGAAAACCCTGCTGGCCAAGGTGTACCTAACTATGGCGGGTTTCCCCCTGAGCAAAGGGGCGTCGCACTACAAGCTGGCGGCTGATAAGGCCTTCGAGGTGATTACCTACGCCAACGCGAACCCCGGCGTAATCAACCTGTTCACCAACTACGAGGATCTGCACCGCGAAGCTACTGAGAACCGGATCGAGCACCTGTTCATGGTGCAATACCACGCGACAGTGGCCGGTAACCCGATGGATAACTACTTCCCGAACTTTAAGCCGGTAACGTTCAACGGGCCGGGTGGTACGGGTAGTTCGGTACCAACCCTATCGTTTTATAACTCATACGAAAAGGGTGATCTGCGGGCCAAAAATCAGGAAGGTTTCTTCTACACCAGCTATTTCACCAATGGCAGTGGCGCTCCGTTCGAACTGGGTGCACCGTACGTGTTTAAGCACTTTAACCGGACTGCACTGGGTACCGCCGGTGCACCGGGTACCCGGCAGAATCACCTGAACGTGCCGGTGCTTCGCTATGCTGAAACCCTGCTGATCTACGCCGAAGCGCAGAACGAAGTAGGCGGCCCTACGGCAGAAGCTTATGCTGCCCTGAAGCGCATCCGCGACCGGGCTCAGTTGACAACACCAGACTTGGGATCGTTCAGCCAGACTACCTTCCGCGAAGCCGTTTGGCGGGAGCGCTGGCACGAACTTGCCTACGAGGGTATTACCTGGTTTGATATGGTTCGCCTGCGCAAAGTCTACAACGAAACCACTAATGGGTTCGATAATTTCGTCGGTCACATCAACCAGAGCTCCAAGCAGGCGCTGCAGGAAAAACACCTGCTGCTGCCGCTGCCGAAGCAGGAGATGCTGAACAACCCGAACCTGAAGACGCAGAACCCGGGTTATCCGCAGTAAGCGACTAAACAGAAGGTTGACAAACGAAGAAGCCATCCCTATTCCGGGGATGGCTTCTTCGTTTGCGGGGAGGGGATATACAAATGGCTACTGTTTCACCACTTTAACAAACTGCGTTTGCTGGTCGGTGAGGACCTGTATGATCAACAGTCCGGGAGCCTGCCGGCGCAGATCGAAAACCACGTATTCGACAGGAGCCGCTTTCTCAACCACCTGAGTCGCCACAAGTCGCCCCTGAATATCCAGCAGGTTTACCTGCAACCGCTGATCTGCCTGGCCCTGAATCTCCAGCCCAACCTGGTCGCCGGCCGGATTACCTAACACCTTTATCTGACATTCCCGGCTTGGTTCGACGCCGGCGCGGCCAGTACTTGGCGCGGTAGTGCAACTGGTGGTGAAGCTGATGCTGATGGTCTGACCAGTCTGTCGGGCACTGATGGTATAGGTGGTACCCTGCCGCTGTTTGTTGCCGATGGTGTGGGTAACGGTTGGAGTCCAGCCGTTGGTAATGCCGCCGGCTTTAAATTCAATGGCTGAGCCGTTACCTCCGCTGGTTCGGAAGGTGATTACGCCCGTGCGGCAGTCATATTCCGGCGTTAGCAGGGTTAACGCGGTGTTACCGCCACCGCCGGGAGGGGGCGCAACCGTGGCCGCAATGGGGTAGCCAATGTAGCTACATACCTTCCAGGCCGGATTACCTTCTTCGACGGCATTACCGTGCTGGGGGCGGTAGTCGAGCCGTCGTCCGGGCCCGGCAATGGTATCCGATAACGTAAGCTGCCAGTTTTTACCGCTTCCGGTCAGGCCGGTAACCGTCTTGCCGGGAATCGTGTACGCACCGACAGCAGACTGGCTGACGTTTTTATCATAAACAAGGTTGACAACCCTGCGGTTAGTCTCGGAGACGCTGACGCCTGCTAACTGCGGAGGTAACGCATCAGATGCCGGATCGGTAGCCGTGCGGGTTTGCAGGTACACATTGACCAGGCCCGTGGCTGGGTTGAACGACACACTATCGGCTCCCGTTGCAGTAACCTGCTGAATGGTGCCGCCCGTAACCAGCAGGCTCAGGTCGCGCTGCTGCACATTGGGGCTCAGGTTAGCGAAGGAGAAGATTGTGGTCAGCGTGTTACCCTGCACCGATTCCGTCCTGACCACACTAGCCTTGGTGTCATAATAGTCCATTACCTGCTGCATCCCCCAAATGCCGGCCCTACCCTGGTTAGCGGGATGATTTTGGATATAGTTGATGAAGGCGACAAAACCGTCTACTTCGCCGGACTCATTGGGGCCATGACCAAAGGCATGGCCGATGTATTTAACGCCGTTCGTACTGGCGGCAAACGTCCGGTCGACAAACTCGTTGGCCCCGGACCAGCCGGTATCATAATTCCAGCGCGACAACAGGAGGCTGGCCGGTAGCGGATTCACCGGCAACTGGTCATTCCAGTTGATTTCGGCCGCGTGGCCGTCGGCCGCGATCTGATTTTGGCCAAAACCCTGGCTCGTAATCAGCCTATAACCCAGTGCCAGACCGGTTTCCGTAAAGCCTTCAATATCGGATGGAATAGTGAGGGTGCGCATCCGGTAGCCAAGCCGGGCAAACACATTCTTTTCGTTTTGTTTCAACTCATACAGTTTGTCATGATAGGAGGAATGCGTGAGCGAATGATTGGAAAAATTAAACCCGGCTCCGGCCATTTCCTGAAGCTGCGCCCAGTTTACATACGTTGGATTGTTGTTGTCGAGGGTTGAGTTTGCGTTGATGGCGAGGGTCCAGTTCCAAAGCCGTGTCCGGCCGGCTCCGTCGCTGTAGGTGGGCACCGGATACCGTTTTCCGTCGGCAGCCGGCAGCCCCCGCAATACCGGGTAGATGACTGAATAATTACCCCGATAGGCATCGTCGGCGGTAAACATAAACCCCACCGACTTGTTGTTGGGCATGTCGGCATAGGTAATACCCGGGGACGACGGCAATCCTGAAAAGGTAATGGTGAGCGTGATGGGTCCACCGGTGATTGCTGATTGGGCGTAGACGCTGTCCGACCAGAAAAATAAGAGCATGAATTGAAGCAGACCGATTATTTTGGTATATGATTTGATCATAGTTGATTATTAAATGTAAATACGTTTTGCAAGATAGGATATAAAACAGTTGCTTCTAATATAAGTATGTTCAATTTTGTTGGCTGAAATGAATAAAACGATAGTGCCGGAGTAACCAATAAATGGCCACTCACTAAACAGGCAGGAAAAAGCAGATAGGTGGGTTTTAAACCCGAAAGACATTCTCTTCCTGTAACACAGAAAGATTCCACGGCTGGGCGAGGTCGTAGCACAACTGGCCGTTTTCAATCCGGAGCGGACTCTCAAAATTGTTATGATACAACTGGCCGGTGCCCAGTCCCTGCGGCAGGCTGTTTCGGAGTTGGGCGGTATACTGGGCAATGGCGTTCAGGCCAATATTAGATTCCAGGGCTGAGGTTATCCACCAGCCGATGTTGAGCCGTCCGGCCAGTTCAATCCATTCGTCGCAGTGCCGCAGGCCACCCAGCAGGGTTGGTTTCAGGACGATAAACTGCGGCTGAATCTTCTTCAGCAGCCTGAATTTATCCACGTATTCCATATGGCCGATGAGCTCCTCGTCCAGGGCAATGGGTACGGGTGTGTGGCGGCATAACTCGGCCAGCACATCGGGCTGATTGGCGCGAATCGGCTGCTCAATGGAGTGGATCTGGTAATTGGTCAGCCGTTCGAGCTTCCGCATTACGTCGTCGGGCGAAAAGCCTCCGTTCGCATCTACCCGCAGGGTGATTTGCTCCGGAGAATAACGGGAGCGGATATAGGCCAGCAGGTCGCACTCCTGCTCAAAATCAATGGCCCCGATTTTTAATTTAAGGGTAGTGTGGCCCTCCGCCAGTTTTTCTTCGATCTGCCGGCGCATAAAATCACGGTTACCCATCCAGATGAGCCCGTTAATGGGTATGGTGCGTTGCCCCATGGCAAATTCGCTCGAATAAATGATGCGGTGGCCGCCCGACAGGTAGTCCAGCATGGCCGTTTCGAACCCGAACAGAATACTCGGAAATTGCTGGCTGATGAGCTGGTTCAGGATAATGGGGACATTAAACGGAAAAAGCTGGAGGTCCAGGTTATTAAAATCCTGACAAACCTGGCCTAACTGCTCTTCAAAGTCAGGCCGGTCATCCAGACTGAGACCCTTAAGGGGCCCGCATTCGCCGTAGCCGATCACCGACATATTGTCGTCGTCGGCAATCCGGATGATGTAGGTGTCTTTTTCAGTGAGGATACCCCGCGACGTACCTGCCTCAAACCGAAAGTGCAGCGTATATTTCAGGTAGTCGGCGCGAAGACTCATACAAGGCGGAATAGTTGGACGGTTTGGGAATTAAAAAACGTTAAATTTGACCACTAAGTAAAGAAACAATTACGAAATTATTACCAGCTTATTTTGTGCTGACCCCCTTGCTGCGCCCGTTCAGCGCCCTGTACGGATTGCTCACGGATGTGCGTAACCAATTGTATACGAATCGGTTTATGTCTGCTTTTCAGCCGGTTCAGTATTGCATCACTGTCGGAAATTTAACAGTAGGCGGTACGGGAAAAACTCCCATGGTTGAATACCTGATTCGGCGGTTGTCGGATCAGCGCCGGCTCGCCATGCTCAGCCGGGGGTATGGCCGTCAGACAAGAGGGTTTCGGATCGCCGGGCTGGAAGATACCGCCGAAACCCTGGGCGATGAGCCGCTGCAAGTATACCGAAAATTTGGGAATTCCGTCACCGTATGCGTTGGCGAACAGCGGGCTGCGGCTCTCTCGACCCTGAGTTCGTTACGCCCCGACATTGACACGGTCATTCTGGATGATGCGTTTCAGCACCGGGCGGTGGCCGCTCATGTCAATTTGCTGCTGAGCGATTACAACCGGCCGTTTTATACCGACCACCCCTTTCCGGCGGGGCGGCTACGCGAACGCCGGCACGGAGCCCGCCGGGCCGACGCGGTTATTGTCACCAAGTGTCCCGACGACCTGCCTTTGGCCGACCAGCAAAAGATTGCCAGCCAGATTCGCCCCTACACCCGGCCGGGCACACCCGTATTTTTTGCTGGGTTGCGGTACGATACACCGGTTTCCTATGCCGGTAGCCAGCCGGACCAAACTCTGCGGGAGGTAGTGCTGGTTTCGGGTATTGCCAGTGTGGTAAGCCTCGAAGCTTATGTGCGCCGGCAGTTTAGGCTTATCCGACACCTGGAATTCGGTGATCACCACGCTTACTCGTCCGCCGACCTGGACCGGATCCGGCAGGGGTGTCCACCCGGAACGGCCGTTCTGACCACCGAGAAGGATTGGGTAAAGCTGCAGGCCTTGCTTTTAACAGAAAAGGGAGCAAATCCACCCTTTTATTATGTACCCGTAGCCATGTACCTGCTGGACCGGGAGGAGGAGTTGATGCAGCTGCTCCGTGTTAAAAAACCTGAATAAACCGACACTTCCATAACCTCCGACGGGCTTCCGTCGTTTTTGGGTTAATTTTGGGCCGATGAAACAACTTCACCTACGCTATTTACTGCTTCTTCTCTGCTTCGGATGCACCACGGCGGCTTTGGCCCAGTTTCCCAATATGCCCCGTCTGCCGCAGGGGGGCGGCCGGCCCGGCAGTTCAGGGCCCGGTGGCGGTATCGACGATTCGACCAAAGTCATTTATGGCCCAACCACCACCCGCTTTTTTCTGGAGTCTGATGTGTTTAATAACCGCCGGACGCTGTATACTATAGATACCCTGCTCGATGGCGTGCACATGTACAACTTTGTGCAGCGCAATGAGAATCTGTACCAGGACCTGGGGTCTCTGGGTACTCCGATGCGGCCGGTATTTTACCTGCCTCCCGCCCAGATCGGGGCCCAGACAGGCTATTCTGTGTATTCACCGTACGCCTACCAGACCCAGCAGGTACGGTATTACGATACCAAGTCTCCGTTTACCAATATGTATCTGGTGCTTGGCGGCCGCAACCAGAACCTGCTCAATTTTGATCTGGCCCAGAACATTACCCCCCGCTGGAATGTGGGCATTAATGTGCAGCGATTTACTTCCCAAAAGCAATTCGGGACCAGCGGGTCCAGCGATCCCCAACGGTTACTCGTAGAGAACTGGGGATTTCTGGGGCATACCAACTACCGGTCCAAAAATGAAAAATACACCCTGCTGCTGCACTTCAACCACATGAACCATGAGATGGCCGATCAGGGAGGGCTGCTGGATGGTATCCAGCTTGTGGGGGATGATACCATCCAGGTCCAATACGATTACGAAGGACGGGCCCGGCTCAACCAGGCCGGTACACGGGAACTGCGCAACGACTGGCATCTGTACCACCAGTACGTATTGGATCAGGGTTTACAGGTGTATCACCGGCTCGATTACCGGCGGCATATCAACGGCTTTACAGACGAAGACATCAGCACGGATTTACCGCTATCGGCTGCGGAGGGAATCCGGCCGTTTTATCCGTCCATCCTTTACGACAGTACCAAAACCATTCAGGATGTACGGTACCGATTGGTCGACAATAATTTTGGGCTAAAAGGCATTTACCGGGGCTTCAACTACCGGGCGTATTACCGGCAGAGGTTCTACCGGCAAAACGGTCGCTACAACGATTCGCCGACTACCTTTAACACCTACCGCACACAACGGCTGGAAAACTTCGTGGGCTTGTGGCTGGGGTATTATTTCCCGGACAGTACCTCACGCATTACGGCTGAGGCTGAATACCTGCTCGGCCGCGACTTCCGGCTGGAGGGTCAGCTGGAGAGCCGCTGGTTTACGGCCGGCTACCGCAGTATCTTCTCGTCGCCCACCCTGATTCAGGAGCGGTTTCAGAGCAACAATTTTTTCTGGCGGAACAACTTCGGTCTGCAGGGGACTAACCACGCGTACGGGATGCTGAACCTGCGGCTTAAAAAATGGCGATTCCAGCCGGCATTAGATTATTTCCTGCTCAACAACTATATTTATTTTGATACGCATGCGGCACCCCGGCAGTTCACGGGCGCCTTCAGTGTCCTGCGTACGGGTCTGGGCGCGCAGTACCGGACCGGTAAATTTCAGGCGCTATCGCAGGCGTATTATACGCTGGTGTCGCGGGGCGACCTGCTGCGGGCACCCAAGTTCTTTTTAAACGCCCGGATAGCTTATGATTTTCTATACGCCAAAGTGCTGTTTATTCAGACAGGGGTAGAACTGCACTATAAGTCCAGGTACTTTGCCGATGCGTACATGCCGGTGTCGCAGCAGTTTCATTTGCAGAATGACCAGCAGGTAGAAGGTTACCTGCTGGCCGATGTGTTTGCCAACCTGCGGATCAACCGCGTCCGGCTGTTCGTGAAGATGTCGCATGCCAACCAGGGGCTGTTTGTACCCGGCTATTATGTTGCCCCCGGCTATTTGCAAATGCGCCGGACCTTCGGATTCGGCGTCCACTGGTATTTGTTTGATTAAAGGTGAAAGAGCGATAGAGTGGACATTACATTGGTATAACGACAAATTTTTATGAAGACTCTGCATGTTCTCAACGGTGATGCTACCCTGCATGGCTTCCGGCAATCTGGTCTGCCGGGCGATGTGGCGGTCTGGCGCGAAATGCTATCAGAAGGACCGGTGAAAGCCGATGTGCACTCCGACGAGGAGCTATGGGCGATCCGGCGGAACTGGATTCAGGAAGAGTTTGGTGACCAACTACCGGCAGAGGAGACCTACGCTGATAAAGTAGTGCAGGAGTTCACTCGTATTTGCCAATATGCCGATTACGACGAGGTGGTTTTCTGGTTTGAGCATGATTTGTTTTGCCAGATCAACCTGGTGTTTCTGCTGGCCTGCTTTGCGCTGGTTGATCTGGGTCCCGTCAGGCTGAAGCAGGTGTCAATTGACCGGCATCCGGAGGTGCCCGACTTTAAAGGATTAGGCCAGTTAACCGGCGAGCAGTTATCGGCTTTATATCCTAAGGCGGAAGAACTGACCCCGCATGAATTAAACGTAGCCGCTCAGGTATGGCAGGCGTACGCCGGTCCGGAGCCTGAGCGATTGGTGACCCTGCTGAATGCAGATTTTGGCAGGCTTCGGTTTCTGAAAGCCGCGTTGCTTAATCACCTCCGGCGGTTTCCGGCCCGACAGACCGGTCTGAACGCCATTGAACGCCAGCTGACCGCGCTCCGGGAGCGGGAGTCCCTGTCGGAGCCGGAACTGGTCGGGCGGTTTCTGCAACTGGACCAGGTGTATGGCATCGGCGACTGGTCGGTTGCGCAGTACCTCCGCCAGATGGGCACCGGCTTACGGCCGACATCCCGCTGGGTGGGCGGCTACGAAATCCGCCCCGACACCCGGCTGCGCTGGGCGGAAGAACAACAGAATCTTGTCGAAGTATAAATAGTATGTCAATTACCACCTTAGGATTAGAATTGCCGACTGATCCGCGCTGGGTCAATATCGCCGAAATGAACATCGGCGAAATCCTGATCGACCATGCCTTTTGCGAGCAGAAAGCAGCCTCGTCGTGCATTTCACTGATTGTGCAGTATCCCGAAAAAGAAAAACTGGTGGAGGTACTTACCCCCGTTGTTGCCGAAGAGTGGGGGCATTTTCAGCGGGTGCTGAAAGAATTACGCAGGCGAAATATTCCGCTCAGCCACAAGCGGAGGGATGAGTACGTCCATGCGCTGCAACAGCATATCCGTAAGTCGGGCGACTACCTGGAGCAACTCATGGAGAAGTTGCTGCTGAACGCCCTGATTGAAGCCCGGAGCTGCGAGCGGTTTAAGCTGCTATCCGAGTACATTGCCGACGAAGGGCTACGTAAGTTTTACCGTGAACTAATGGTCTCTGAGGCCGGTCATTACCGCAACTTTATTGAACTGGCCGAGGAGTACTGCGCCAAAGAGCGCGTCTGGGCCCGCTGGAAAGAACTGCTCGACACCGAAGCGCAGATTATGCAAACGCTGGAAGTGCGGGGAGATCGGATGCATTAGTTGATTGGTTAAGTGGTTCATTGGTTAAGTTGTTAACCAGCAAACCAATAAACCATTTAACCAATTTACTAATTTTCGATAGATTTAAACAATACCTTGCTTTATTCAGTGGTTATAGCAAAAACGGCTTTTAACGGAATGGGTTATGAAGGCACTTCTCATCTTCTTGCTGGTGTTGTGGTCCGTGGCCAGCAAAGCTAATTATCTTCTCGTTCCAATGGACGAACAGCAGGCCAACCACCTGAAAGCTTACGGGATCGCCTACCACATTCTGAAGGAAGGTGGAGAGCTGGACTGGCTGGTCAATTACCGCGGGGGAAGTTTTATGCTCAAGCACAGCCAGGCGTTTGAGCGGGAATGCCGCGTGCGGGGCGTCAGCTGTGAGGTAATTTCCGACGCAAATGCCAACGGCATATTACGACAAATTGCTAACCCGGACGTGAACATGGACGCCGTGAAGCTGCTTAAAGCCGCTAAGATCGCCGTTTATTCGCCCATCAAAGTCAGCCCGTCGGAGTTCGAAAACACTGATGCGGTCCTGATCGTCCTGAACTATGCCGAAATCCCCTACGAGGTTGTGTACGATGAAGAGGTGCTGAAGGGTGACCTGGCCAAGTATGACTGGCTGCACCTGCACCACGAAGACTTCACGGGTCAGTTCGGTCGCAGCATCCGGCGTATGTCGGCGGCAGATCTGAAGGCCCAGGAAGATATAGCCCGGAAGTTTGGCTATGCTAAAGTATCACAGATGAAGCTGGCGGTGGCTAAGACTATCAAAGGCTTCTGCGCGGGTGGCGGGTACCTGTTTGCGATGTGTTCGGGAGCCGAAACGTTTGATATTGCCCTGGCCGCCGAGGGCATTGATATTGTCGACAGTCAGTTCGATGGGGACGGGATCGACCCCAGTGCTCAGTCGAAGCTGGACTTCAGCAAGACATTTGCCTTTTATAACTTTACCCTGGACCTCGACAACGGTTATCGGGGTATGTCGTTCTCTGACATCAACAGTACCTCCGGCCGGTGGAGTTACGACGAACCGAGCAGCTACTTTACCCTGTTCGAATTTTCGGCGAAGTGGGATGTGATTCCCGCCATGCTGACGCAAAACCACGCCAACATCATCAAGGAGTTTCACGGCCAGACAACCGCCTTTCGCAAGCAGACGGTAAAGCCCAACGTACTGGTAATGGGCACCAGCAAAACCGCCGACCGCTACATCTACGGCGAAATGGGAAACGGGCAGTGGACTTTTTACGGCGGCCACGACCCTGAGGGCATCCGGGGTAATTTCCGTAATCCGACGGATCTCAATCTGCACCCGCACTCGCCCGGTTACCGGCTCATTCTGAATAACGTGCTCTTTCCCTCCGCCCGCAAAAAGAAGCGGAAGACATAATTTGCCAGGTAAGCCCAATTTATGGTCAGTGGAGGTTAGTGCCGATTGAGGGTATGGGTCTGTTGCAGGCGCCGGTCACCCAGCTGCCCGAAAGTTTGTACCTGTTGCAGGTAGAAACCGCCGTAGGTATACTGCACCAGCAGCGGGTGCTGAAGCAGCGCTCATCAAACGTCGTAAAGGAACAAACGAACGAGGAGGGGTAATACTGTTGAAAGACGGTGTTACCCTTCCTTATTTTATTTTCCTATATAGTACAAAATAGTCAAGTGCGGTATGAGTAGTTTCACTAAGCTTTTCCTGTTTATATTTAAGCTCTTGCAAGTTACAGGTAATCAGATGCTAACCGGAAGATAACGGTGAAACGCTTAGCCCTTGCTATCACGCTACTGCTTTCGTGTCGAACGTTGACTGACGCCCAGCCAGGTGAGGCCCGGCCAGGTGAGGCCCGGCCAGGTGAGGCCCGGCCAGGTGAGGCCCAACCCTACGCGGTTTCCGTGCAGCATTATGGGGTGGAAGACGGGCTGGCCAACCGGGAGGTGAATCACATCCTGCAGGACAAGCAGGGCTTTATCTGGATCGCGACCAAAGGCGGGTTGAGCCGCTTCGACGGGAAAACCTTCACCACTTACAACAAAGAGCGCAACGGCTTTGCCTTTGACAACATCCAGTTTATCGCCCAGGATGCGGAGGGGAAGCTGTGGCTGATGGCCATGCAAAAGCCCTGGGAGGTGATGATCTTTGACCCCCGGACCGGCCAGGCTCAAACCTTTGCCGAAAAAATTGACGAGAAACTCCCCCGGATTTTATCTCCAGGCGTCTCCGAGTTGGCTCCCGTGAGTAGCCCCGACGGTACCGTGTTTCTGACGGGCGGACACCAGCCGGCTTTGCTTCTGACCTATCACCCTAAAACAGGGCTTCGACGTACCCCGTTCCCCCAGTACAAAACCCTGGCGCTGGCTCATCCGACCCGGCACGGCACGGTTTGGGCCGTGGCCGATAATCACCTCATGGTCGAACTGACTGACGATGGGAGGGTCCTGCATCAATACGAACATTCGGTTCCTTACCTGACTGTTTTATTGGGCTCTACGGACAATGAGGGACCATTTTTTTACGCGGAATTTACGGGGACGTATCCGTTTCGGGCCGTCTACGGTATTGATGAGCAGGGAAACCGGCGGGAGTGGCCCAAACTGCTCTTGGGCGACATGTCCCGCTATCGGATTCCCGTTCCCCTCTATCTGCCTGCTTCGGGTCTGATCTGGGAAGGAACCCGGCTGATTGACCCGCAACGGGGCGTGCTGCTGGACCTGGCCCAACAGGGATACGGTGATGACATGGGTGGGCGGGGCATATACCGCGACCGCAGTGGACGGCTGTGGCTGGCGGGTAATTTTGGCGTCCACCAGGTCAAGCTTTCGCCCAGCCGCTTTAAGCGCTTGTTCCACGATGTCAATTACAAACCCGGTGAAGCGTCGGCGGTGCGGGGTATCCGGCTGATCGGCAACGACTTGTACGTCAACATTGAAGCCAAAGGGTTGTATAAGGCCGACCGGGCGGGGGGCAATCTCCGGACCCTCTTTACCATACCGGGCTTTGCGGCTATGTACGGGCTGGGGCAGGACCGGCAGGGGCGGCTGGTAGCGGGGGCCAATGGCCATTTCCTGCAGTCCGATACGGCCCGGCGGAACCTGCGAATGTATCCGCTGCCGGTGAATGCCCGCCAAAATCTGTGGACGCTCTATGCCTTCAGTGACACGCATCTGCTGGGCGGTTGTGAGCAGGGTCTGCGGCTGATCGAAGCCGCCACGGGTAAGGTGGATTTATTCCGGCAGTATAATCAGTTCTCCGAGCTGGCTGAGGCCCACGTGTTGCACATCGCCCCCGACCGGCAGGGTACCCTCTGGGTTTGTGCCAACACGGGGCTGTACACCTTCGATCCCCAGCGGGGCATTACCGCCCGCTACTGGAGCGGAGGAAAGGGCAACGACTACCTCCCCGCCGATAACATCCAGCATTTTTACCATGCGCCCGGCGGGCTGTTCTGGCTGGCCACGGCCGACCGGGGCCTAGTGCGCTGGGACCGCACCAGGGGACAGGTCCGCACCTTCCGGCGGGCCGATGGCCTCTCCAACGATAATATCTACGCCGTGTATGCCGACCGGCGCGGGAACTTCTGGCTCAGCAGCGACTACGGCATCATGCAGTTTAACCCCCGCCGGCAGACCACCCGGACTTACCTGGTCGAAGACGGCATTACCAACGCGGAGTTCAACCGGGTGGGGCATTTTCAGGATACCGACGGGCGGATTTACTTCGGGGGCCTCAACGGCATTACCACCTTCGACCCGCGTGATTTTGAGAATGAGAAGCCGCCGGAGCGCCCCCCGCTCTACCTCACGGCGTTCCGGCAACTGGACCCGGCGCAGGGGAAGGTGGTCGATAAAACGGCCGAGGTGTTGCAGTCGGGCCGGATCGAGATTCCGCCGGGCGATGCCGGCAGTGTGCTGGAGTTCGCCTTTCTGAACTTCGACGATGCCGTCCGCAACATTTATGCTTACCAGGTGGTGGGGCTGGGTGAGGGGTGGGTCACGCAGGCGGAGCCGACGCTGCGGCTGAGCAACCTGCCCTATGGCGAGTACCAGTTGCAGGTGCGGGCGCAGGCGGCCAACGGGCAGTGGTCGGCCAACACCCTAACGCTGGCGGTAACCGTTTTGCGGCCGTTTTACCTGCGTACCTGGTTTCTGGCTTTTTTCGGGGCGCTGCTGGCAGCAGGGGTCTGGGGCTGGTTGCGCTGGCGGACCTGGTCGCACACCCAGGAGCAGCAACGGCTTCAGGCCGAAATTAAACGGGCCACCGTTCGCATCGAGCAGGACAAGGAAACTATTGCCCGGCAGGCGGAAGCCTTGCAGGAGCTTGACCAGACCAAATCGCGGTTCTTCGCCAACATCTCCCACGAGTTCCGGACTCCGCTCACGGTGATTCTGGGCATGGCCGGCGAGCTGAAAGACAAAGCCGACCAGCCCCCGCAGCGACTCCGGCAGGTAGCCGGCCTCATCGAACGCAACGGCAGTAACCTGCTGCGGCTGATCAACCAGATTCTGGACCTCTCCAAACTCGAAGCCGGCGAGATGAAGCTGAAACCCATCCGGGCCGATCTGGTCAGTTTCATCCGGTACGTGGGCGAGTCGTTCCACTCGATGGCGAAGGCGAAAGAGGTTCAGCTGCATTTTCTGTCGGACCAGGAGACCTGCGAAGCCGACTTCGACAAAGACAAGCTGCAGGACATCATCGCCAACCTGCTGGGTAATGCCCTGAAGTTTACGCCCGTGGGCGGGGATGTCTATTGCCAGCTACGGGTGCAGAAGGACTGGCAGCCCCTGAGTCCGGAAGGTTTTTACGAGGAGCTGGTGCCAACCGAAGGGGTGAACGGCCCCTGGGTGCAGATCCGCGTCAGCGATACCGGTCCGGGCATCGAACCCGCCAGTCTGACACGGATCTTCGACCGGTTTTATCAATGGTCAGACGAGTCTGTCCGTAACCCGGCCGATGCGCAGGAAGGTGGTACGGGTATCGGGCTGGCATTGGTGCGCGAACTGGTCGGGCTGATGCGGGGCGGCCTGGCCGTACGGAATCGGGCCAATCCAGGCCGGGCCACGCTAGGCAGGAAAAAAGCCGGTGCCGAATTTGTGGTCAGCCTGCCCCTGACGCGCCGGCCTGACGTGGCCCGGCCTGGATTGGCCGAACCGGTGGCGATGCCGCCCCTGCTGGTCAGCCCGGATCGCAGCGACCTGGTCGAGCCAAGCGTGGCCCGACCGGCTCCGGCCGGGGCCGGCGATAAACCCGTATTGCTGCTGGTCGAAGATAATGAGGATGTAGCCTCCTACATCCAGGTATGCGTGCAGACCGATTATCAGGTAATCCGGGCCGAAAACGGGCAGATCGGGATAGATACGGCCATAGCGAACATGCCGGACCTTATTCTGAGCGATGTAATGATGCCGCTGAAAGACGGCTATACCCTCTGCGACACCCTTAAAAACGACGAGCGCACCAGCCATATTCCCATTGTGCTGCTTACAGCCAAAGCCGCCGTGAGCGACCGCATTGCCGGTTTACGGCGCGGGGCCGACGCGTATCTGGTCAAACCTTTTCTACGCGAAGAGTTGCTGGTGGTGCTGAGTAATCTGCTCCAGACACGCCGGTTGCTGCAACTGCACTACAGCCAGGTGGCGCTGGGCGGCAATCCGCTGGGCGGCACACCGCCGGGCCTCGATGGGCCAAGCCTCGAAAGGCTGGGCGGCAATCCGCCGGAGACTATTCCGCAAAATCCGGCTCCGGAGCCTCCGGTCGATGCCGTGGAAGATCAGTTTCTGATCCGGCTCCGGGAGGTAGTGGAGGCTCAACTGGGCAACACGGATCTTTCCGTCGACGACATCTGCCAGATGATTGGTATGAGCCGCACTGGCCTGCACCTGAAGCTGACGGCGCTCACGGGCATGTCGATCAGCCATTACCTCCGGAAGTTGCGCCTGCGAAAAGCGCAGGAATTGCTGTCGGCTTCCGGACTGAATATTTCCGAAGTAGCCTACGCCGTCGGCTTTGCCGACCCCCGCTACTTCAGCCGCGTCTTTGCCGAAGAATTTGGCATAACCCCCGGCAATTTTCGCCTGTCCAGCCGGGGCTGAACAATAGTCCACCTATTCGGAACAATAGTCCACATGGGCTGAACAATAGTCCACCTATTCAGAACATGGCTCCACATGGGTTTGGGCGAATTCAGGTAGACTTGTGAGGCTGTTTTGCTATGCGCTAAACCCAACAGCCCGTGTGTTATGAACCTGCTTTCTACCTCTTTGAAGCCGCCCCAACAGGTTGGTGAGCGTAGCTCCCGAACAGGCGGTGACCAATCCTACGGCACCGTTGTTTTCTACATTGGTTTCTTTAACGTGTTGCTTTTGTTTAGCCTGATGGCCTTAACCACCCAGGCGCAGACGGTCACCTGGACGGGCGCTACCAACACCGACTGGGCCACCGCCACCAACTGGACTCCAAACGCCGTACCGACAGCCTCCCATGATGTGGTGATTGCTAATGTGGCCACGGCCCCAACAATCAGTGCCTTGGCCATGGCTAAAACCGTAGAAGTGCAAACCGGAGGGGTACTGACCATTGCCGGTTCCGGGACGCTGGCGGTGAATGGGTCAAAGATCGTACCGGGCTATAGTTTTGGTACTACCATTGCTTTCGTTAACAACGGTACGGTCCAGAACAGTGGCCAGTTGCTTATCGGCAATGCCGCTAATGTGGGACAGAATGGCCTTTGGAACGCAGGCACTTTTAGCAACAATACCGGGGGAGAGATTCACATTGATAACGCCACGTTAAGGGGCTTGTACAACTTATCAGGTACGTTTGCCAATGCAGCCCGGGTGGTCATTGGCGGTACGGCTGGGGTGGGAAATACATCTGGTGTGGGGGGAGCCGGCCTTTGGAACGAGGCCACCTTCAACAACAATACCGGGGGCGAGATCCGGATTGATAACTGCACCTCCGGATTCAGGGGCTTGTTTAACCGACCAGGAAGTCTGTTTACCAACGCAGCCCGGATTGTCATTGGCGCTACCGCTAGTATAGGAAGTTATGGTCTTTGGAACGAGGCTACGTTCACTAACAACACCGGGGGCGAGATTCACATTGACCGCTCCACTGGGTCAGACTTGTTCAACTATGGTGGTAGCTTCACCAACAGTGCCAGGCTGATCATTGGGGCCGTCGCTAGTGTGGGCATTCAAAGTCTTGATAATCGGGCCACCTTCATCAACAGTAGCTGTGCCAGCCTGAGCCTGTTCGGTCCGGTATTCAATAACAATGCCCTGACCAATCAGGGATTATTAACGGTGAACACCACCCAGGTTCATACTGTCTATAGCTTAATCAACAACGGGGTAATTGCTTACCCCAAGGGTAACCCTATCCCCAATGTGACCAACAACATGCTCATAGCCCTTCCCCTCAGTACTACCTGTGGCCTAACGGCTAGTCCGGCCCTGCAGATCGCGACCAGTAATACGCTAGTGGTGGGTAGCACCTGGTACCAGAATGAGGCCTTAACCACGGTGGCCGGCGACTACAGCCCCAATACCTTTACGGCTACTAACCTGACGGCCGATGAGACCAATCCCGTCTTTTTCTCCGTCGCAGACCCCACCAGCATTTGTAGCTACACGGTATCGACTCCGCTTACCGTCAAAGCCGTCCCCGCAGCCAGCGTCAATCCTTCTTCGGCCACGCTGACCTGCGCCAATCCAACGCCTACGCTGACGGCCAGCGGGGGTGCCACCTATCTGTGGAATACGGGAGCCACCACAGCCGCCATCAGCGCTACCGTAGCCGCCACCTACTCCGTGACGGTCACAACCGCCAGCGGCTGCACAGCGGTTGCATCTGCTTCCGTCACGGGTAGCTGCACGACGTTTACCTGGACGGGGGCTACCAATAGTGACTGGGCCACGCCCGGTAACTGGAGCCCCAATACCGTTCCCACCGCCGATATTGATGTGTTCATCCCCAATACTACCAATAAACCTACCATCGGAGCCGGCACGGCCGCCCTGGTTCAAACGGTTGAATTACAACGAGACGCCATACTGACCATTGCCGGCTCCGCTACCCTTGCGGTGAACGGGTCAAAAGTTTTTTCTGCTAACACCACGAACACCTCGGCTTTCTTCAATGCGGGCACGGTAAACAACAACGGCTACTTGCTGATCGGCAACACAGCGGGGGTGGGAGAATTTGGTCTCTGGAACCGGGCTATCGTCAACAACAATACAGGAGGTGAGATCCAGGTTGATCGCTCTACATTAAGAGGCTTGCTGAACGATAACGGTACATTTACCAACGCCGGCCGGATTGTTATTGGCGCTAACGCCAGTGTGGGCCAAAGAGGCCTTCAGAACGTAGCTATCTTCAACAACAATGCCGGGGGCGAGATCCAGATTGACCGCTCCACCGTTATTGGCTTGTACAGCGAAGCCGGCGGCTTTACCAATGCAGGTCGGCTGGTGATTGGCGCTAACGCCAGTGTGGGGCAATATAGCCTGATTAATGATGGTTCCGTTACCAACACCAGTTGCGCTACGCTGGGCCTTTATAATGCCTTTATCAATCAGGCTACCTTTACCAATCAGGGGTTGATGACGGTGAACACAACGCAGGCTCACAGCAACACGGGGTTCACCAACAACGGTATCTTGGTTTACCCCCAGGGCAACCCCATTCCCAACGTGACTAACAACAAGTTGGTGGCCGCGCCAATAGCTACCTGTGGCCAGACCGCTACGCCCGCCTTGCAGATTGGGGGTAGTAACAACCTGACAGTGGGCAGTACCTGGTATCAGGATGCGGCCTTCACCACGGTGGCCGGCAGCTATAGTCCCAACACCTTTACGGCGAGCAACCTGTCGGCCGGTGGTCCGTATTCGGTGTATTTCACCATTAATGATGCGGCTAATGGCTGTAGCCGTACGGTATCTATCCCGGTCACGGTGATCGCAGCGCTCACCGCCAGCATTAGCCCCAACTCGCCAACGCTTAGTTGTAATTCCGCCGTAGCGCTGACGGCCTCGGGTGGGGACACCGGGGAGACGCTCTCCTACCTGTGGAGCACCGGCGAGACTACTGCTGTCATCAGCGCTACGGTGGCCGCTACCTACTCCGTAACCGTTACGGCCGCTAACGGCTGTTCCAGTACCGCCACGACAGTAGTGACCCAAACGGCACCTCATCCGGACTATGCAGCTCTGGTGGAATTATTCACTGCTACTAACGGCCCTGCATGGGTCAACAAATCAAATTGGCTCAACGGTTGTGACCCCTGTAGTGGCGGCTGGTATGGTATTACCTGCTCCGGCGGACGAGTGACACAGATATTCCTGCCCACCAATGGCTTAAGCGGTACCCTGCCCGGCAGCCTGACCGCTTTGTCGGGGTTGCAGGTTCTTAATCTCTTCAATAACCAAGTAACGGGCACTCTGCCGGAAAGCTGGAGTTCGTTAACCAACCTGAAGGATCTGAATTTGTCCGGCAATCAGTTTACGGGTTCTCTGCCGGAGAGCTGGAGTTCGTTAGCCAACCTGCAATTTCTCTTGCTTTCCGATAACCAGTTGACGGGCTGCTTTCCGGCTTCTTATTCGGTGTTCTGTAATCGCTATGCCGCTTTCGATGGTAATGAAGGCCTGCCCGGTGGCGGTAATTTCAATGCGTTCTGCACCACACGAAGCGGTCAATGTATCAGTTTGTCGGTTACCTTATCAACCAGCAGTTCGGCCGTTTGTACCGGTACCGGGGTTACCGTTACCGCCAATGTAGTTGGCGCATCGGGCACACCTGTCTACCAATGGTATAAGGATGGGGCTGTGCTGACAGACAATCCTTCAGCCACCAGCGAAAGCCTGATGATTAATTCGGTGCAGGCGTCTGATGCCGGCAGCTACTCGGTGGTAGTCACCGATGGTACCCAGAGCTTTACCAGTACGGCATTCACATTATCGGTGAATATGCCTGCCACTGCCGACATTACTGCCTCCACCAATGTATTGAGCTGCAGCACACCCACGGCAAGTTTAACTGCTACGGGAACAGGTACTTATCTGTGGAGCACCGGCGAGACCACGCAGGTCATCAGTGTGATGGTAGCGGGTACTTATTCTGTGACGGTTACGGCCGCTAACGGTTGTACCGCCACAGCGTCTGCCACCGTAATTGTCGATAACTCGGCATCGGCTCCGCAGATCGTCACTCAACCAGCCGCCACTTCCTCGGTCTGTGAAGGAGCCTCCGTAACGATTTTCATCACCGCTACCGGCCCCAGCCTTAAGTACCAGTGGTACAAGGACGGAACTACCCAGGCGGTTGCCGGAGCTAACTCGGCTACGTTAACGCTTACGAATACGCAGACGGCTCAGTCGGGTACGTATTTCTGCGTAGTGACCGGGCAGTGCGGCACGACGGTCATCCGTGTTGTATCAACTAGCTTTAGCTTAACTGTAAACGCTATTACAACCATTGTTACCCCATTACCGGCCAGCGCTACTGCCTGTACCGGGTCTGACTATACGGTAACCATTGAGGTGAATGGATCTAATCTGAAATATACCTGGTTTAAAGATGGAAAGCCGATAGCCGCACAGACATCGGCCACCTTGAGCCTGAGTAAGGTAAAACTCCAGGATGCGGGCAAATACACCTGCACCATCAGTGGCGACTGCGGCAGCGTTACCACTTCGGCGTTGCTACTCGCAGTTAGTCAGGGAGCCCTTATCACGACGCAGCCGCCGGCTAGTGTGGCAGCCTGCGCCGGTGGTACGGTAACCGCATCGCTGCAGGCTACGGGCCCCAATCTGCAATATCAATGGTTTAAAGATGGAACCGCCCAGGGTAATAAAGTAAAAGGGCAAACCTCCGCCACGCTGACACTCACTAAACTGTCAGCCAATCAAACGGGCACCTATTATTGTTTGGTCAGCGGTGATTGTAACAGTCTGACCGCTTCACCGGTAGTTGTAAGCCTGCTGGTGCCGACAACGATTACTACCCAGCCGGCCAGTGCCTCTACGGTTGCTACGGGGGCTACGGTTACGGTATTTGTAGTAGCTGGCGGCAGTAACCTGACGTACCAGTGGTTAAAAGATGGCAGCGCTATAATGGGTCAGACGTCGGCCACCCTAACGCTGTCTAGAGTGAGAACCAATGCCAGTGGGAGTTACACCTGTAGAGTAAGCGGGGGATGTGGTAATGTTACATCATCAGCTTTTAAACTGACTGTTCTAAACCTTGCCCGCCTGGCCATGACTGAAAATACAACCGCAGAAGGTATTCAGGTGCAAGTGTACCCCAATCCGGTGACGGAGGCACTACAGGTCGACATGCATAACCTCTATCAGCCGGCTAAGGTTGGTTTGATTGATTTGCAGGGCCGGATACGGGGACAGTGGTCGGTGGAGCCGGTGAACGGTGCCGGCCAGTTAAAAGCCCCGGTTACGCAGTTACCCGAAGGCTTGTACCTCTTGCAGGTAGAGACGGCAGACGGCGTACTGCACCGCCAGCGGGTGCTGAAACAGCGGTAACAACAGTCCGAATCCAGTAAATCCCGAGAGGCCGTTCTGCACACAGGCAGGGCGGCTTTCTTGGTCAGAATTACTCAGGATAACACTTTCCTGCTTATCTTTAAGCACTGACCAGTTGCGAGAGATCAGGGCTTAATACGAAGAGGACCGTGAGATTTACAGGCATTGCCTTCCTTATACTATTACTATTTTGTTGCCGGGCCTGGGTAGTGGCTCAGCCTTATACGGCCTCGGTGAAACACTATGGCCCGGAGCAGGGCTTATCGCATCGGGAAGTAAATGCTATTTTTCAGGATAAGCAGGGCTTTATGTGGTTTGGTACCCGGTTTGGCCTTAACCGCTTTGATGGCCTCAGGTTTACTACCTTCACCAGGGAGAAGAACGGGCTTGATTTCGATGACGTTCAGGCGATTGCCCAGGATGCCGATGGGCTGATATGGCTCATGGGGCCAAATGGCCAGACCCGCATTACCCTCTTTAATCCGCTGACAAATCAGGCCGTTTCGTTCGAAGAGAAGTTCAAAAAGAAGTTCGCTTCCCCTCCGACCGATATGGCGTTGCGGTTGTTTGGCAGCGCAGACGGCACCATCTTCTTTACCAGTCACCAACCTGCGGTGCTGGTCTCTTACCACCCCAAAACCGGTTTGCGTCAGGTGTCCCTGCCCCAGTTTGTAACGCTTACCGTTGAGCGGGTAACCACCCGGAATACTGTATGGGTCATAGCCGATAATCATATCCTGGTTGAACTGGCGGCCGACGGCCGTATTCTGCAGCAGTTTTCGCATCCAAAGCATGTTGTAAAGGTATGTTTCGGACAGGCTAACGCGGGTACGGAATTATTCTATTTTGCCGAGAATGAGCGAACCGGCTCCGGTTCTTTTTATAGTATTGATGAGTCAGGAAATCGCCGGGAATTGCCGTTTCCCTTCTTTAAATCTCTGCCCCAGTACACATCGCCGGTTTGTTACGCGTATGATCGGAATGGCCTGATCTGGGATGGAACCCATCTGCGGGATGTTCAGAAGGGTGTGGTGCTGGATGTGACGGGTCAGACCGAGCACGAGTCGATAACGAACCGGAGTTTTTATCGGGACCGGAATGGGCGTTTCTGGCTAGGGACCAGTTTTGGGATCTACCAGGTACGGGTGTCGGCCAACCATTTTCACCGCTTATTTTACGAAGCGTCAAATCAGGGGGAAAAGGTAGCGGCTGTTCGGGGTATTCAACGCATCGGGGATGAGGTTTATGCCAATCTGGAGAAGTTTGGTCTGTATAAATCCAGCCGCTTGGGTGGTACCAGTCAGGGGCTCTACGAAAAAAAAACCTTTGCCTCCATATACGGATTAAGTCCATCCATCCATGGGAAAGTATATGCCGGAGCCAAAGGTCAGTTAATCAAACTCAGCTTGCCGGCCCAGGCAAACACAAGTGTCCCGTTACCGGATGGCTGGATAATCTGGACATTTTACCCAACGAATGACAAACAGCTTTTGGCGGGAGGGCAAGGAGGCCTTTGGGTTATTCAGACCAGTAATGATCAAATAGAGCCCTTTAACCAATATAACCAGTTTACCGAACTGGCCACGGCTCATGTGTTGCATATCAGAGCCGACCGGCAGGGTACAATCTGGGTCTGCGCGAGTACCGGCCTGTATACCATCGATCCGGGCAGAGGGGTGACGGCCCGCTACTGGAGCGGAGGGAAAGGAGCATTTTATCTGCCGGCCGAAAATTATCAGCATTTCTATCAAGACCCGGAAGGTGTATACTGGCTCGCTACGGCCAACTCGGGCCTCATCCGCTGGGATCGGCGGCAAAATCAATTCCGGCAGTTCCGGCGCAACGAAGGCTTATCAAACGATAACATCTATGCCGTGTATCCCGATCGGCAGGGGCACCTCTGGCTGAGCAGTGACTACGGTATTATGCAGTTCGATCCGGTCCGGCTGACGACTCGGTCCTATTTTGTGGAAGATGGTATCACGCATAATGAATTTAATCGCATTGCCCATCATCAGGATAAGGATGGCCGGATCTACTTCGGAGGACTCAACGGCATTACCGCGTTCGATCCGCGTGATTTTCAAACCGAAAAGCCGGCCGCCGGGCCACCCCTTCGCATTACCTCGTTTCGACAGTACGACGATGCGGTGCAGCAGATTGTCGATAGAACCGAAGAGTTAATCACCAAAAACATCATCACGGTGGAGCCGGATGACCGGTCCAGTGTGCTGGAGTTTGCATTGCTGAATTATGCCAACGCCGAGAAGAACGTTTACGCCTATCAGTTCAGAGATATAGATACCGACTGGACCTATCAGACGGAGCCAACGTTGCGGCTCAGTAATCTCCCTTATGGAGACCACGAGCTGCTGATTAAAGCGCAGGCGGCCGACGGTCGCTGGTCGGCCAATACGCTTAAGGTAACGGTTACCGTACTCCGGCCGTTTTACCTGCGTGTGTGGTTTCTGATAACCCTTGCTCTGCTGGTGGGCGCAGGTGTATGGGCGTGGCTGCGCTGGCGGATCTGGCGGCATGAGGCTGCCCAAAAGCGGCTGGAAACCGAAATTTGGCAGGCCACGGCCCGTATTGCGCAGGACAAAGAAATTATTGAGCAGCAGGCAAAGGCCTTATTGCAGCTCAACGAGACCAAATCGCGCTTTTTTGCTAACATCTCCCATGAGTTTCGTACCCCCCTCACGGTCATTCTGGGCATGGCTGCCGAACTGGAGGCAGACAGGCCGGAGAATGAAGCCCAAAAACAGCGGCTGATTATGCAACAGGCAGCCGGGATGATCAGGCGGAACGGGACCAATCTGCTGCGGCTGATCAACCAGATCCTGGACCTTTCAAAGCTGGAAGCCGGTGAGATGCAGATCAAGCCAGTGCGGGCCGATCTGGTAGCCTTTATCCGCTACGTAGGCGAATCCTTCCATTCCATGGCCAGAGCCAGAGATATTCAGTTGCATTTTCTCTCGGAGGAAGAACGCTGTGAGGCCGACTTCGATAAAGACAAACTGCAGGATATTCTGACCAATCTGCTGAGCAATGCCCTGAAATTTACCCCCGCCGGTGGGCACATCTATTGCCAGGTAAAAGTCAGGAAGGAATGGTCTTCACTGAGTGCTCAGGGATACTATGAGGAACTGACACCAATTCAGCAGGCAGACGGTCCATGGATACAGATCAGCGTCAGCGATACCGGCCCCGGCATAGACCCCGCCAGCCTGCCTAATGTTTTTGACCGCTTTTATCAGGTGGGGCCGCCATCGGCCGGGCCACGAATGGCCGGGCCGCGTCAGGCGGATATGCAAACCGATTCGCAGACCGGGGGTACCGGTATCGGCTTATCGCTGGTGCGGGAATTGGTGCTGCTCATGCAGGGCGGACTAGCCGTTCGCAATCGACTGAAAAACGGGGCTGAATTTGTCGTCAGCTTACCCCTGACCCGTCAGGCCATGGTTGCCAACGAAGTAGCTGCTACCCCCGTACTGATCAGTCCGGACCGCCGTGCGTGGGCCGAGCCGGACCCGGCAGCTGCCGAAGCTAAGCCAGTGCTGCTGCTGGTGGAGGATAACGAGGATGTAGCCATTTATATACAGACCTGTGTGCAGGCTGATTATCAGGTAATCCGGGCCGAGAACGGGCAGGCCGGTATTGACCTGGCCCTTGAGAAAATGCCGGACCTGATCATCAGTGACGTGATGATGCCCCTCAAAGATGGTTTTGCCCTGTGCAATGAGCTGAAAAACGACGAGCGCACCAGCCACATTCCCATTGTGCTGCTGACGGCACGGGCGGCCGTGGATGACCGGCTAACGGGCTTACGGCGGGGTGCCGATGCCTACCTGGTGAAGCCGTTCCTGCGCGAAGAACTGCTGGTGGTGCTGAGCAACCTGTTGCAGACCCGTCGCCTGTTACAGATTCACTACAGTCAACTGGCGCTGGGTGGCACCCCGCTGGGCGGCACCCGGCCAGGAGTGGCCCCGCTGGGAGACACCCGGTTGGGTGTTGTTAAGGATCATCTGGCTGTGACCGCTGAGGAGGATTCGATGGAAGATGAATTTTTACGGAGGCTCCGGACAACGGTAGAAGCCCAGCTGGAAAATGTAGAGCTGTCCATCGACGATATTTGCCAGGTGGTGGGCATGAGCCGGGCCACCCTGCACCGCAAGCTGACGGCCCTGACGGGCCTGTCCATCAGCCGCTATCTGCGAATACTGCGCTTACGCAAAGCACAGGAGCTCCTGTCCTCCCCGGAACTCAATATAGCTGAAGTAGCCTATGCTGTAGGCTTTGGTGATCCCCGGTACTTCAGCCGGGTGTTTTCGGAAGAATTTGGTGTTTCGCCCGGTAGCTTCCGCCAATCGAACCAGCAATAAGCAGTTTTTCACCTTGCTGAAACAATAGTCCACCTTTTTGAGACTGTAGTCCACATCGTTCTCCGAGAGTTCAGGTAGAATTGCCTCTCCGGTTTAGTGTGTTCTCAACAGACATAAAGCGTGTGCTATGATTCTACCATCTACTACGATTAATCTTAAACGAATTAGCGGCTTTTGCCACAATCAATCTGTCATCAATAGGGCCTGTCTGCTGGTCCTGCTTCTTAGTATTTCCGTAGCGGCATCGGCCCAGGTCCGGTACGTGACGCCCAACGGAACGAACGCCAATCCGGCCAGCGCCACCAGTTGGGCCACGGCGACATCAGACCTGCAGGGTGCCATTAACTCCTTGGCGAGCGGTGAGGTATGGGTGGCGGCCGGTACATACAAGCCTACTACCACAACCAACCGCAGCATCAGCTTTCAGTTGAAGAATAATGTGGCCATCTACGGCGGCTTTGCAGGCAATGAAAACCTGCGGAGTGACCGGCCTGCTATAAACCTGACAACCCCTTCTTCCTCTACGCTCAGCGGGGACATTGGGGGAGTGGGCAACAAAGCCGACAACAGCTACCATGTCTTTTACCATCCTCAGTTCAATGGGCTGAATAATACGGCTATACTCGATGGCTTTGTCATTACTGGTGGTAATGCCAATGGCGCTGCGTCTCCGGATAATAGCGGAGGTGGTATGTACAACTTTGACAGTCAGGCGGTTCTGTTCAATTGTCTGTTCACCGGTAATACGGCTACCAATGGGGCAGGCATTTATAATACCGGCTTCTCCATGAGCCCCAGTATGACTAATTGTAGTTTTACGTCCAATACGGCAACCAATGGGGGTGGAATTTATAGTTCAGGGGTAGGTGGTTTCTTGACCAACTGTAGTTTTACCGGTAATACCGCCCAGCAATCCGGTGGGGGCATGTATTATGGCTCTCCCGCTAATCAGGTATCGCTGACAAACTGCAGTTTTAGCGCCAATACAGCTGCGGATGGCGGGGGGCTGTTCAACTCCAGTTCCAACCCATCGCTGACCGGCGCGAGTTTTACGGCCAATACAGCAACCAATGGCGGGGGTATGCATAATAATGGCGGCACCCCAAACGTATTTAACAGCACGTTTTCTGGTAACATAGCGGGGACTGGTGGAGGTATGTATAATACCGCATCTGCCAGTCCGGATGTGCGCGGCTGTACGTTTACGTCCAACACCGCTACGTCGAGTGGCGGAGGTATCCATAATAATGGGGCCAATCCGGGTTTGCAGGGCTGTACGTTTACGTCCAATACGGCAACCAATGGGGGTGGTATGGCAAATGCCGGTTCATCTCCCTCGATACAAACCAGTAATTTTAATACCAATACGGCTAGTTCGTCGGGTGGGGGTATGTTTAATTCCGGCTCCAGTCCAACGGTGTCCGCCTGTGGGTTTACGTCCAATACGGCAGTGAGTGGGGGAGGCATGAGCAATGCGAATAATTCCAGCCCATCGGTGACCAACAGTAACTTTTCCTCCAATACGGCAACCAGTGGTGGAGGAATGGCCAATATTGAGTCCAATCCGAATCTCGACAACTGCGGGTTTAATTCCAATAAGGCTACGAATGGCGGAGGAATGAGCAATAGCGTGTCCAATCCTAATGTGACCGGTTGCACATTTCTCTCTAATACGGCTACAGATGGGGGCGGGATGAATAATCTCTCATCCAGCCCGACACTTACCCGCTGTTATTTCTTCCTGAATTCAGCTTCAGCCGGGGGAGGGGGCATGTATAATCTAAGCAATGCCAACGCGAAACTGATCAGCTGTCGTTTCAGTAACAATACGGCTGCTGAGGGTGGCGGTATGTATAATTATCAAAGCAATCCCAGCCTGGTCAACGGTGAGTTTGTAGTCAATTCGGCCACGAATGGTGGGGCACTGTTTAATCGTACATCAGCCAGCCCAGGTCTGGTCAACTGTAGTATTGGTGCCAACGTGGCTACGGCTAATGGCGGGGCACTGTATAATTTGCCGGGGGCTGCTCCTGTCCTCGACAACTGTGTCGTCTGGGGAAACGGCAGTAACCCTATTTTTAACAGTAGTGCGTCGGTAACCGCCAATTACACCCTGTTCGATCCGGCGGCCAATACAATGTATAGCGGTTCCAATAACCTGATCAGCAGCGTTCTGCCGTTTGCCGGCAGCGAAGATCTGCGACTCAATACCTGCTCATCCGCGATCAATGCCGGTAATCCCGCCAGTACAACAGCCGTGAATGGGCCGTTCAATGCCACCACCCTGCCTCAAACGGATTTGGTAAACAATCCCCGTATCGTGGGGGGACGGGTGGATATAGGGGCTTATGAATACCAGAGTGCCAAAGGCAGTTGTACGACCATTGTGCGGTACGTTAAACCCACCGCCAGCGGTACCGGCGATGGCAGCAGCTGGGCCAATGCCTCCGGTGATCTGCAAGGAACCATTAACACCCTCTATGCACCTGAGGGGGCTGAGGTGTGGGTGGCGGCTGGTACATACAAGCCCACGAGCACGACCAACCGAAGCGTTAGCTTCCAGATGAAGAACAATGTGGCCATCTACGGCGGCTTTGTGGGCACCGAAACCGCCCGCAGCCAGCGGCCATCGGTCAACCTGACCACACCTTCCTCCTCAACCCTGAGCGGGGACATTGGGACAATAGGCAACAGTGCCGACAACAGCTATCATGTCATTTATCACCAATCAGGTCTGAACCTGAACAGCAGTGCTATGCTGGATGGCTTTGTCATCACCGGCGGTAATTCGGATAGTCGGGGTGGAGGTATGCTTAACGAACCCGGTTCCAGTCCGACAGTGAGTAATTGCCTCTTTATAGCCAACAACGCAGCTACGCTGGGGGGAGGTATAGCCAATCTGGACGCTTCTCCAAGGCTGGTCAGTTGTAGCTTTTCGGCTAATACGGCTTCGTTTGGCGGTGGAGCTATATATAATAGCAACTCCAGCCCGAGCATTGTCAATTCCAGTTTCAGCGCTAATTTATCCTCGGGTGGTTCTGGAGGAGCCATCAATAACGATGCCGGCTCTAACCCAAGCCTGGTCAATTGCAGCTTTAGCGCCAATACAGCCAGTAGTGGGGGAGCTTTCTCTAATTTAAATTCCAATCCGGTGCTGACCAACTGCCTGTTCTGGAACAATGGAGGCAGCAACACCTTGTCAAACATAAGTGGTACGCTAACAGCTAATTACAGCCTGTTTGAACCTGCGGTGACGGGCTACACCGGCACTAACAATGTCACCAGCAGTAATTTACCGTTTATTAACGGCAGCACGGTACAGCTCAATGGTTGTTCTTCCGCCATCAATGCCGGCGATCCCAGTAGTGCTACAGCAGCCAGTGGGCCCTATAGTGCAACGAACCTGCCTCAAACTGATCTGGCTGGTAATGCCCGCATTGTGGGTGGTCGGGTAGATATTGGAGCCGTGGAGTACCAGGGGGGGGCGGGTAACCTGACCGTATCAGCTGCGACCTCAGCCAGCAGCGTGTGTGTGGGTCAGGCCGTGAGTTTGTCGGCGACGGTTACCGGCGGCAGCAGCCTGAGTTATAGCTGGACGGCTCCGGCGGGTGCCAACCTGGGTAGCCTCAGTACCAACCCCACCAGCGCTACTATAGCAACGACCGGTCCGAAAGTGTTCACGCTGGTAGTAACTGATCAGACCAGCAATTGTACGGCCACCGCCAGTGTAACGATAACAGGCAGTGCGCAACCGGTTGCTGCCATCAGTCCCAGTTCAGCCACCCTCACCTGTGCCAATCCGAGTGTGAGTCTGACGGCCAGCGGAGGCAGCACGTACCTGTGGAGCACAGGGGCTACTACGCCGGTTATCAGTGTGAGCCTGGCGGGTACGTATTCGGTCACGGTGAGCAATGGGAGTAGCTGTTTCGCTACGGCCAGTCGGATGGTGGAGTCCAATTTTACAGCACCTACGGCGTTGATCAGCCCCACCGCTTATACATTGACCTGTGCCAGTGGGGCGGTGAGCCTGACGGCCAGTGGGGGCGGTACCTACCGTTGGGAGAACAATTCCACCAACCCGGTGCGGGGGGTGAGCAGTGCGGGTGTGTACTCGGTGACGGTGACGGCGGCCAACGGCTGCACGGCCACAACCAGTGTGACCATCAGTATCGATAATTCAGCGGCCACTGCTACCATCAGTCCTAGTTCGGCGACGGTGACCTGCGCCAGCCCGAGTGTGAGTCTGACCGCCAGTGGGGGCAGTACGTACCAATGGAGTACCGGGCAAACGACTGCGGTCATTAGTGTGTCCCCACTTACGACGACCATCTACTCCGTGACAGTGACCAATGCCAGTGGGTGTATCGCTACGGCCAGCCGGACAGTGGGCGTTAATCGAACGGCCCCAACGGCGATGATCAGCCCCAGTTCAGTCACCCTCACCTGCGCCAGTCCTTCGGTTAGTCTGACGGCCAGTGGCGGAGTGAGTTACCGCTGGGAAGATAACTCCACCAACCCGGTGCGGACTGTTAGCAGTGCCGGCGTTTACTCGGTAACGGTGACGGCGGCTAATGGCTGCACGGCCACGGCCAGTGTAACCGTGAGTCCTTCGGTGTCCTGTTTTCTCGTGCGGTATGTTAAGCCTACAGCCAGTGGCACGGGCGACGGCACCAGTTGGGCCAACGCGTCTGCCGATCTGCAGGCCATGGTTAATGCCCTTGCCGGCAATACCGCAGGTGGTGAAGTATGGGTAGCCGGGGGTACCTACAAGCCTACAGCCACCACCGACCGCACCATCAGCTTTAACATGCGCAATAATGTGGGTATTTATGGGGGCTTTGTGGGTACGGAAACAAACCGTAGCGAGCGACCTCTGGTCAGTCTTACCACGCCTTCCTCGTCCACCCTCAGCGGAGATATTGGTACCGCAGGCGTGATCACGGACAACAGCTTCCATGTAATTTATAACCGATTCAACACCAATCTGAACAGTACTGCCATTCTGGATGGATTTGTCATCACGAGGGGCAATTCGGATGCTGGGGGCGGTGGCATGCTCAATGAAATTGCCAGTCCCAGTGTAAGTAACTGCTTATTTACGGCCAATGGCGCTGCCACTGCGGGTGGGGGTATGGCCAATCTGGATTTGTCCAATCCCGCATTGGTTAACTGTAGCTTCAGCGCCAATACCGCTGCTTTTGGGGGCGGTGGTCTGTTTAACACTGGTTCTAGTCCGACGCTGACAAACTGTAGTTTTACCTCCAATACGGCGACCTCTGGTTCTGGCGGAGGCATATATAATGAATCGGCCTCTAATCCCGTTCTGGCCAACTGTAGTTTCATCGCCAACTCGGCTACTTTTGGCGGTGGAGTCGGTAATTTATCATCCAGTCCGCGACTGGTCAACTGTAGCTTTAGCGCCAATTCAACAACGTCTGGTTTGGGTAGGGGAATGTTTAATGATTCATCTAATCCTACTTTGGCCAATAGTGTGGTTTGGGGCAATGGTGGGAACAACACCTTCCTGAATGTAACAAGTGGTTCGATAGTTGCCAGTTACTCCCTTTTTGAAACTGGGGTCAATGGCTATACTGGCTCTAACAACCTCACCAACAGCAGTTCTCCTTTTGTCGGCAGTAGTAATGTACAGCTTAATGGTTGTTCTTCCGCCATCAATGCCGGTGATCCCGCCAGTGCTACGGCCCTGAGCGGTCCTTACAGTGTGACGGCTCTGCCCCCAACGGATCTGGCCGGCAATGTCCGCATCGTGGGCGACCGGGTGGATATAGGCGCTTTCGAGTATCAAGGTGTAGCCGGTAATGTGGCGGTTTCGGTCACGGTTTCGGCCAACAGTGTCTGTTTAGGTCAGGCCGTGAGTTTGTCGGCGACGGTCACCGGAGGCAGCAACCTGAGTTATAGCTGGAGTACACCGGCAGGAGCAGACCTGAGTAGTCTCAGCACCAACCCCACCAGCGCTACCCTATCAACGGCTGGTCCCAAGGTATTTACCGTGGTAGTGACCGACCAGGCCAGCAGTTGTACGGCCACGGCCAGTGCGACCGTGACGGGCAACGCGCAACCTGTGGCCAGCATCAATCCCAATTCGGCTACGCTCTCGTGTGACAGTCCGAGTGTGAGTCTGACGGCCAGCGGTGGCAGCACGTACCAGTGGAGCACGGGAGCCACTACCCCGGTTATCAGTGTAAGCCTGGCCGGTACCTATTCGGTGACGGTGGCTAATGCCGGCTGTACCGCCACGGCCAGTGCAGTAGTAAGTGGTGCTGCGGGCGATTGCCTCTTTGTTCGGTATGTCAAGCCTTCAGCTAGCGGCACGGGCGACGGTACCAGTTGGGCCAATGCCTCCGGGGATTTGCAAGCCATGATCAATGCCGTAGCCACCAATACGAGCGGTGGTGAAGTATGGGTAGCGGCTGGTACCTACAAGCCGACAGGTACGACCAACCGCAGCATTAGCTTCCAGATGAAGAACAATGTGGCCATTTACGGCGGCTTTGCGGGCACCGAAACCGCCCGCAGCCAGCGACCGCCGATCAACCTGACCACGCCTTCCTCGTCTACCCTCAGCGGGGACATTGGTGCCGTAGGCAACAGTACCGACAACACGTACCATGTGATACATAACCAGTTTGGCTCGAACCTGAATAGCACCGCTATGCTGGACGGGTTTGTCATCACCGGCGGCAATTCGGATAGTCGGGGTGGAGGTATGCTTAACGAACCCGGTTCCAGTCCGACGGTGAGTAACTGCAGCTTTGTGGCCAACAACGCGGCTACCCTGGGGGGGGGGATAGCTAATCTGGGCGCTTCTCCCAGACTGGTCAACTGTACCTTCTCGGCTAATACGGCTGCTTTTGGCGGTGGGGCTATGTATAACAGCAACTCCAGTCCGAGCATTGTCAATTCCAGTTTCAGCACCAACTCAACGCCTGATAGCGGAGGAGGTATATACAATGGTGATGGCTCTAATCCAAACCTGGTGAACTGTAGCTTTAGCGGTAATTCAGCCAGCGGTGGGGGGGCACTCTTCAATTTTAACTCGAATCCGGTGCTGACCAACTGCCTGTTCTGGAACAATGGCGGCAGCAACACATTGTCAAATATAAGCGCTACGCTAACGGCTAATTACTCTCTGTTTGAGCCTGCGGTCAGCGGCTATACCGGCACCAACAACGTCACCAGCAGCAGTTCACCTTTTGTCGGCGGCAGCACGGTACAGCTCAATGGTTGCACTCCCGCCATCAATGCCGGTGATCCCAATAGTGCTACGGCCCTGAGCGGTCCTTACAGTGTGACGGCCCTGCCCCAGACCGATCTGGCCGGCAATGCCCGCATCGTGGGTGGCCGGGTGGATGTTGGTGCTGTCGAGTATCAAGGAGTAGCAGGCAATCTAGTCGTGTCAGCTACAGCCTCAGCCACCAGTGTGTGTGTAGGTCAGACCGTGAGTTTATCTGCGACGGTTACCGGAGGCAGCAACCTGAGTTATAGCTGGACTGCTCCGGCGGGGGCAAGCCTGAGTAGCCTCAGTACCAACCTGGTTACGGCTACCATCACAACGACTGGTCCAAAAGTATTCACGCTGGTGGTGAGTGATCAGACCAGCAATTGCACGGCCACGGCCAGTGTAACGGTGACGGGTAACGCACTGCCGGTGGCGGTGATCAATCCCAGCTCCGCCACGCTGACCTGTGCCAGTGGGTCAGTAAGCCTGACGGCCAGTGGGGGCATCAGCTACCGCTGGGAAGACAACTCCACCAGTGCCTTTCGGGTAGTGAGCAGTGCGGGGGGGTACTCGGTGACGGTGACAGCGGCCAACGGCTGCACGGCCACAACCAGTGTGAGCATCACAGGAGACAACAGTGTGCCGGTGGCCGTGATCAGTCCCAGTTCTGCCACGCTGACTTGCGCCAATCCGAGTGTGAGTTTAACGGCATCAGGCGGGGTAAGCTACCGCTGGAGTACGGGAGCCACCACGGCAGTGCTGCCAGTGAGTGTGGCGGCTATCTACTCGGTGACGGTCACTTCGGCCAATGGCTGCACGGCCACCACCAGTGTGACTATCAGTGGAGACAACAGTGTGCCGGTGGCCGTGATCAGTCCCAGTTCGGCCACGCTGGCTTGTGCCAGTGGGGTAGTGAGCCTGACAGCCTCGGGTGGATTGAGTTACCGCTGGGAGGACAATAGCACTAGCGCGGTGCGGACCATTAGCAGTGCGGGGGTATACTCGGTGACGGTCACTTCGGCCAATGGCTGCACGGCCACCACTAGTGTGAGCATCACAGGGGACAACAGCGTGCCGGTGGCGCTGATCAGTCCCAGCTCGGCGACCTTGACTTGCACCAGTGGGGTGGTAAGCCTGACAGCCTCGGGTGGAGTGAGCTACCGGTGGGAGAACAACTCCACCAGTGCGGTGCGGACCGTCAGTGCAGCTGGGGTGTACTCGGTGACGGTAACGGCAGCCAATGGCTGCACGGCCACCACCAGTGCTCTGGTAGATGAAAATAAAACCCCGCCTGTGGCAAGCATTAGCGCTTCGGCAACAGCCGTCAGTGCAGGGCAGTCGGTGACTCTGACGGCTACTGGTGGAGCCACCTATGCGTGGAGTACGGGAGCCAACGGCAGTACCATCACCGTTACTCCGCAAACGGGCACGACTGTTTACTCGGTGACCGCTACCAATGGTGGGGGTTGTTCCGGCACCGCTTCGGTCAGCATTGTTGCTACGGGTGCAAATTCGGTTGTAGGGCCTGCGAGCCTGTGCGTGAAGACAAGTCCGCCAGCCAGGGAAGAGATAAGTCTGCCAATAACCATGACGGTGGTGGCTGCCCCAGGGTCTTATGATTATAGCTGGTCGTACAAAGCGCCTAAGTCGACCAATTATAAATCGATAGAAACGGGTGGTACAGCCATTGGAAAGGTTGAGTTTGTGCCGGTGGCGGGAGAACCCAGTATAGCTATTAAGGGAACGAAGGGCAATCTGAACGGTTTACAGGGGTATGTGATCCGGCTGACGGTGACACTGAACGGTAATTTGATAGGTAGTGCAGAAACGCTGCTGGATGCCAGTTGCGCGTTTGGCAGCAGCAACACCCGGCAGGGGGTATTTACGGCAGAGCAAGTGGAGGTACTGTTGTATCCGAACCCAATGGTAGAGGTCTTGCAGGTAGACATTCGGGGCATACATCAACCGGTTAAGGTGAGTCTAATTGATCTGAAGGGTCTTCGGCAGGGGCAATGGACGGTGGAGCCTGTAGAGGGTATGGGCCAGTTGAAGACTTCGGTAAGTGGTTTATCTGCAGGGATGTATTTGCTGCAGGTAGAGACCGCTGAGGGTGTATTGCATCGTCAGCGGGTACTCAAGCACCGCTGATGCCCGGATACGTTTTTAAAGCAGAGGAGGCCGTCCTGCTAGGTCAGGACGGCCTCCTCTGTTCTGTAATGTCCTGTTCTGTCTAAAGTAGTTTTTTTACATATCTCAAGTGTCTTGCTGACGGCTCGGGTAGTTGTGAGAGACCACCTTGCGGGCTTATGGCGCGTTGCAAATTATTACCTGGAAAACTGTTCCTGCGAGAAGAACTGCTTGTGGTACCAGGCTTTGCCGATCCCCGCTACCTGAGCCGGGTATTTACGGAAGAATTTGGCGTTTCGCGCGGTAGTTTCCGCCAATTGAGCCAGCCGTAAGCAGAATTTTGCCTTGGTGAAAAAATACTCCACGTTTTTGAAACAACTCTCCACCTTTTTAAAACAATACTCCACCTCGTTCTTGACAATTAACGGTACACTTGCCAAATATTCTTCATCTATTATCTACAGAAACAATAAGTGTACCATGGGTCAAGTTTCTGCTTCATTTAAGCCGATCCGTCCGGATTCTTTCCATAATTCAGACGTAGAACCTGCCTATTTTAATATTCCTGATCTAACCCTACCAAGTGCAGACTATTTTTACTACGATCACTATGGTTCTGAAGGACTGGAAGGTAGATTTAGTATACTTCCGTTAAGCCATTCACGAGCCTTGCGAACAGGTCTTGACCTATTGAGCCAACAACCTCTTGTGCTCTTCGGTATAAGTCCTGGAAATGCCTTCTTTACACGAAAGCGGATCGAAATAGCCGTTTGTGGCATGGCTCAACTCTTTGGGGAGGTTGCAATTGTGGTTCCGGGTCCAATTTCTGCGCATACCTACAGGGCGCTCGGATACGGTGAGGAAAAAGTCGCGACTAAGGTAAGGACGGAAGGCCAGAATATCAGGAATCGTTGTTTACGGGCAATGGAACGCGCCCAAATTGAGAATCCATTAGCCAAGCTACGGATTCTCGACTGGGAGCGTGACATTGAATCACTGCCAGGCTATTGGGATGCTTATGCCGATGTTTGTCGGCTCTTTAATACCAATGAACAGTTTCAGAAAGCGGTACTCGACAAGGGTTATTCAGTGCTTAGTGCGAAACTCAGTGAAGACACCATCACACCGACTGCAGTACGCGAATGTGTCGAATATCTTTTAAAAGAATTTGCTTACCTGATGCTTTGTCGCGCTGCATCGGGCAAGGATCTGGTCATTCCTTACCATCAGGACTTTGCATTGGGACAAGGTTTTTGTGATGGCGAATATCAGGACCCGCTGCCTGGTATCGGCTGGCTTATCTTCAAAATCGAACTCGTTGGCGAGTCCAGCGTATTGGATTACGGAGCAAAGGATTTAATGGTTGGCCCTGCTTAGTAGATATTTTATACTAAGAAAGGTAGTATAATCAAATTATAAACGGATTGTCCCAGCTAATGTCACACTACCCAATTGATACTTTATGCAAACTGAGCTAAAGAAAGAACACGAAAACTGGGATTTCAGCGCCCGGCAACACAGCCAGCTGAACTGGTACGCGGAGACAGATGCCCCTCCTGGTGTTCCAGTCATCGACCTCTCCATCTTGCGTGGTGCTGAAGGAGCCGGTGAAAGGCAAAGAGCCCTGGATGCCTTGCGGGAAGCCGTTACGAAATCTGGATTCTTTTACGTGAAAAATTACGGCATTACCGACAAAGAAATTGAGGCTATATCTAACGCCACCCGTGGATTCTTTGGTCATCCAGAGGATTATAAGCAGGCTTTCGACCGGCATGAGCAGGTACGGGGCTATACTGGTTATAGATTGGAGAGCACTGCCAGATTCTTCGGTACCGGTCAGGGAAAAGACCTGTGTATGAAGTATACGATGGGGCCGGAATTGTCGCCCGAAGAAGTGCGTGAACGAATTACATCTGAGGAGGATATAGCCTCAAACGCTTACTCTCCAAATATCTTTCCCGACGCTGGTTTTAGGGACGCGTGGGTTAACTACTATGAACGTATACATCGCACCTCCCTCGACCTGCTGGAGGCTATGGGGGAAGCACTGAATCTTTCCCCTGAGAGCAGGAGTGTATTAAGCGAGATGCTTATTGAAAAAAGTTGCGGAGAGCTTAGATTCTTCCAATATCCGGATGTGCCTCTCAATGCATGTGCAGATGTGCCTGGTAACGGTACGGATCGCATGGCGGCTCATTTTGATATGGATGTTATTACACTCCTGTATCAAACCCCGTGCGAAAATGGTTTTATTAGTCTTGAGGCCCTGATTGGTGATGAATTTGTTAAAATTCCGGCTATACGCGGCACACTGGTGGTGAATCTTGGGGAAGTACTCCGATTACTGATGGGTAACTTCATTAAGGCGACGATACATCGTGTCGTGCGGCCCCCGCAACGTTATCATCTTGGAAGTGCTCGTGACGTTCTCGTCTTTTTTCAGGCACCTCCACTTAATGCACGACTACGGCCCCTCTTACTAGAGCCAGGGGTAGGCAGCGATACTATTTTCGACCAACTTTACCGCGAGGCAGGTGGAATCGGCTATGTAACATTCTCTCAACTTCGGGCACGCCTGTTCGGTGAATTCATCCGGCACATGGAAGTGTCTGATGCTAAACATGAGTCTGATGCACATCTGTTTTCAAAACAATAACAGTTTACAGGTTTGCCGAATGAGCAAAACTTAAAATTCATGAGTTGGAAACAGCCAACGGGGTGCTGCACCGTCAGCGCGTGCTCAAGCATCAGTAATATGTAAAACTGGTTTGAGAAACGGTTCAATTAATTACACTCATCCGATAGGAGGTTCGCTCAGTTGAAGATGGTCTGTAAGTCGAAAACCTTTACATTGCTGAATAATCAGCACTTGACCCAATGAATAAATTCCAGCCTGTCGACTTCCAGACCCTGGATGATCTGCTCGAATTTTTGCCGGCCGACGAGCAGAAGATAGTGGAGGTGCTTCGGAAGATTATTTTCAACTGCATCCCCAACTGTCAGGAAAAGTTATCGTACAACGTGCCGATCTATTCCCGCTACGGCCGGATTTGTTTTCTTTGGCCGGGCTCGGTGCCGTGGGGTGGCATGAAGACAACAGGCGTGCGGCTGGGCTTTATCCGGGGTTACCAACTAACTGATGAAGTGGGCTACCTCGACAAAGGCAACCGCAAGCAGATCTACACCCGAGACTTTCTGACCCTTCAGGACATTGATCCGGAAGTGCTGAAACCTTACATTATTGAAGCGACAATACTGGACGAAGAGATCGCCAAAACCAAAAAGGCCAGTAAACGCAAATGGGTATAGCGCTATTTTTGTTTTAAAAGAGATACCAGTTCTTTCCCCAGCACCTCGTAACCGGCTGCATTCGGATGAAGCCCATCGGAAAAGAACTTTTCGTTGATTTTTCCATTCGCCAACAAAAGCAGTTTGCCAACATCCTGGTAGCCAATATCCTCTGACCGGGCTAGCGCCTGAATACCTGAATTCAAACCGCTTACCCGCGCTTCCTGCTCCCGACGGGGGTAAATGCCTAACAGTGTTAACCTGGCTTTGGGCTGCCGAAGCCGGATGGCTTGTACCAGATGTTTCAAGCCCTGGACTATTTCCTCGTCGGTGTTCAGGTGGAGGTTGTTGGTGCCGATGTTGATGAGGACCTGTTCGGGCGAAATACCGTCCAACTCGTCATGGTACACCCGCCAGAGTACATTTTCGATTCGATCCCAGCCAAATCCAAAATTACGAACCTGAAACGGAGCCAGGTATTTTTGCCAGGAATCTGCCCCGGCGATACGATTACTATTAACTGGTTTACCGCCCCAATTATGGGTAATGGAGTTTCCCAAGAACATAATGCGCGTTGGCTCCGTCAGGTTCAGCTTCAGGATGTCGTTATGCCTTTCTTCCCAGTTGTAGCTGCCGGGTTCGCGGTTCTGGCGGGTTGGTATCTGGGTCTTTAAGGCGCCAGCCGATTGTTGCAGTATCTCCCGGATCTTCGTCTCGTAGGCCTCGGCGTAGCGCATCATGCCCAGGTCGTTCGGGTGCGTACCGTCGACCATACAGTCCAGGTCCATACCGATCTCCGAAATGGGCAGCCGGTAAACACCCGTTACGTTGTCGGCGGTGAGCCGCTTATACGCTTCGGCCAGATCCTGGTTGGCCTGTTCAAACAGGGGCTGGCGGTGGGGCATCAGGTAGCCTTCCGTGTAACCGTCGTGGTCGGTGAGCAGGATAGGCGTATGGGGGTGTTTGGCCCGGATGGCTTTGACGGATTCGGTGATGCGCTTTTGCAGTTCCTGGCGGTCCACAATCGGCTGGATTAAATTCGGCAGGCAGTCCAGCACAAACAATTTAGCGTCGATTTCATTGATCAGATCAATCACTTCTTTCTCCAACCGGCCATTGCCCGAGAATCCCAGGTTTATGACGGTACGGTCGAGTTTACGCGCCAGCATATTGGTCCACGCCATACCCGGCCGCGATGCGCAGGCTCCCTGGGCTATAGACGTACCATAGACGACGATCGGTTTTTCGGCGCGCTGCGGTAGTACGCTAAAACGACTCCCTTCCGGTACGCCAATTTCCAGATCCCGGATACTGGTATACAGGGGCAGGTACAGCCGATACTCCCGGCCCAATTTATGGTAATTATCATTGGGACGTAACTGCGCAAAAGTATACTGGGTAGTATCTTTAAAACTGTATTTTCCGGCTGCCAGATGCCACGTGCCATCACTGTCTATCCCGTACAAATCTACCCCACTGACCCCGGTAGCCGGCATATGCGGCATGGCTACATTACCAGTGACTTTATAGCGGACAACAAGTTGGGGAGCATTGCTCACAAACCGGATGGAAAGGCCCGCGCTTTGGCGCGACAGATCCCAGACGGCTTTGCGCACTATTGTCCTGGCACGGGGTGGTAACCGCTGGATGGTATCACCCATTTCCGTTGACCATGCCTGGCCGTCAATTACGGGGAAGGTACTGTCTGATGGTTTCCACCAGGTAAGGGCTGGAGCAGGCTGAGCAAAACTAATGGATGGAATAAAGCACAGAAGCAACAGGCAAGCAATGAAACGGCTGGATTGGGTCATAGTTTTGTAAAAATACGATCCAATTCTGAAGAAACACAAGGGCAACGACCCTATCTCCTGATCGTTGAAAACCGGATGAAGCCTACGGAAATGCCCACTAAGCCAACGCCCCTTTAGCTACCGTTCGTTTTCGTTGAGTGTCGCTATCGGGTTTTTCGATTTGGTCGGCTCCGGGTGCATTGCCGATTGACTTGTGCGCAGTTCATGCAGCTTGGTATATTTGGCTACCGGGTAGATGGCTGAAAATAGCGCCCAGGTAAATCCGGCAAAGCCATCCAGAAAACCGCCTTTGAAAACATAAATAGACAAAAACGTCCAGAGAAACCGGAAGGGAAGAAGCAAACGGCTTTGCCGGCGACCGGCCTTTACCAGTTCTCCGGCACCAATGGTGGTATACCGGTTGAGTTTCTCCAGGTATTCGTGCAGGGAGCCATAGCTGTAGTGCCAGAGCAGACCCGTAAGGGGCACTGTATCACCTGCTACCTCAACCTGTTCGTGAACCATCGCTGAACTGACTTTAGATTGTTTCCGGTTAAACAGACGCACCAGCGGTTTGCGGCTTTCACCAATGTGTTGCATGGCCCGCCCCATAAATATCAGCCGGCGCGATACGCTGAAGGCCTGCTGCGCATCCGGAGGAATGGCCATTGCCCGCCAGATCTCCCGCTGTAGTTCTTTATCCACTACTTCATCGGCATCGAGCAGCAACACCCAGTCATTTGTGGCCTGATCTACTGCAAACTGCTTCTGCGGTCCATAGCCGTCGAACGTCCGGTGGTAAATCTGGCAGCCCATGATGCGGGCAATCGTCAGGGTCGCGTCGGTACTGCCTGAGTCAACCACCACGATTTCGCCCGCCCAGTCGATAACGGATGTGAGCGTTTGCAGCAGGGTGCGTTCTGCATTAAGCGTGATGATGACGACGGAAAGCGGAAGTTTGGTGGGATCATGCAGGGTTTCCATAGAAATAATGCGTCGTACAGGCGGTTGGCTTTTTAGGACAATACGCTAATTGAGAGGCAGCCGTTGCAAAAATTATTAGAAAAATATTAGAACCTCAGGAACGTGAACAGAAGTTCCCACCAGACGACCTGAATAGTTGCAAAAACCATAAAAATTTGCCAAAACGCGCAGCGGAAGGGCTGCGGAGCCATTTAGGACTGCGCTTTTGATTAAATGAGCTGAACGTAATGCTTAAGCAGGTCACAGGGGTAGTCAGGAACCCTGGTTAGAGGAATGCCTTTACCATAACTGAGTAAAAAATTACCCACCAGATGGAATGCTTACCTCTAATTAATCCGTACTCAAAACCAACGAAAGTGTCTTTGTGATATTGGTATGCGGTTTGTACTGATTTGATGGGTTCCCGAACGAAGCATTTACGTTTTAGAATAGTGACAGGAGGGACTTGATACGGGAATAACTGCACCAGGCTGATGGATGTATCAGTCTGCGCAAGCCGGATAAACAACAAATACTCAACGCCATGAAAAATTCTATGCAATTCCTTATCGCTTCGCGTGTAAAAGCTTTGGCTGTTTATGCCGCTACCATTGCCAGCACTATTAGCTTTGTCGCCTGTAATCAGGAGAATGTTGTTGAACATGATGTAACCCCTAAGAATCCACTTGTCGCTAAGCTGGAAGCTATTCCTGTGATAGTGATCGATGGCGAGGAAGTTCCGAACGGACGGGTTGGCGGTGTTTCCGGCTTAAAAGATAATGAAGTTTATCAGGTTTTTAAAATTACCGGTGGATGCGCAACCGCAACTACACCCAATGCTGAGGTTGTCCCTAATGCCGAAATTGCGGTAACCTCCGACTATACCCTGGTTAGTCAGCCGATTCTGCCCGAAGCGGTGGTTAAGTCTACCAAGACTTACAGTACCTTTACAATCAAGCCGAATCAATTTAATTCTTATATGAAGTTACCCGTTGAACAGACCAAGGGGCTTATCATATACATCCGCGATGTGAAGTCTAGAGGGTACAAGAAGATGGCAACAATAGGGAGTAATAGTCCAACCTTCGTATTCTTGCCTACTTACCGGAAGGATGTATTGGCTGTAGGTTGTTCCGGCTCAAGTATCGATCCTATCGAATAATTTTCAGGAAGCTTTTCAATTCTACCAAATAAAACAAACTGACAGAAGCCGCAAAAGCTAATGGTTTTGCGGCTTCTGTCGTATAACCTTATCGCCCAATCAGGAAACTACACTCCCGCAATCGAGCCACCAGGGTCAAACAGGGGAATGCGTGTATTTTTTGTGGTGAGGTCGAACGGGTATGTGCTGAAACCGGGGGCCACAGTGCCGACCAAACGCGGCTATGTACGAACTCAGACCAAACAAATTACCCCGGCCCGCCGGGGTTGCCGAGTAGATTCCTCGCTGGTCAGCTACTAACAGCGTCAGTGTATTTACCGTTTTTGGGCAGCCGCCTGCTTCGCCAACAGTTGCAGGGTATGTTCCAGGGCTCGGGTATCCCCCCATTCTTCATGACCCGGTACCACTATCTTAGCGGTGCCAAACTGGTTGATTACCCGCCGGACGGAGTTGGTCCATTCGGTCAGATTGGCATCGGCCACGTTGCCCATGCCAAAGGCGGCTACACTCTTGACAAAACAGCCGCCGTGCAGAATCTGCTCACTGGGTAGCCAGACCACCATGTTGTCGCTGGTATGGCCTTCGCCCGGAAAATAGCAGCGGATAGGCACCTGCCCAATGGTGAAGGTGGTATCGGCCGGCAAAACAGGGTCGGGCGAGGGGTATCCTTCCTTTACGGACATACGGGCTGTCAGCGGTGTGCTGATGACCCGGATACCGGCTTTCCTCATTTCGCTGATTCCGCCCACGCGGTCGTCATGGAAATGGGTGACGATGCAAAAACGCACGGGTCGGTGCAGGTTATCGGCCACCCACCGCAGCAGTTGCCGGGTGTTATCGGTGTCCTCCGGGGTATCCCAGCCGGTATCGACCAGTACTACGCCATCGCTGGTGTTGATGATGAGCCCGTTGGAGGGGAATGCGGTATTCTGGTAAATGCCGTAGGTAGTGTGTACCAATACCCGGTCGTTGAGTGGTGTCACAACGAGTTTTGGTTTCTGCGTGGGCTGTGCCTGGGCGAAGCTCAAAAACAACAGGGCATAAGCGAGGGTGGATAGTAAGCGCATGGCGTAGTTGACTTATTTACAAATATACTTGTTGATTTTACGAATAACTACTGCTTTCCCTGCTGTATATTTGACCATGCCGAAGCGATACCCCAATCACCGCTCGTACGGAGCCAACAACCTGGTGGTGGCGTTAGCGGCAGCTCCACCAGGCGGGATTCGTGCATCGCGACATGAAAAGACCCTCGGACCAGGGAGGGGAGAAGTACGACAACGTTAGGCTGACCGGGCAGGGAATTCGCCTGATCGACGTAGGTATATCTGCGCAGTCAGGTAGGGGAGAAGCTGTTTTCGAAATACGTTACCGTTGAGCTGGAAGAGCCGGCGGAGTTTAAACACTATTTCTTAAATCGGTAAAGTATGGATTTACTCCCATAAAAGGCTTTTTACCTTTCGTGATGGTAAAAAATTAGTTAACATAATGGTTATTGTGTGATTATGAAAACTCGCCTAAGGTTAGATGATGTAAAATAGCCTGAGCTAAATTGTATCTAATGCCCAGTATATAATTCAGACTTTCTTCGGCTTATAGTGTATACCCTACTGCTCCAAAGAAAGGCGAAATAGTGCTCTAATGCAAATGGCCGTAGCGAACCCATTCGAGCCGCTACGGCTACCTGCTGATTTATCACCTGGGCACTTACCTATGGCAACTGTGTGCCGGGCGGGGGAATGCGTACCGCCTGAAGGTCTACTGCAACGATACCCTGCTGACCAGCCCGACGACCTGATTTTTCTGGAGAATCGGTACGTCGACGGTAATTACTTCCAGGGGCTGGAGCGGGTTGTTGACTAACCAATCTTCATACAGACAAAAAGGGGCAGATGGTCATTCAGTTGCCCCTTTTTGTCTATGTTCCGGGGGCAGGCTGAAAGTCATGCATTACCTTTTTTGCCTGCTTCTGATAAAAAAGCAGGGTATAGGACCTGCTTTTACTTATCTTTATTCTACATTTGTAGAAAACATTCTAATTTTGTAGAGATATGCAGTTGTCTAAAACCGAAGAGCAGCTCATGGAGCATATCTGGCAGCAGGAAAAAATTTACTTCAAAGACCTGATGGAGTACTTGCCGGAACCTAAACCAGCTCCGACGACGGTGGCTACGCTGCTGAAGCGGATGCAGGAAAAAGGCGTTATTGCTTACGAAGTACACGGTAACTCCCGCCAATACTACCCGCTCATCAGTAAGACCGATTATTTTGCCCGGCAAGTCAACGGACTTATCAAAAACTTCTTCAATAATTCCGCTATGCAGTTTGCTTCATTTTTTGCGACCAATACCAATCTAACGGCCGATGAACTGGAGGAGTTGCGGCAGGTTGTTGACCAGGAGATCACTAAAAAGCAAAAGAAATGATAGTATACCTGCTGAAAATGACTGCCTGCTCGGGCATACTCCTGCTGGTTTATCTGCTTTTTCTGGAGCGGGAAAAAATGCACCAGTTTAACCGGTTTTATCTGTTGTTCGCCATTGTCTTTTCGGGGGCAGTCCCGCTGATTTCCGTTGACGGAAGAGCCCCGCTGATGCCTGACCTGTTGAACCGTTCGGTGGTGACGCAGCACGTTCAGCCAGCGCCAACAGTCCCGACGTCTCCAGCCAGCATACGTAATCCAGACGCGCCAGCGGTTGTGGATACAGAAAAGCCGGTTCCTTTCACTAACATGTTTTATTGGGTATATGCCTTCATAACGGCCGGGTTTCTGCTTCGTTTTGGGAGAAATTTAGTCGTTCTGGTCAAAAAGGCAGTCCGAAATCCCGTTGCCCGGTGGCAGGGTACCCGCGTGGTCCTGCTCCGGGAAGACACACCGATCTATTCGTTTTTCAATACGATCTATGTAAACGAAAACGACTTTCGGCAACAGCGTATTGAAGCCGAACTGCTGGCGCACGAAACAGCGCACATTCACCAGAAACATTCGCTGGATATTTTATTCATGGAACTGGTTTTGGCCTTTGGGTGGCTGAACCCTGTCCTGTTTCTGTACCGGAAAGCCATTGAGCTAAACCATGAATTTCTGGCTGATGAGGCTGTAAACAGTGCATATGGCAATCCAAAACGCTATCAACACCTCTTATTGGCTAAACTCCGCACAAACAGCGAAGGCACGCTGACCAGCCGTTTTAACTTCTCAGGTACCAAAAAAAGAATGATCATGATAACGAAATCCTCCAATCCGGCCGGCATGCTCCTGAAGAAAGTGGCCCTGGCACCCGTTATTTTCGTAGTCGGTTTTCTGTTTAGCGAGCATAGCCAGGCTCAGGAAAAAACAAAGCCAGTGCCGCGTCTGGAAACGAAAGCGGCTAAACCAGAATCGGTCGGGCAGGGAGCAAGCCCGGCCGAACTGGAAGACTACGAACGCATTGTTAAGGAAGCGAAACTCCCTCTCCCGGCCGGGCAGCAGGCCCGATTTCCCCGGTATGGATTTGACTGGGGCCACGAAGGTCGGGAAGTGGCCGACCAGATATTCAGGAAGATGACCTCGCAGCAGCAGGCGAATGCCACACAGGCGCGGGGATTTGCGCCGATTCCTACCCGTCCTCCCAAAAAATCACCCTCGCCGGCTTATTTTGAATCCCTGAAGAACGGTAAAAAATACGCCATCTGGATTCATGACCGGCCGGTCAGCAATTCGGCCTTGAACCGTTATAAGCCCTCAGACTTCGCCTACTCGCTTTCCAGCTATGTTTACAATAACGCCCGGAGCAAGCGTTTTCCCCAGCCTTATCAAGTGAGTCTGCTAACCGAGGCTGAATATGAGAAGCTGTATAAAGGTTGGAACGCTCCAGATAACAAAGCAGAATAAGTATGCTAGGAGAAGGTGCTTAATTATGGACTCTGGGCCGATATTGTAGAGTTGTTGCGGTACTATGGTTCAGACCGAGTCAGGGAAGAAGCGTTACAGGCAGCTTATTTGAAAAAGAAAACCCTGTCGTTCTGTTGCGCCATTTTTGACCTCCAACCTGAACAGTTTCGATGCTACACACGGCAACAGTCCAGCCCGATACGCTGGAACTATTGAAAAGTATTTACGTGGGTAGCAGGAACTTACCTGCACACATATAATTTTCTCCGTAGCGGCCCTTCTAACCCACCGCGAATTCCCTTATTTTTACCGAAGAACGGTATCCTGTTTATCCTTCTAATCCTGTAAATCCTGCCGGGTAGCCGGTGCTATTCAGACTGAATATGCAATTCTCCCACCTCCACTGCCACACCCAGTATTCCCTGCTCGACGGGCAGGCGGATATTAAGAAACTTATCAAGAAAGCCAAAGCCGACAACATGCCCGCCGTGGCCATCACGGATCACGGGAATATGTTTGGCGTGTTTGAGTTTGTGGCTGAAGCTGCCAAGCAGGGTATCAAGCCCATTGTCGGCTGCGAGTTTTACGTGGTAGACGATCACACCCGCAAGCAGTTTACCAAGGAGCAGAAAGATATTCGGTACCACCAGCTCCTGCTCGCCAAAAACCCGACCGGCTACAAAAACCTGGTTAAGCTCTGCTCGCTGGGGTATATGGAAGGCCTCTACGGTAAGTACCCCAGGGTTACCAAAGCGCTGATTGAAAAATACAAAGAGGGCCTGATTGCCACCACCTGCTGTATTGGGGCTATCGTGCCCAAAACGATTCTGAGAAAAGGAGAGGCTGAGGGCGAAAAAGAGTTTAAATGGTGGCTCGACCAGTTTGGAGAGGATTATTACGTAGAACTCCAGCGGCACGAAATACCCGATCAGATTAAAGCCAACGAAGTACTGGTTAAGTTTGCTACCAAGTACAATGTAAAGATTATTGCGTCGAATGATTCGCACTACGTCGATCGCGACGATTGGGTGGCGCACGATATTCTCTTGTGCGTAAACACCGGCGAGAAGCAGAGCACGCCCTCGATGAAGGAATTCAGCGACGACGAAGCAATGCCTAAAAATACCCGGTTTGCGTTTTTCTCCGATCAGTTCTATTTCAAGAACACCCAGGAGATGAGTACCCTGTTTCACGACCTGCCGCAGGCTATCGATAATACCAACGAGATTGTCGATAAGGTGGAGACGCTCAAGCTGAAACGGGATATTCTGCTCCCTAATTTTCCCATTCCCAAAGAGTTTCAGATTCACGACGACGATGTTGCCAATCAGTGGGAGTACCTGAAACACCTGACGTTTGAGGGAGCCCGGAAACGGTACGGCGAAATTGAGTCGCACGTACAGGAGCGCCTTGATTTTGAGCTTTTTACGATCAAAACCATGGGCTTTGCCGGCTACTTCCTGATTGTGGCCGACTTTATCAAGGCCGGGCGCGATTTGGGCGTGATGGTAGGGCCGGGCCGGGGTTCTGCCGCGGGCTCGGCGGTAGCCTACTGCATTGGTATTACGAATATCGATCCGATTAAGTACGATCTGCTTTTCGAACGGTTCCTGAACCCCGACCGGAAATCGATGCCCGATATTGATACGGACTTCGACGACGAAGGCCGCCAGAAGGTGATTGATTATGTGGTGCAGAAATACGGTAAGCAGCAGGTAGCCGCCATTGTGACCTACGGCACCATGGCAGCCAAATCGGCGATCAAGGATGTATCGCGGGTAATGGACCTGCCCCTCAACGACGCCAACGCCCTCGCCAAGCTTGTGCCCGACAAGCCGACGTACAACATGACGCTCCGGCGCATTTTTGAAGATCCCATTGACGGCCCCGGTGGGCTGTCCAATCTGATTCAGCCCGAAGAGGTGGAAAACGTGAAACGGATGCGGGCCCTGGAAGCAGGTGATCAGAGTGTGGGGCGGGCCATGAAGCTCATTGATACCGAGAAGGTGCAGAATGTGCTTCAGCAGGCACGCCGGCTTGAAGGTACCGTCCGGAACACAGGAGTTCACGCGGCCGGTATCATTATTGCCCCCGATGACCTGTCGAATATCGTACCGGTTTCAACCTCCAAAGATACCAACCTCATTATCACCCAGTATGAGGGTAAAGTAATTGAGGATGCGGGGGTAATCAAGATGGACTTTCTGGGGTTGCGAAACCTCACTATCATTAAGGAGTGTCTGCGGCTGGTGAAGCAGAACCACGGGGGGCTGTTTGTCAACGGGGTTGAAACAGACATTGACGATATTCCACTCGATGATCCGAAGGCGTACGAGCTGTTTCAGCGGGGTGAAACCAACGCTATTTTCCAGTTTGAATCCGACGGGATGAAGAAATACATGAAGGACCTCAAGCCCGACCGGTTTGAAGACCTGATTGCGATGAACGCCTTGTACCGTCCCGGCCCAATTCAGTACATCCCTACGTTTATTAACCGAAAGCACGGCCGCGAGGAGGTAAAGTACGATCTCCCCGAGATGGAGGAGTATCTGGCTGATACCTATGGTATTACGGTTTACCAGGAGCAGTTGATGCTGCTGTCTCAAAAGCTGGGTAACTTTACTAAAGGCGATGCCGACGTGCTGCGGAAGGCCATGGGTAAGAAGCAAAAGGACGTGCTCGATAAGATGAAGGGAAAGTTTATGGATGGCTGCAAAGCCAACGGGCTGAACCTGAAAATCTGCGAAAAAGTCTGGACCGACTGGGAGGCCTTCGCGTCATACGCCTTTAATAAGTCGCACTCAACCTGCTACGCCTTTGTCGCCTACCAGACGGCTTACCTCAAAACTTACTACCCAGCCGAGTACATGGCTGCCGTCCTGACCTCCTGCTTAGGAAACATCGAGAAGATTACCTTCTTCCTCGAAGAGTGTAAGAACCTGGGTATTCCGGTATTGGGCCCGGATGTTAATGAATCGGAGCGGGTGTTTGGCGTGAACAAAAAAGGCGAAATCCGCTTCGGGTTGGCGGGTATTAAAGGAGCGGGCGACGCAGCCGTAGAAGCCATTATCGAAGAGCGTACGACTAATGGGCCCTTTAAAGACGTCTTCGACTTCATCATCCGGGTTAACCTGCGCACAGTAAACAAGAAAACCCTCGAATCGCTGGCCTATGCCGGTGGTTTTGATGCGCTGGATGAATACCACCGGGCACAGTACTTTGATATACCGGCCGGCGAAACCTCGTCGTTCCTAGAGAAGTTGATTCGGTACGCCAACAATTACCACCAGGATAAAGCCGCAGCCCAGAATTCTCTGTTCGGCTCGATGGTCGGCGGGGTCATGGAAATTTCTCGCCCCAAAGCACCTGTTGTGCCGCCCTGGAATCAGATCGAGAAGCTGAAGTTTGAAAAAGAAGTCGTCGGCTTTTACATCACCGGCCACCCGCTCGATGAGTTCCGCATTGAGATGGATGCCTTCTGCAACTGCCAGCTCGACCAGGTGTACGAGAGCAAATCTCCTGAGATCAAGGTAGGCGGTATCGTGACTTCCGTTATCAACAAAATTGCCCGCAATGGTAATCCGTTCCTGATCTTTAAGCTGGAAGACTACAACGGTTCGCTGGAGATGACGCTGTTTGGTGAAGACTTCGTCCGGATGGGCCAGTACATTGAGGTGGGCCGTTTTCTGCACGTAACGGGCAAAACCCAGAACCGCTGGAATTCGGATAATCTGGAGTTTAAGCCAACCAACATCCGGCTGCTCAGCGAAATGCGCGATAAGTTCTGCAAAGAATTGCGGGTTTCCCTGGAGTTACCTTACCTGAACGAACAGGTAGTCGCCCGCATGGGTGAACTGACTAAAGCGTACCCCGGCAACTGCACCCTGATCCTGACCGTGGCCGACCCCGACGAGCGCGTCGAAGTCAGTCTGCTGTCGCGTACAGTGAAGGTCCGCCCTGCCAACGAACTGGTGCGGGCACTGGAGCAGATTGATGGCGTGAGTTGTAAAGTGGCGTAGTTGGAAACCGGATTAAATTAAAAAGAGTTATCAAGGAGATATGACGTTTTACGAAAAATATCCCCAGCTCAGAGACAAGAACTTCCTTGCGAAAGTACTGGCCGATACTGTGTTTTCTACCATGTCATTAGAAGATCAGACTGTATCACGGCCGAAGATTAATAAAATCGTGCAAAAAGTACTACGCGAGCAGGAGTTAAAAGGGAATCAGTTCTTCGTCGATAAGCACTCTTAAGCGAGTGAAGTCTCCACGGTCGGCAGCTTTCATGTCGTTGATGTAAACTTTTCTGCTTTCACCTTCCCGGTGGTAAAGTTGTAAAGGTTGATATCCAAGCTTCAGTGCTACCAGATTCATCAACATCCTACCTGTACGACCGTTGCCATTAGTGAACGGATGTATCCGAACAAACTCATAATGAGCAAATGTGAGACAGTCAAGTTGGTCTTGCCGTGTAGTTGCTACCGAAAGCTTGAAATTCAGATTATCCACAAACTGATACATTAAATGCAGTACCTGGTTAGGAGCGGGAGGGACGAGTTGGCCGACAGTTACCTGCGTGGTACGCCATTTACCCGCCCAGTCATACATGTGTCCAAATGCATGCTTATGAATGTCCAGTATTAACCACACGGAGATGGGTTCATCAACATCAAAGCCAAATATCAAGAGTTCGGCTTTCGTGATACCTGCGGCTTCTGCTTCATTAATCAGATTGGAATCTGTTAATCCAAGAAAGTTGTCTTCTGGATACGGAGTCCAGTTAGTGCTATCACTCATCACATACATATTTGGCCTTTTCAAATATATGGGTTGAAACCATTTTAGCGGCAGCCGAAATAAAACCTAATGAGACAAGTTCGGGTTGCACATTAAGCGATTCCGTGTCGCAACATGCAAAATTTGGGATAAAACACTTAGTACACGATGACGTCACTGGAAATTGTTCAACAGTATTACTCAGCGTTCAATAATAAAGACTGGGATGGCATGCTGGCCCTGCTGCACCCTGACGTACGCCATGAACCGAATCAGGGTGACCCAAGAGTTGGCATCGAAAAGTTTACCGAGTTTCTCGGCCACATGGACGAGTCGTATGAAGAGACGCTGACGGATATGGTTTTCTTTACGGAGACATCTGGCCGCCGTGTAGCCGTTGAGTTTGTGGTCAATGGGGTCTATAAAAAAGGAGAGGAGGGCTTGCCCGAGGCTAACGGTCAGCGCTATGTGTTACCTGCGGCTGCGTTTCTGGAAGTGACAGAAGGGAAGATCAGCCGGGTAACTACCTATTATAACCTGCCCCTCTGGATTAAACTGGTATCGTAACGAATGTTCCAGGAGTCATTATCATTTATGACCAGGGTCGGCGCAGAGATTGGCCATGTTTTAGATGATCTGGCGGCTCTGCGCATTCGGGTATTTCGCGATTTTCCTTATCTCTACGAAGGATCGCCGGACTACGAGAAAGAGTATCTGAAAACCTACATCCAATCGGAGCGCTCTTTTATGTTTGCTATCTGCCATGGTCGGCAGATGGTGGGAGCCACCACGGGTCTGCCGCTGGTCGACGAAATGCCGGAAATCCGGCAGCCCTTCGAACAGGCCGGTTATGACCTCAGCACCATCTTCTACTTTGGCGAAAGCCTGCTGCTGCATGAATATCGCGGCCAGGGTATAGGTCACCGGTTTTTCGATGAGCGGGAAGCCTTTGCCCGCACCTTTCAGACGTATACCCTGGCGTGTTTCTGTTCGGTGGACCGGCCGGAGAACCATCCCGCCCGACCCGTCAACTACCGGCCGAACGATGGGTTCTGGCTAAAACGAGGCTACCGCAAAGAACCAGCCTTGCAGGCCACGTTGACCTGGCCGGACATTGGCGAGGACACATCTTCGCCGAAGTTGATGACGTTTTGGGTAAAGGAATTATAGAATGATGGAATGATTGAATTATAGAATGAAATGGGATGGTTTACCGCATTCAATCATTCAGCAATTCTATCATTCTATCATTGAAAAGATATGAACCTAACCGTTGCTGCGGCTCAATACCCAATCACGGAGCATACCAGTTTTGATACCTGGCGGGCGCACGTTAACCAGTGGGTTGAAGCGGCTGTTCGGCAGAAGGCGCAACTGCTGCTGTTTCCGGAATACGGCTCCATGGAACTGGTGAGCCTGTTTCCGCCCGAAGTACGGGGTGATATTCGCTGGCAGGTGCAGGAACTTCATGTTCTCCGCGCCGACTTCATTGGGGTGTTTGCCGAACTGGCGAGGGAATATGGGGTGGTCATTGTCGCTCCCAGTCTGCCGGTGCCCGAAGATGGCAGTATTTTCAACCGGGCTTTTGTGTTTTCGCCGAAGGGGCTGGTGGGTTACCAGGATAAGTTCTTCATGACCCGGTTTGAAGATGAGGTATGGGGCATCCACAGCGCACCTAAAACGCTCACCGTGTTTGAAGCCGCTTGGGGTTGTTTTGGTATCCAGATCTGTTACGATGTCGAATTTGCGCTGGGCTCACAACTGCTGAGTGCCGCCGGGGCTTCGGTCATCCTGGCTCCCAGTTGTACGGAAACCATTCGCGGGGCCACGCGGGTACACGTGGGCGCACGAGCACGGGCGCTGGAGAATCAGGCATACACCGTCATTTCACAGACCGTCGGTAATGCCCTCTGGTCACCGGCGGTGGACATTAACTACGGCTATGCGGCTATGTACTGCACGCCCGACCACAACCTGCCGGAAGACGGTATTCTGACCACCGAGGTACCCCAGAAAGAAGGCTGGCTGACCCATACGCTCGATATGACTCTGATTGATGCTGTACGGACCGAAGGGCAGGTTTTTAATTATAAGGATAGCCAGCGGCTGATGTCCAGTTTTTTGCATGAGAAAGTTGAGGTGGTGAAACGCCGGGTTTAAGCACAGGAAGCAGATTACCTTTTAAAAGCTCATCATACGTTTTGGAACTTAATCGGACCGAATCGGTTTATGAAGGTGAATTTGATCTGCAACATTTAAACTTGAATTGTCATGGCATCAAGAGCTATTGAAGCAACCGACGCGAACTTCAACGACTTAATTAATTCCGATAAACCAGTACTGGTAGATTTTTGGGCAGAGTGGTGTGGTCCTTGTAAGATGATTGGCCCGGTTGTAGAGCAACTCGCCGATGAGTACGATGGTCAGGCCGTAGTTGCTAAAATGGATGTTGACCAGAACGCCCGCATTCCGATGCAGTTTGGTATCCGAAGCATTCCGACACTAATGGTATTCAAGAACGGTCAGATGATTGACAAAGTTATTGGTGCTGTGCCGAAAACCGTTCTGGAACAAAAACTGAAAGCTGCTTTGTAAGCATCTCTATAAATTATTATACCGATTAGATTTAAAGAAGCCGGGAGCGCTCCCGGCTTCTTTTATTTATATACCTTTTATTTACCTCCAATCAATTAAAATACGTTGAAGCTGCCATCCTATTGTAATAGTATTTTTGATAAATATTTTCATATCAAATGAAAGTTGTTACTAAAATTTTCTATTATTAAGCCATAAATTAGTGCCCTTGAAGTTAATGTGCTAAACGTATATAGTAGTTTTGTGTACTATTTACGCAATTTGAATAATAGTACATCAGTTTTGTTGCCCTTCTTGAATTTAAACCCCAATTAGTACCTGGCTTTTTTATGCAAACATTTACAGAAAAATGGCAAAAAAACTTTGCCGCACTTTTCCTGTTGCCATTTTTAGCGGCTTTTTTATCATCCGCTGCTACTGGCTCAGATTATTTGAAGCCACCTTTTGGGAGACCTCCTACCCCCTATAAAAAAGTTTTCATAAGTAATGATCCCATCCGCTTTTCCATCGCAACGTCCAAATCAACCGTTGCGGTTGGCGAAGAAATTGAATTAACAATCAGGGCAGAATTGATGAATATTCCATCAAGTGTTTTGTTCCTGTTGGAAGGTTCAAATCGTTTTCGATTGAAGTTACTTGTTCCCAATGGATTTGAAATTACGGGGGGTAGTTATGTAGATTATATTGGTGATGCCCTTTCCTTTCCGGCTAAGCCAGAAGTTTCTTATACTGTAAAAGGCCGGTTTGTTAATGCATCCGATAATTGTTTTCGATTGTTGAGAAGCCATGGGCAAGCTGATCAAAGCAGCATTTATGCTGAAAAAGCAAAGCTTTGTCTTTCTGTCAAACAACCTGATCAGAGTATCCTTAAAAATGATAGGGCCAGGGTTGCCGAAACCTGTGGGGATGGTGTTCGGGTGGCTGAGAGCCTGAGCAGTCCGGTGGCGGGTCTGCGCTACAGCTACTATGAGCACATGTGGAGCCGCAGTGTGAGTGAGATTGAAGGCAAGACGCCGGTGGCCCAGGCCGTGGTGGGTCAGTTCTCGTTGGCGCCCCGCCAGAAGCCGGACTACTTTGGATTTGAGTACACGGGCTACATCAACATACCG